>JANRKT010000379.1:0-7811 GCA_033763355.1 Chitinophagaceae bacterium | reverse complement strand
ATTGGTTAACTGTAAAGCATTATCAATATCGTCAATGGCAAGATTATACTGTCTTAATTTTTCACTTGAAATCAAAACCTGGTACTGCATTCTTTCTCCACCAATCGGTATTACCTGACTTACACCTTTTACACTCATCAGCCTTCTGCGTATGGTGAAATCAGCCAGTGTTCTTAAATCAGCAGGCGAAGTAGTATCACTGGTAACCGCCACCATCATAATTTGCCCCATGATGGAACTGATAGGCCCCATCACTGGTGTAATACCTTTGGGCAGTTGAATGTTTTGCAACTTCTCGGCAGTCAATTGTCTTGCACGGTAAACATCCGTATTCCAGTCAAACTCAACAAACACCATCCCTAATCCGGGGCTTGCTACTGAACGGACTACTTCCACACCCGGCGCACCATTTAATTGTGTTTCCACCGGCAGGTTTACTTGGCTTTCTACTTCTTCCGGAGCCATACCATTGGCTTCTAAAAATATGGTTACTCTTGGTCTGTTTAAATCGGGTAATACATCCACCGGAAGATTAACCAACGTAAATACGCCATACACCATGAGCAAAGCAGCCATTGAAACTACAAGCATCCGGTTCTTCAAGGAAAAAAGAATGAGTCTGTTCAGCATAAAATAAAATCTTTAATTGCCATTATACGATCTAAGGCAGAAGCATTATAAATCATAGCAGGTAATAAACCTGCTATGATTTGGTATCCATTTTAATGTTGATGGTTGTGTCCATCTGCCGCAGGCTTGGCCTTTGCAATCAGGTCAAACGATGCTGATGCAGTTTTTCCACCGCTTGTAAAGGTTACAATTGCTTTATTGTACTTTTTTGCCTTATCAAGAGTGTACATAAAGCCTTCATTACCGCTTGGGATTAATGTGATAGTTGAAGTTTGCCCGTCTGCCATTTGAATAACAGCTGTTCCTGTTACACCTTTATTCTTTATTGTTTTCTCATTAGCATCCAGCAAATAGGCCATTACCATACCGTCTTTTACACTTACTTCAACATGAAATCCCCCGGCCGACTTAACTGTTCCGCCATGTGGTGAACCATGTTTATGGTCGCCACCACTATGCTGTGCAAATGTTGTAAAAGTTGCTATCAGCAGTACTGTCATCAGAATTGTTATCTTTTTCATTGTTTTAAATTTTAATGTTTATACTTTTTTTGTTTAAAAATTAGTGTTTCATTTCTTTCATGCCCTTACTATTATCGTTCATGTTTTTTATGTTAGCTGCTGTCCCTTCTGCTACATTCATTACAAAATCACTTGTATAAATTTTACCCTTGCTTTGAAATTGTATCCAGCCACGATATACACCGGGTTTTTCAAACGTAGTATGTAAATCGAATTTTCCACCTTCTACGCTTGGGTGTACATGCAAATATTTTTTATCGGCAAGGCTTACTACTACCATGTGGGCTTTTGCGCCGAGGTAATCTTCTAAGGTTGTTACATCTACTTCTTTACCGTTTAGCATTACTACTCCATTAATGTGCATGGGCATATTGGTTAAAAACTTACCGCCCTCAGGAGTAAGTAAGACAGAAAATCCATCCCCGGCGGCGCTGGTTAGTCTATCTGCTCCATACACTTTTGCTGCTGGCACTGTACCTGCTACACTTACATTTAAATAGTCAACCGTATGATTGGCACCACTTGGCTTATAGTCAGCAAACAAAGTGTACTTGCCTGGAGCCGGAAATTTTTCTTTCACTGTGTAAGAACCATCTGCGTTGAGTTCAGGATGTATATGGTCAAACCAACTAAGGTCATCACTAACAACAATGAGGTGTATTTTTTTGGTGTGCTCTACATCCAATGGAACCTGCTCAGTAGGTTTATCTTTTATTTTTGGAGTCATGGATAAAGTAACTTCTTCTCCGGGCTTAGGAGATGTCGGGTTATAGGTGAACTGCATACTAACATTGCTTGGACCACCAGCATTGTCATTATGCTCCAGTTTCATGCCGCATTTTGGGCAGGTATCGCCTTCTTTGCCTGTTACTTCCGGGTGCATAGGGCAGGCATAAATATGGTCACCACCTTCATGCGACATTTCTGTTTTTGCTGAAGCGTTTTTTTTATCGCCACTGTCATTGCATGCTGCAAAGACCACGACAGAGCTAATAGCGAAAATTGCCATCGTAATTTTTAACACTTGTTTCATTTGCTTTATTTTATTGAATAGTTAATTGTGATCATGACCCTTATGATTATCTGTCGAGTTTTTTGCCTTCACTTTGGTCAGGTTCATATTGCATTTAGGACATTTTCCTGCCTTATTGTAAGTTTTATCACCCTCACATTTCATGGGGCACTGGTAAATGACATCGACCGGTTTTGGCACAGCCTTCAAATTCATATTGCATTTAGGGCATTTACCTGCTTTATCATAGGTCTTATCGCCTTCGCACTTCATCGGGCATTGATAAATAACTGAATCTGCGACTGCAGTTTTATTTTTTGTTGATTGTGCATTTACAGCAGTAAAACTAAAAACTGCTATTGCCAGTGAAAGGATAACGCTGATTTGTTTCATTTTTTTCTTTTTTATAATTTGAGATTTATTTTGCTTTCCTAAATGAAGAATGTGTTTGCACAATCTTCCAGCCAGCTTTTGTTTTTCTTAAAACTGAAGTAGCTACTCCCTGACTTTTTATTTCCTTAGCATCTTTAGCAAGAACGATAGTATAGATATACGTTTCCGTTGAAAAAGCATATTCACCTGCCATTGTTACATCTACTTTATAATTACTGAAAGTGAAAGATTTGAACGCTTTCAGTTCGGGCCCCAGATGGTGTTCCAGATAATGACCAATTGTGCCTTCATCGCTCGCCTGTTCATACACTTTAGAGTCTTTTACAAAAAGATTCACAACACCGGCGGTGTCTAATTTTTCAATTGCTTTTTTGTAATTGTTCAACACTGCTTTTACAGCTTCATTATCGCCGCTTTGTGCAAAGGTTGCGGTAAAAGTTGCCAGTAGCAGGGACATCATTAATAACTTTTTCATGTTTGTTTGTTTATTTTGGTTATTGATTTAAATACATCATTTTCATTTGATACACATTGGCAGTAACAACTCTTTCGCCGTCTTCAGTACCCTTGGTGACAACGGTAAACTTATCATTGCTTTGCCCTTTAACTATGAAGCTGATACTATACTGTTCAGCTTTATCTTTTATAAAAATGGCCGGCTTACCATTCACATCAGTAATTGCTTCATTAGGTATCACTACCTGCCGGATGACATTATTTCCTGTCATCCGCACATTTATATTCTCACCAATTTTGAACTGCCCTCTTGGGTTGATGATTTCAAATACGACTTTCTGAGATTGGTTACCTGTATTTACTGATTGGGCAGTGCTGATCACTTTCAATGTATAAACCAGTGTATCTGTATTTGAAATGGTGGTAAACCCTGTTGCTAGTTTCAATTTTTGAGCGTCACCTGCAAATACCTGGGCTTCCACAAATACCTGATCAAGGTTGGTTATTTCAAATAAGGTTTCTCCGCTGTTTACCACAGCGCCAATTGCATAATTAAATGTGCCAACAACACCACTAACAGGAGAAGAAAGGCTTATAGTTTTTGTATTACCGGTATTCTTTCCGGTATTGGCATCAAAGAGTGCCTTATTTTTCTGGGCACTTTCTAAACGGGCTTTGGCCTCGGTAATATCTTTCTTTGCGGCAATGTCTGCTATACCCAACAACCTGTCATATTGCGCTTTGGCAGCTTCATATTCTGCATTTACACTGTTACTTTGGGCGTTGATACTAATTTGCGTCCCGGCATCAACCTGTTGTTCAATTATTGCAACTACTTGTCCTTTACCAACCTTCTGCCCCGGAACTACCCTTAATGAAACGATTTTACCTGATTGCGGCGTTTGTATGACTGCCCGGCCCTGTGGAGCTGCATTTACTGTTCCTAGTAAAACGGATGATTCATTAAAATCACCTGTGCTAATTTTCTGCGTTTGAATATTAAAAAGGAATTGTGTTTCCTTTTCAACTATAAAGGTGGTGGAAGAGCCCCCGCCAGTTTTACCTGCCGCGTCACCATGATCTTCACCACCATGTGCAGATACCGGATTGTAAGTGGCTGTTGGCAAAAGACAAAAAAGAATAATTGCTCCCGTAATTATTTTCCTGCTGCGACCTCTGGTAACAAAGAACATAACAAGCAAGCCGGTCAGCATACCAATCAAACCAAAAAACCAATTGCTGCTATACCAATGAGAATGCGGGGTGCTTTCTGTTGTAACTGCTGCAGTCAATTCTTTCCCTATTTCAATATTGTTTAGTTGAATTAAATCAATGCCTGCATAGCTATTGATATTGAGTACAAGATTGTATACTTTCTTTGCTGGAAATGTGGTTTTCAATTCAAATACACCCCTATCAATCCTTGTAACAGTAATCTTTATATTGGGATTGTCAGCTACCGTTACTTCCAGTTTAGCACTGTCAATAGGGCTATTGGTATTGTATTCACTTAAATATAAACGAAGCGATGCTTCCTTGCCCGGCACTATCGGGCTGTACTTTAACAATACCTCATAGACTTCAGAAGCAGCCTCAGAGGAGAAATAACTTGCAGGTGATATAGCTGTTTTTTTAGCATCCCCATGGTCTTCGCCGCCATGTGCAAATGTAAATACCGGCAATAGCCCCAATAAAAATTGAATGATGATTCGTTTCATAACTGACCCATTAAATATTTGTGATTGATAACGCTGAGATTATAATTTCGTACTGCTTCCAGGTATTTCTGGTAAACAGTGTAAGCATCGTTGCTGTTTCTTAGTAAACTGATATAATCAATTTCACCACTCACAAAAAAGCGTTGTGAAGTAGTAATCACTTCCTGTGCTTTTCTTAACCCTGTTTGTTGATAATACTGAACAGACTGCCAGTTGGTTCGCATTTCGCTGTTTGTATTAATCGTTTGTGCAGATAAGTCTTGCTGCAATCCCTGCTGTTTGCTTTGAATAACCTGTTGCTCCGTTTTGGCAGCATTGATATTACTTTTATATTGTCCGAACCATAACGGAATAGTTACGCCAACCCTGAAACGATTCAACCATTTCGTATCCCTTTCGCCCTGGTTGAAATAACCAAAAGCCAACCCAGGTAGCGCTTTGCTTTTTTGCAATGCAATATTTTGTTTGGCTACATTCTCCTGCTGCTGTAATATCTGTAGGGCAGGATTTGCAAATAACGCTGTGGAATCAGGCGCAAGAGATAACTGTACCTGAGAAAGTGAAATAGCAAGTGGCTCTACTGAAATAGGATCTTTAATGCCTGTGAACCATTGCAACTGCGCCTTTAAAGAGGAGGCTCTTACAAGCGACTGTTGATATTGATTATGAATTTCACCATACTGTGTTTCAGCAAATGTTTGTTGCAGATAGTCTATTTGTCCTGCATTAAACTGGCGAATAGCTGATAGCTTTATCTTTTCATAGAGTGTATCCTGTATGTATAATTGTGAGGCTAGCGAATCAGCGTATTGTATTTCTAAGTATAAGACTTTAACTCGATACTTTAACTCTGCTTCTGTTAGTTGTTTTTCTTTTTGCGCCACACCAATTTGCTGCTTTTGCAAACGGTACTGATTACTGTACACGGTGGGGAATTCAAACGACTGCGTAATGCTACCGGTATAAAAGTTACCTGTAGGGCTTTCCCAAAAGAACTCGGGATTAGGAAGATTGATGGCTGATTTCAGTAACTGCTGCTGTTGTTTTACTTGCAGTGATGCAGCTTGGATATTCTTGTTATTAGCCAATGCCTTAGACACAGCTTCATCTTCTGTGAGCACCTGCTGTGCCGATGCTGAAAAACTGATGAAACCTGTAAGAAAAACGATGATACGATATCTGAACATAAAAATTGATTACGGTAAAACAAATAGCCTCATATTGCGAAACGCAAATGAAGTTGGATGAAGCAAAAAGCTTCACCTGTTTTACCATAATCAAATCTGGAAACGCTGCATCGCTATGCGTATGTCAGTCGGTGGGGGGTAGTAAAAACGAACCTTATAATGGACAGGAAAATCCTTGACAGCCGCTGAGAAATCAATATTAAAATAAGTACTAAGAATTGCCACAAATACCGGTACATTGATACCAGTAGTATTTACGGAAATGTTTTTATCCAAATCTTGAAACTCCTGCACTTCATTGGTACAACATCCGCCATCTTCTTTTGTAAGTAAGTTATTGCCATCAACGGGGATTAGTTTTGTTGGCTCACTATCATGTTGGTGATTAATTCCATTTTCATGAACATGATTTGTTACTGTTGCTGTTTCCTTTTCATGAACATGGTTTTTCCCATCATCGTGAATATGCACTTCTGCAGACGCTTCAGTTTGGTTATGATGAGAGGAGGAATTAAAACCCATATCTACACCTATAGCACAGGCAAAACCCACTATTGTATTTGTGGCAAATACAACCAGTAAGAACAGCGCTTTCAGTTTTATGGATAAACTACGTTTCATTTAATATTGCTAAAAATAAGAGTTTTTAGCGAACCTCTACTCCTTTTAAAGACGAAGATATGTTAGAATGGTTTAGCAAATTTGTAAAATTATAGATAATTTTTATAAAATTTTGCTACCACTTACAGCTATTCTTGCTTGGCTTTCCCGTTGAAAATGTAGCATTTACGTCAGCTAAACGTGTTTTCACCCCTTTTTTCCTGATAGCCTCACGCCACTCAACTAAAATTACTGAATCACCGAATTACTATCATATAATAACAGCCGCATGATTTTAATAGTATAAGTTAAATGAAAAATAGGTTGCCTGTCTGCTATTTATTGACTAAAACCTAACTATTTCCGCATTGCATAACTCTATTTCCCTTTTACATAAGTGGTATTATACAAGGCATTAGCACTTTTGCAATTCAAAATCATACTTATGAGTAAAAGAGCGCTTGTTTTGTGTTTAATGATATGGGTATTAAATGTAGCTATCGGGCAAACCAAAAAAGGAAATAGTGATACACTACTGATAAAAAGTCTGCCCGATGTGACTGTAGTGGGTAGAAACAGCAAAAGCGATTATCAGCAAATGCCGGAAATTGTTGGCACAAATATTTATGCAGGCAAAAAGAATACACTGATTGTGCTGGATAATGTGCAGGGTAATGTAGTAACAAATAACATGCGGCAGGTATTGGCAAAAGTACCTGGAATTCATATCTGGGAAAGCGACCCCAGCGGAATTCAGATTGGTATTGCTGCTCGTGGATTAAGTCCCAACCGCAGTTGGGAGTTTAATGTGCGTCAAAACGGATATGATATTGCTGCGGATCCTTTTGGTTATCCCGAAGCATACTATAATCCACAGCTACAGGCTGTACAACGAATAGAAATTGTAAGGGGGCATGGTTCTTTGCAATATGGACCACAATTTGGCGGATTGGTAAATTACATTCTCAGAAATGGCAGCGAAGTGAACAAATCTTTTGAATTTGAGACACAGCAAACAATTGGAAGCAATGGCCTATTCAACAGCTATAATGCAATAGGCGGCAAGAAAGGGAAAGTTCATTATTATACATTTTTCGACCATCGTAATGGAGACGGATGGAGAGAAAACAGCCGCTATTTTACAAATGCTGGTTATGGTACTGTAACCTATAATTTCACAACAAAATTTTCATTAACGGCTGAAGTAATGCGTTCGCATATCCGCAGCCAGCAACCAGGTGGTTTAACAGATGAACAAATAAAGCAGGATGCCCAACAAAGTTTCCGCAGCCGG
>JANRKT010000378.1:0-10489 GCA_033763355.1 Chitinophagaceae bacterium | reverse complement strand
AGGAAGAGTTATTTGAATGCCCTGGTGGTCGCCGACTGATTGATCGCTTGTGTTGCCGTGAATATTGTTTCTTACCTCGTGGGTGATCCTTTCCGGGCAGGTGGGAGTGAAGAAACTGATCCAATAATGTTTTTTGTCTTCAGAAAATTCAACTGATAGTTCTGATATATCCTGGCCGCTGCAATCAATCACAGTGGTTGTTTCCGTAATCATGTATTTATCTTCAGGATGCACAAAGATCAAACTGTCCTTTCCCCAATTGATGGTTTTGTCGAGGCGAACCACGTTACCTTTTCCATTAATAAAATTTACAGTGATCTTAAACTCAAATGATTTGTCCCACCGGCTAACGTTTTTCTTTCCATGCTCCTCCCATTCTCTTTTTCCTTTGCTTGCGGATGTTTTAGTCCAGGTAACGGTGCCATTCCAGTTATCTGCACTTTCTTTAATCTTTTTTTCATTTTGCTTTTTGCTGTTTGACAGAAAAAACAACGCAATGATCAAGACCGGAACGAGTTTTAAACTTTTCATTGAAGTTTTTATTTATCAATCATTGCCTGCAGTTTTTCATAAGGAAAATCCTTTTCCATGATCTCATCAATTTTTTCCTGGGGTGCCCAGTCACTCCATTCCCAGTCTACCACAAAAAATTGCGGTACATGTTTCGGCAGGTCTTTACGTATATAATCCCGGTTCTCAATCACCACCATATTCGCTTGCAGAGGGTCTGTGTCGAAAATAAGATCCGAATTATACATCTCCCGGATCATTGCCGGTGAATCGAGCAAACCTTGCCGGGTTGTTTTCTCTACTTCGTCTGTAAATTTTTTTAACTCTTGTTCTTTATTTTTTTTTGCCTTCTGAACCTGTTCATCTCTCATTTGCTGGTCTGTGTTATAACCTGACAGGTAATAATCCACCGCTGACTTCAATCGCTTAGGGTCTTTTCCAAAGTCTTTTTCAAATTTTGCAAGCTTTGCATTTTTTTCTTTCTCCTGTTCTTCCAGGGAACGAACAGGTAAATTCTCAGTCCTTTTAACAGTCTCATCCCAAAGTTTAGTGTGATAAATGATGCATCGTTCAAGATATTGTTTCCGGGTAACCGGTATATAAGGTAAAATGTCTTTGCGATGAATGAGTACAATGCGATAGTTTCTGCCTTTTTCGGCATCCCTTAATCCAAGTCCCGAGTATGTTCTTGCTCCCGGGTTCAACAATCTAACACCCATTCCGTTTATTGTCCATGATCCATCTATCACTTCACTGATAGCTGGCTGCCTGTTATTGGCTGAAATTGTTAACCAGGTGCCTGTTTCTCCCGGATAGCCCGGCAACATCGTGTGGGTTTTATTATATTCACAACTATACCGGAAGAAGCCGCAGCGGTAATAATACATCCTAAAATGAGGGAGCTCTGTATCTTCATATTTGGGCCTGCCATCTGTGTAGGCAGACGTCTTTTGCTTTGCGCCAAAATAACTTATTCCTTCGACGCTGTGCCATGCCGCATCAACACCGGTTGGCTGAGGATAAATCTTCATTACCATGTTATGAAATTCATCAAGAATGTTATTAATCTCTTTCGAACTTGACGCACTTTCATGAGTGGTTTTAATCCATTTACCCTTAGCCTGCATAGCCATGGCATCCGTACAACGCTCAACCGTTGTGATGCTTTTCTGGCTCCAGGATGTAAAATTGAGGATGAGTAAAAGGGGTAGAATGATTTGCTTTTTCATAAATTATTTTATAACAAGTTTATTTAAAAAACCTTTGGTTGCTGAACCGGCAGCATTCCAGCTCCAGCGGCTTTCAATACCTGATTCAACAGAATCCGGATCAGCAAGGGCGGTACCTTCTTTATTGAGTTGAAGATTGAAACCAATCAAATTTCCCCACCTGTCATATTCCAAAGAAAATTGTGAAGGATCTTTATCTTCTGCATTCAAAGGCGCAGGCTTTTCTTTTATAAATTCCATTTCATAATCGTTCAAATAAGCGGATGGGCCACTTAATAAAGGCAACCTGCTACTTATTTGGCCTCTGGGGGTAGCACTTTTTGCAGCTCCTTGCCGATTTTTGGATTTTCTTTTTTTAAGCTTTGGATCCGTTTTTTCTACGATAGTATTGCACACAAGTTCAAACTTGTAATACCCTGATGGTTCTACCTTTTTTTTAAATTCACATTCTACTTTTGTCTTTCCTAATGGAACAAGATCATCAGCTTTTGGATCAAGGATTTGTTTTTGTTTATCGCACTGACTTACATACTCATTTTGGAAAGTCTCGGATGCATTCTCGACAAAACGCAGAATATCTCTGTATGCATCATTTTGGATTATAGATTTACCTTTTGTTCTTTCCATTTCGCCAATCAAAAGGTATGTAAGATCACCTATACCGCGAGGCGGTTGATCTAATCCACTGCCATATAACATAATTTTGATCCATTCAGTGAGTTTGCGAGAATTTCTGATGAATGCCTTCTTGATGTGCCTTACCCCCCGGCTATATATTTCATTTCTTTTTTGCAGGAAAGCATTTGTAGCTGCATCAAAAGAAGCGCAGTCGCCCGTTGCAGCATCGATCTTCGTATGGAGCAGCTTTTTAATGGGAGTTACTACTGAATCAAACCAATATTTCTGGCAACTTGCTATGATTTTTTCAACAGGATCGTCATCAATAGAACCGGTAACCTGAACAGGCTGTACTTTTTTTACCCGTATCCGGGTCGCTGCCGCCCCTAGTGTATAGCCCGGTGAAAGTGCTTCAAATATTTCAGTTCTGTATTGCGCATTTTCAGCCATTTTTTTTGCGCTTTGCTCTTGTTTTTTCTGTAGCTCTTTTCTTACGTTCTCCAGCAGGTTTTTAAGATTAAGGACTCCTTTTCCATAACTTTTAAGTTTAAGCGCAGGCGTCATATCATTCACATTCGTTTGAATATCTTCTGGCAAGGATTCAATAAATGGTATCAGGCCAAAGGGGTCATTTTTCATTGGATAATTAAGCGGAGGCAGATCGGCAAACGTGATCGTATAGCCAAGGCTGCTAAGTTGCGCTTCTTTATCAGGATCATAAGTTTCTTTTAATGCAGCCTTTAAAAATGATATGGTTCTCTGAGAATTTCCTTCCGATAATGAAATATCCGCCAACGCAGTATTCGCCATGGAATGATTAGGATCTAAAAGGGTGGCCCCTTCAAGATTTTCTTTCGCCTTGTTCACTTCTCCCAAACCAAACCAGGCCTGGCCGATATTGTTAAGAATAGTACTGTTCTTTGGAAACAGGTCATTCAGGTATTGGAGGATGGGAAGCGCTGCCTGTTCGGCTCCTGTCATGGTAAGAAAGGCAGCATAATTATTTAGATTGTCAATATTATCCATATCATCAAGGCAGGCCCTGCCCATAATGTATATTGCTTTTTCGGAATGACCGATCATCCATAAACTACTGGCCGTGTTGCCCGTTATTACCGCAGAGTTGTGTTTGTTTTTTGTTTCGTTATAGATAGTTAACGCCTCCGTCTTTTCTTCAGCAGGTATCATTATTTCTACCTGCCTATGTACTTGTTTTATAAACAAGGTCAGTTCTTCCTTTGTGAGAATTTTATCCGGCAGCATATTTATCCTGGCAACATCTTTTTTGGGAACAAGAGGTTCTTTTTCTCCTGCCTGCTGAAATGTTTTTTCAGAAATGCCTGAAACAGTTTTACCCACACCCCGCATCATCTCCACTTGTTTTTTCAGCATTGCTATTTGATCCCGCAGATCTTTTATCGTTTGTTCATCTTCTTTTTTCGCTATCGCTTCAGCCAATTGTTTTTCCAGGTCAGCTATCTGGGTATTTAATTCAGTGATGGCTTCCGCCAACTGCCCCTGCATTTGATTTTTTGATGGTACCTGATCCGGAACAGGCTTCTTTATTTCTTTTTTTACTGGTTGTTGACCTAAACCATTGTTTGCCATAAAAACAATCAGCAGCAGAAGAGAAACGATACGCATGATTGAAATTTTAAGGGTTATAGTTTGATAAACTCCACCCTGCGGTTATTCGCTTTCCCCGCGGGATTATCATTCTTATCTATCGGTTCGCTTTCACCTTTGCCATCCGTTTCCATGCGGTTTTCGTTAATTCCGAATTCTTTTGCCAATGCTGTTTTTACAGAAGCAGCCCTTCTTTTGGAGAGATCAAGGTTGTCTCCGTCTTTTCCATCCGCATCAGTATGGCCAACTATTTTTACTTTCAGATCAGTGTATTCCTTCAACACATTTGCCATTTCTTTCAATGTGCCGTACGATTCAGGTTTAATATTGGCGCTGTTTACATCAAATAAAATTCCGTGAGTGACCCATTTGTTTTGTTCGAGTATTTTTTTACGGGCATCCGGGGCGCCAACAGCAAGACGAAGATTGTTTACGCAATAGCGGTTATCTTCATCCACAGAAGGAATAAAATAAAGTATGCTGTTGAATTTTGCGTTACTTGCCAAAGCCCTGGGTATATCCAAAACTTTTTCTTCGTTGAAATAAATACGCAAACGTTCTTTTTGCCGCCACATAGAAATATGAACGGGTTTGCTTTTGTCTGCAAATTGTTTTGTAATTATTTGCTCGGATGCTTCTGAACTTTCATTTTTTCTTCTTGCAGAGCTTATTGAACCATCTGTACTGTTACCAGCATACACAGAGAAATAAAAATGGTTGCTTGCTGTTTGCCAGTGTTGGGGCTTATCCCGGTCTGAGAGTTCGGCAATGGCTGTATGGAAAGATGGCCAGCCGCCTGTTTTGTTTCCATGGATTGCGATCAGGTCGAACTCAAAAGTAAAATTATCCTGGAGGCTGTCAATGAACTCGGGCATAAAAGTACCGGCCCTGTGCATCATAAACCAATGACCCGGATTTCCATCAATCGTCACCACTTCACCAGAGGCATTTGTATTCCATTTAGCCGGAAAATCGCCAATGGCATCCTGCATAAAATCTTCAAATACTACAATTTTTTCTCCTGGTACAAAATCATATTTGCTGTAGACTTTGATGGAAGCAGGTTCAGTTTTCGCTGTGTCAGCCTGTGGTTTTGTTGTACCCGCCGCGTCATTGTTTGGGGATGTCTTCTTTTCTGTTTCGGTTCCGGGTTTATCAATTGTCTTGTCAACTTTTTCATTGGCTTTTGACTCTGCCTTTTGTTTTGCTTTTTTGAGCACGTTCCCTATCTGGGCATTTGAAAAATAAGCAATTGAGAACATCATAGCAAGGAGAAGCGCCTTTTTCATATAAAGAAGTTTAATGGTGAATGATGGGCCGGGAATTACTAACGGGGAGTACTGAAATTTCAAAAAGTTATTTGTACCAGGCGGGGGTAATAACATAAGAGTTATTACCTGTTACAGCCATTCTTTCTTTGCCGGATAAATTCAATACTTAAAGGTAAATGAGCACTACAATTGGTTGCATCACCCGAAACAGTGATTCTTGCCGGGTACTGTAAAAATCACCTGAAACAGGTATTTTGAACTTGGTTTTTTGATTTTGTGCAGGAGAATAACAACCTTTATATGTATTTATAGACAATTCATTTATGAGATCTATTACCTGCTGCTTTGCTTGTCTGTTGATTGGGTTTATTTTTAATCTTCAGTTATTCTCCCAGCAGAATAAAGTAGACAGCCTGAGAAAGTTATTGGAGGTTGCAAAAAATGATTCGGTAAAATGCAGAATATTACTTCAGGTTGGCTATACCCAGGAATACCTGGATCATAAAGTTTCACGAAGGGTTTATGACTCGGTGCTGGTGCTGGCCCAAAAAAATAATTACACGCTGATAGCAGCCGATGCTTTTTTGGCAATTGGCAACCTGGGGTTCAGTCATGGTGATTATCCTTCGGCAATACGAAATTATAATATGGCAGCGGAGCAGTATAGCCTTATCGGGGGCGATGTACAGACAGGCGGGTTAGCAGCTGTTTACAACAATATGGGCGGGATACTTTCATTGATTAATGAATGGGAAAGTGCGCAGAAGTATTACCTGAAGTCAATAAATGAGTACGAGAAACTGAGGGATTCTGCCAGGATGGAGACAGTCTATTTTAACCTTGCTTTTGTCTTCAGCGATATGGGTGAATGGGGCAAGAGTTATGAACACATGTATAAAGCATTTACTTATATACATGATTCTTCAAATAAATCCCAAAACGTACACACCTGTGCCCGTTTGGCAACCATCTGTTTCAAAACCCAAAGACCGGGAGACGGGTTAATTTATTTAAGTAAAACTGATTCTTTGCTGAACTATTCCCAGACATCGCTGGACCTGATTTACCATAACCATGCCTATGGGGAATATTACTTTTATCAAAAAAAAACCCATCTTGCTGTCAAACACCACAAGCTTGCTTATTATTACGCTTTAAAATGGGATGACCCCTATTATCTTGCTGATGAGTCGCTTGAAATCGGAAAAGACTATCTCCGGTTGAACCAATTTGACAGTGCTGATTATTATTTTCAGAATTCATTGAATGTAGCTACCCGTTATAATTACAAACCCAAGGTATTATCAACGCTGTCTTATTTAAGTGAGCTGGAAGAGGCAAAAGGGAACTACAGGAATGCATATCAGTACAAAAAAAAACAGGCTGCATTTGCTGATAGTTTGGTGAGGGAGCAAAACCAGTACCGTATAATGCTGATGAACGAAGAATTTGCTGCTGAGAAAAAAGGTAACCAGATAGAGCAATTGCAAAAAGACAAGCAGATACAGTCTCTGTTAATAAGGCAAAAATCAACACTTAATTATTTCCTCATCAGTTTTGTGGCCGTGCTGATGCTCTTTGGTTTTCTCGTTTACCGTAACCTTCGTCATCGCCAGCAATTGGTAAAACAGCAGGGCGAATTGCATCAGCAACGTATCCGTGAACTGGAAAAAGACAGACAACTGGTGGCTGTTGATTCTCTGCTGAAAGGGCAGGAAGAAGAAAGAAGCCGGTTGGCCAAAGACCTGCATGACGGACTTGGTGGTTTATTATCAGGCGTAAAATTTTCTTTAAGCAATATGAAAAGTAATTTCATAGTGACACCGGATAATATGACCGTATTTGAGCGATCGCTTGATATGCTTGATACGTCCATCAGGGAACTTAGACGTGTAGCTCATAACATGATGCCGGAAATGCTTGTAAAATTCGGCCTGGATGAAGCCCTGAAGGATTATTGTAATTCCATAAATGCAACAGGGCTTATAGCAATAAACTACCAGTCATTTGGAATGGAAAAGAGACTTGATAATTCAAATGAGATAATAATTTATCGTATTATACAGGAGCTGCTGAATAATACTTTAAAACATGCTGCTGCAACAGAGGCTCTGGTGCAATTGGTAAAAGAAGAAAAAAGACTGAATATTGTTGTGGAAGATAACGGAAGGGGGTTCAATACTGAGATAATAGAAACCGGAAAAGGTGCAGGGTGGACCAGTATCCGCTCAAGAGTTGATTACCTGCGTGGACAACTGGATGTTCACTCAGAGGCCGGCAAGGGTACGCTGGTAAATATTGAATTCAATATATAATGTATGATCAGGGTATTTATTGTTGATGATCACCCCGTTGTTATTGAAGGTATTCATTCGTTGCTGCAAAATGAAAAGGGTATCGAATGGGCAGGTCATGCCTCGAATGCCCAATCCTGCCTGGGATTTTTTGTAAGTAATACTGCTCATGTTGTACTGATGGACATCAGCCTGCCTGATACAAGCGGGGTAGAATTGTGCGCCTCCATGAAAGAGAAATACCCGGGTGTTATGATTCTTGGCCTGAGCACTTTTAACCAGGGATTGTATATAAAGAAAATGATGGAAAACGGGGCTTCGGGATATATCTTAAAAAATGCGGCAAAAGAAGAACTTCTTGAAGCGATACATGCAGTATATGCGGGTGATATTTATTTCAGCGGAGAAGCAGGACAAGCACTTAATGAGTATCAGCGGTCATTAAAAGTTGAACTGCCTGTATTAAGCAACAGGGAAAAAGAGATACTTTCATTAATCGCAGAAGGCTATACTAATCCCCAGATTGCTGAACGATTATTTTTGAGCCCTTTTACAGTAGACAGTCACCGCAAGAATTTATTAGCCAAGCTGGAAGTAAAAAATACTGCAATGCTTATCAGGTTTGCGGTTGAACACCGGATGATCTGATAAAACAATTTCCTGAATTCTAAACATATTTAATCTATACCCATTTCAGGGTTATCAATTTTCATCTTTTCTGCAGTGCTTAGCGGCAATGTTGAAGAAACTGCTTCCGGTGTAATCCTGGTAGTAAATAACTGGTACAATTGAAACAGCCACAGCAATAGCACAAGTCTGTTGCCGGAAAGCAGGTAAACAATAATGCAAAACAGGGCCGGGGCTTCAATTAATGCAAGCTGCACCATTACAGCCGCTTTGTAAACATCTAATTTGCGGCGGAGCGGCGCTTTTGATCCCAGTATATTCACCTGTATTGGAAAAAGCGCTTTGCGGGCAATAAATGTAAGCACAGTTAAGGTTAAAGCGATAATGAACAATACCTGGCCAAGATGGTCAAAATCCCCGGTGCTCTTCATTACTTCTACTATAAAAATGGTAATTAACCCAAACAACCCGGCACCGGCGATAAAAGCATTCTGAACAAATTTTACTGAGCGGATATATTCAGCAAAGTTCTGGTAGGGAGGTTGAAGTTTTGTAGAATTCATGCCTAAAAATAAACAACCCGGGTGATTTTTAAGTGGCTTTGTGATTTATTCAAACAAAAAGAACATATATGTATGTTTTAAGCCGGATCAAACGGGGTTAACTAACCGGTAAGTGTTTTGTAAGTTTGAATTATAAAAGCTATATCATGAAGCGGAGACTGTAACTTAAGTTTTGGTATGAAGAAGCGGCTTCAGAAGCTAATGGCGGGTAAATACAGTACACAATTTTCAGGTTCAATAAAACTGAGGAGCAAAGAGAGAGAGATGTGGAACTCAGTACAATTATTCCTGCAAAGGCTTAATAGTTTATTAATGAAAAAACTGCTCACCGAAATTTCCCAATGCACCATCTGCAAAAAGCATTTGCCCTTTGCACCGCGGCCGGTATTGCAGGCAGGGCCAGAGGCAAGAATTGTCATCATTGGACAGGCACCGGGACTGAAAGTGCAGCAAAGCGGCAAACCCTGGGATGATGCCAGCGGTAAAAAATTAAGAGAATGGCTGGGTGTATCAGAAGAAATATTTTATAACCCGAATAAAATTGCATTAGTGCCGATGGGTTTTTGTTATCCGGGTAAAGGAACATCCGGTGATGCGCCACCACGGCCTGAATGTGCACCACAATGGCACGAGCTTTTATTGAAATCAATGAAGAAAGTGCAATTGATCATATTAATTGGTCAATATTCTCAAAACTATTATCTCGGTAAAAAAGCAGGAGAAAATCTGACTGAAACAGTAAAGGCATTGAAGAAATATCTGCCTGAATATTTTGTATTACCGCATCCCTCACCCCGCAACCGTTTCTGGCTGGTGAAGAATAAGTGGTTTGAGAAGGAGGCGGTTCCCCTGCTACAAAAAAAAATAAAGGCACTGCTGAAATAGTATGCTTATTTCTGCTGCGGCTGCATATCAAAATTCACCATCCAGTTTATGCCAAACTTATCGGTAAACATGCCGAAGTAGGCGCCCCAGAAAGTGTTGTTCATCGGCATGGTAACGGCGCCACCAGCTGATAAGCCATCGAACAGTTTATCCGCTTCTTCTTTTGAACCTGCATTGATAGAAATAGAAAAATTATTTCCCTGCTTATAGTCAGCAGCCCATTCTCCACCGGTATCACTGCCCATAATCATCGTCTCTTTACTGATGGGAAGAGACACATGCATGATACCCTTGGCCATTTCAGCAGGCATAGGAGGCTGGCCAGGCTGCGGGGGCATTTCGCTGAAGCGGCCGATATAAGGAAACTCGCCGCCGAAAACAGATTTATAAAAATTGAATGCCTCTTCACAGTTGCCATTGAAGGTGAGATAAACGTTTACCGTTGCCATGGTTAAAAATTTTAAAGCTTAAATATAACGCAAATTAACAGGCTGGTGATATTTTCTATTGGCGGTAGAGCTTATATGAGATGTATGCGGGGAGGTAAATTTATTCGGTAATCTCAAATAAGAGCGATGTTCAAATAAAAAACTTCGCCAGTACAACTTAAAAATGTATTAGCAGAGGCTATCAGTAATAGATTTTTAGTGCTATTAAAACACTAAATGACATTTATGTGCTTATGTTTCTATATGCCGAAACTTTACCACATAGGAGGCACAATAGAATCATAGGGTTCACATAGATTTCCCAATTAAAAACCAGATTGCAATAACGCAAAATGCCACTGCCTATAATAGATGTTTTCAAACAGGGTTACATTCCGGTAAGTGGCATCACCTCATGCAGTTCAATACTGCAGGCGG
>JANRKT010000377.1:0-2764 GCA_033763355.1 Chitinophagaceae bacterium | reverse complement strand
GTTGCTCATGCACAAGGACGACTTTTATGTTCTGGACCAGGGCGCCATGTATAAAATCGGCGCTGATAAAAGCCTTATACTGATAACAGATGGTATGGAAAGCAGTACAGATGGCATTGAAAATGTAAAAGGGAAAGACTTTATTGTTTCCTGCTGGATAGGTACGGTTTATTACGTTGACGAAAAAGGAAGTAAGGAAAAACTGTTAGACACAAGGGAGCAGAAGATCAATTCTGCCGATATAGGGTTTGACCCCAAAACCAAAACGGTATATGTGCCCACATTCTGGAAAAACAGTGTTGTTGCTTATCAGGTAAAATAATGTGTGGTCAAGCTTCGGCTTGACCGCATAAAAAAGCCCCACCTCACAGGCGGGGCCCTTTAGATAAGCCAGTCTTCAACGGATATATTAATTCTTCGCCACATCAAACTTGCGGAAGATAGAGCGTACGGCGCTACTGATCTCCTTGCCGGTAAGGTTGCGGCTGTTTACTTCTTCTGTGGCCCAGCCCTGCCAGATGGTTTTGTCGGATTTGGCATCTATCATAGTCACGGTGATGGTCCCTTCTTTTACAGTTCTCTCAGCGTTTTCATAACCGAGAAACTGAGAAGGATAGTAAATGGTGCCATAGCGCCGGGTATAGGGATTATAAAATAATCTCGAATAAGGCCTTGAATACACGGCATTGTTCTGCTGTTTAACATTTTTTTCTACCAGTATGTCATAATCAAGTAAAACATCCGGTTTGTTTTTGCTTTCCTTCCAGCCGCTTTTCGCCAGTTCTTTGTTCACGGCGCCCTGCAGGTTTTGTTCTGCAATGTCATTAACAGGGTTCTTTTTCACCTCAGCATCGTTCTTTACCCAGGCAAAAGTTTTATAATCGCTGAAGTTTACATTGTCGGCTTTCTCAATATGCGCTGTAGTTCCGCATCCCACCAGGAACAAAGCAGCGGCAAAGGGCATCATCAGGTGTTTAAAGCTCATCTTTTTCATAACTTTTCTTTTAGTGTTATTTTTCATTTGACACTATACTAACGTGAAAAGTTATGCGGGGCTTACTAAAATCTTGTGAAAGTATTGGTAAGGGATTGTGAAAATGAAGGAGGTGAATGGTGAGTGGGCAATGGTGAACATCAGCCCGTAGTTATATAGCCAACAATGTGAGAAAAGAAAACAACAAACCGAAAGATTCAGTCTTTAAATCTAAAACCAAATATTGCCAATAGTCTCGAAAGAAATGTCAACGCATAATTGTTGTCTTGGCAAGTTCAACATTTTCTAATTCTCCACCCTCATTCAAAAGCTGATTGATGGTATGAAATTCTGCACTTCGCCCACCTATTTGCAGAATGGTTTTAGCATCGGGAGAATTTTGAAAATACTTACTTGTAACTTCCCATATTATCAGAAAGGATTTTGTTTCTGCATATTTTTTTTCTATTTGCTGTTTGCCATTTATTAATTCGTCATATGTATCAGGCCATTTTAAGTTTGGAATCCAATGCCTAATAAACGAAATTGGCAAAAACAAAAGGATTTCTATTGCCTCTTTTTCGCCAATACCATTGTCGGTAAAAAGTTTAAAAATCGTTTCATTATTCAGATCGGCTTCGTTTTCACTCAACAGTTTTATGGCTTTCTCTACTTGTACTTCAAAGTCAGGTGAAAATATCTCTTGAAAATCATTATCATTTTTTTTCCTAAAAAAAAGTGATTTGAAAAAACTCATAGCTAAGTAATCTTTAAGTACAAAATAACAGTTTAACCCAGCCCCAATTCAAAATGCATCTCGGGAATTTCAACATCAGTAAAACCTTTTCTCAGCAACCTGTCACGAAAAGCCATTTGTACATCATGCTCACCATGCACCAAAAACAATTTACTCACCTGTTTGGGGTCCTGGCATGCAAGGAACTGGCTCAGGTCTTCGTAATCTCCATGTGCACTCATGCTCCTTATGCTTCCTATTTCTGCATGTACTTCATGCTGCACACCGAATATGCTCACTTCTTTTTTCCCTGCCATTAAACGGCCGCCTAAAGAATTTGGTTCGCAATAGCCCACCATTAAAATAGTATTGCGGCTGTTTTCAATATTGTTGCTTACATGGTGCTTTACCCTGCCCGCATCCGCCATACCGCTTGCAGAAATAATCACACAGGGCTCGTTTCGGAAATTCAGCAGTTTTGATTCATTTACTGTTTTTACATAACGCAGTCCACTGAATGAAAATGGGTCATTGTCTGACTGAAGGATCTTCTGAATGGTTTTATTAAAGTATTGAGGGAATTTTTTTACAATCTCTGTGGCTTCTACACTCAAAGGACTGTCAACAAAATAATCTGTTTCGGGGAGCCTTCTTTCCAGTTCAAGCTGGTTGAGGGCATATAAAATTTCCTGTGTACGGCCCACACTGAAGGCGGGAATAATAAGCTTGCCTTTTTTTTGCAGGCAGGTTTTTTCAATCCATTTCAGGATAAGGTCAGGGGTTGTAACATTTACATCATGCAAACTGTTGCCATAGGTTGACTCAAGAATAATAAAATCAGCCTGCGGAAATTCCTGCGGCGATTTTAAGATCACATCCCTGTAGCGGCCCACATCTCCGCTGAAGGTGAGCTGCTTTGTTTTGCCGCCTGCCTGTCCGGCAGGCAGGTTCTCAGTTAAACGTAAATGAACAGCGGCGCTGCCGATGATGTGGCCCGCATCGGTGTACATCAGTTCAATGCCCGGCTCAATGGTAAACCATTTGCCATAGTCAAC
>JANRKT010000376.1:0-4143 GCA_033763355.1 Chitinophagaceae bacterium | reverse complement strand
CAGTAACCGGCATGGCCATCAGCATATTTAATGATGGCAAACCTGTTTATCATAAAGTATTTGGGTATAAAAATTCAGAGACAAAAGTTTTGTTGCAAACAAACACCAACTTTTACGGCGCTTCACTAAGCAAGGCTGTTTTTGCTGTATTGGTTATGAAACTGGTGGAAGAAAAAGTTATCAGTCTTGATGTGCCATTACAGCATTATCTTCCCAAACCTGTATATGAATATGGCAAGGGAACAAGCTGGAACCAGGATTACACTTCGTTAAAAGAGGAAAAGCTTTATGAGAAAATAACGGCCCGTCACTGCCTCAGCCATTCTTCAGGTTTTGCCAACTGGCGCTGGGATGAACCCGATGAGAAATTGCATGTCCACTTTGAACCAGGGGCACAATACAGTTATTCAGGCGAAGGACTTTGCTACCTGCAATTTGTAATTGAAAAAGTAACGGGCAAATTGCTGAATGAGCTGATGCAGGAAAAACTATTTGGGCCGTTGGGTATGAAACATTCTTCTTATACATGGCAGTCTGCATTTGAAGAAAATTATTGCTTCGGCCATGATAAGACCGGTAAAATTTATCCGAAAGATAAGGACAATGCACCCCGTTCTGCCAGTACCCTCGAAACCACACCTGACGATTATTCAAAGTTTGTTTCGGCCGTGCTGCAAAAGAAAATACTGAAGCCGGCGACTTATGACACGCTTTTCAAACAGCAGCTCCGCCTTCGCAGCCGGTTCCAGATGGGGCCCCGTTCATGGCAGGATACAACAGCAGACAACGATGGTATCCTGCTGGGTTATGCGCTGGGGTGGGGGAGGCTGCAAACTCCTTATGGTTTTGGCGTATTTAAAGAAGGGCATGGCGATGGCTTTCAGCATTACTCCATTCTTTTTCCGGAAAAGAAACTGGGTATAGTTATCCTCTCAAACAGTGATAATGCCGAATGCATCTTTAAGGAATTGCTTGAGTTCGCCATCAAAGATGTATTTACTCCATGGAAATGGCAACGGTATATTCCGTATAACATGAAGAATGAATAAGGGCAGCCTGGCTGTGCAACGTTTTAAACTATATTTTGCCTTGACTAAAGAATGGTTTATGCCCCCAATTGCTTAAGCGCTTCATACACTAAAAAAGCGGGCCAGAGCAATGTTTGCAACTTTTTGGAAGGATTGCTTACTTTAGGCTTAAAGAAAGAGCTGTATAATGAACCGTTCCGCTTTTCTGAAAAGGCTGATTGCTTCGTTGACCATCGGGAAGCTCCCGGTTAATATGACCAGGGAATTCAGGAAGATTTACCTGCTGCAATGTTTTATCGCAGGGTTCCGCTATTACGAGGGCATGAAGCTTTTGCATAACATGAAGGAAGGCGACCTGCTTGAACTTGTACGAGAGCCCGCCAACGAATATGACCCCTGTGCTGTAGCGCTTCACTGGCAGGGAAAGAAAATCGGGTTTATACCTGCTGACATTAATGAAATGCTTTCTTACCTGCTGGATGCAGATGCCCTTAGCCTTTTTGCAGTAATTACACACCTCGAAAAAAATGCAGAACCATGGGAGAATGTTGCTGTTGCCGTTTATTTCATACAGGAAGTAAACCATTCACTTCCGGCACACGCCAGTTATCTCACCCGTATTGAAGCGCCGCATTACCGTACCCTGAAAAAGAAAGAGCAGCAGGAGATTGATGAAAATGAGTATGCCGGGCTTGATGAATTATTTGATGATACTGACAGGGTGATAAACCTTGATACAATACCCCGGCATCATAATGAAGCCAAAGCGTATTTTGAAAAATATTACAACAACTGCCCCGTTGCCATAAAGGGCGGTCATTATGTTCATATTAAGGATGACGGGATTTATACTTACCTGTATGAAATAAGCGATGAAATTAAAATTGTAATAGACGACCGGGGGAAAAGTTTTAAAGAATTTTTTCTTGTTTGAGCTTTAATGCCTGTTGCGAAAGCGTGCAATTCTTATTCCTGTAAAAAACTTTTTTTGGGAAAGGTTGGCAACCTTTAAAGTGAAAAAACAATGTTCTGCTAATCCAGGCGTACAGACGAATAGGTTATTCATTTTTTTTAAACAGCAGTTCTCCATGTTCTTTTACGTACGATAATGGAATTTTGGGATTATTAATATCTTTTTTTTCCTCTCCCCATTTTTTATTCCATTTTTTGTAGTAAGGATTGAGTTGGGAAGGTGTTAATTTATAGATTTCAATAAGTTCTATCCCCTCGTAAACGGCGAAAATCCAATTAACTTTCTTGTACTTCCTTATAAGGCCGGGATTCATGTGGTGATGCGTTGAAAAACTTTTGGTCAATTTAGTGTTTACAGATTTAAGTTCATATTCATTTCCATTTTCATCAACAGCATCGTTGCCCTCCCGCCCGGGTAAGATTTTGAGGTTCGTTATAAGAAGAACTTGCAATAATTTACCTCCATTATCTTGAAATATGTCATTAATCCCATGCTCATCTGCCAGTTTTTGGTACTCCCGTATACCTGGCATTAAGGAATTAATCTTCGATTCAAGATTCTTCGGAGAAGCAATTTCAATTTGCTCCGGCTTCTCAGCATATTCGTTTATCAATTCATTTAGCGAAACTTCTAAAGCTTCTGCAATTTGCTGAAGTTTCGAAATAGTAACATTATATTTGCCATTTTCAATATATCCTATATATGTGCGGTCAATATCAGCAAGATTGGCTAATGCCTCCTGCGACATTTTTTTTTCTTTGCGCATTCTCGCAATATTCCTTCCAACAATTTTTTGCAGATTTAATTTTGCAGCCATAAAAAAATGATGTCCGCAAAATCGAAAATTTAAAAAATATTTCCCTCCGAATATATTCGGAGTTTGGTTTTGCCTTATTTTTGTTCTAAATATCAACCTGATGATTTTAAATTCCCCTTCTTCGTATCATACTTCTTTTGGCGCGGCTTATGTTGGCGACTCTTTAAAATTATTATCTGAACTTCCGGACAATTCATTAAACCTTGTTATTACGAGCCCGCCCTTTGCATTACTTCGTGAAAAGGAATATGGAAATAAATCGCAAGATGAATACTTGGATTGGCTTTCAGAGTTTGCCAAAATAGTATTGCGCAAATTGAAACCGGACGGCAGTTTTGTAATGGACGTTGGGGGGGCTTATCAGAAAGGGTTACCAGTTAGAAGTTTATATAATTTTAAAATACCGGTAATTTTTTGTGAAGAAATAGGTTTTTATTTGGCGGAAGATTTTTATTGGTATAATCCTTCTAAATTACCAAGCCCGATTGAATGGGTAAATAAACGAAAAATCCGGGCTAAAGATTCAGTTAATACTGTATGGTGGTTTTCAAAAACACCTTACCCAAAATCTGATATTACTAAGGTATTAAACCCATACAGCGAAAGAATGCAGAAACTTCTCGAAAACCCTGAGCGATTTTATACCCCAAAAGTACGACCATCAGGACATGATATTGGAAAAAATTTTGGGAATGATAACGGTGGGGCCATTCCATCGAATTTATTACAAATATCAAACTCAGAATCGAATAGCAACTATCAGGCAGCATGTAAAAAACTCAATTTAAAAACACATCCTGCAAGGTTTCCGCCAAAACTTCCTGAGTTTTTCATAAGCTTTTTAACAGATCCGGGTGATATAGTTCTTGATATTTTTGCCGGTTCGAATACGACAGGATTTTGCGCAGAACAATTGAAAAGGAAATGGCTTGCATTTGATAATAGCCCCGAATATGTAGCAATGTCAGTATTTAGATTTGTCCCCAAAGATTTTTATGAAGCTACTTTAAAAAATATCTATAAGCGTATTTTAAATGGTGAAAGTGTTAATGTAGATGACCTTGTATTAGTTCAATTTCGATGATTCAAGAATGGAAGCGGCTATAACTCCTCAAATTAAAATAGAAATTTTACAAGTGATGAGAGCAATTCTGCCCTCACTCCATAATTCTTACCTTTGCCTTCTAAACGATTATTCCAGATGAAAGAAGTTGTAATCATCTCTGCCGTCCGCACACCCATAGGCAGTTTTGGCGGGGTATTAAAAAGTTTATCGGCTACGCAGTTGGGCGCTGTTGCTATTAAAGCCGCAGTTGCAAAAGCCG
>JANRKT010000375.1:0-3862 GCA_033763355.1 Chitinophagaceae bacterium | reverse complement strand
TGGCTGGCGCAAATGGGTGGTTATTTGGGAAGAAAAAGCGATGGGCCACCAGGATTAAAAACAGTGTGGCTTGGATATGAGTCGCTGTTGCAAGCTGTAGCTCTTTATAAAGTATTAAAAAATTTAGGTAACGATTAGCTGCCGTCAGGCAGGTTATACAGATTGGCAAAGAACAGTTTTTAATTGAATAAGCTTTGTGACCATTTTCGGGGAACCTGTTTATATATTCTTTCATCAGTTTATTTTTCCCCCGGCGAAATCAGATCAGGATAATCTGTAATAATACCATCCACTCCTGATTGAATAAGCCTGTCAATATTTTTTCTGTCATTTACCGTCCATGGTATCAGCAACATCCCCTTCTCATGGCAAAATTTTACCATCTCTTCATTCACCAGTAAAAATTCCGGGCTGTAAATGGCCGGAGTAAATCCAAGTTTGTTTAAATTTTCCTGTATGGGTGATTTATTGAACCCTTCAATCAGCAGTGCAGTTCTTATTTTGGGGTGTTTGCGGTGCATCACCTGCAGGGTGCGTATATCAAACGACTGGATGATTACACGCTTCTCAATTTTCTTTTCCCTGATGACCCCGATCAGCAGGTCAACAAATTCTTCCGGCGCCGGGTGAAATGTATTGTCGGTTGCATCATCGCTTTTGGTTTCAATATTATAATCCACGGGCTGAAGGCTACTGGCTTTAATATATTGTTCTGCTGAATCAATCACTTCAGCCAGCAGGGGTTTATATGCTTTTATTTTTTGCTGCTGCGGAAACCTGGGGTGGGGCTTCAGCCCGACATCCCATTGTCTCACCTCATCATAGTTCATCCGGTAGATGTTATAGTTTTTTTCCTCTTTAAAAGAAAAAGTTTTGCCGTCGGGTGTGGTGCTGATCTCCCATCCAAAAAACGGCTCGTGTGAAACGATTACCTGTTTATCCTTTGTTATCACAGCGTCCATTTCAAGTGTTGTAACGCCAAGCTGCAATGCTTTTATCATTGCAGGAATTGTATTTTCAGGCATCAGGCCACGGCAGCCCCTGTGGCCCTGCACATCAAATTTCTTTTGCACAGTTTTGCTGTTGGTTTTTGGTGAGTAACATGAAACTAAGATAAACGCAAGCAATAAAACGTTCCGCATAAGAGGGCACATTCCAAATCCGGTAGTTACCGGATATGCGCCTTTATTCCGGTTCGTGGGGACACGAACCCCGGCTATGCCATGGCCCGTGTCCCCACGGGCCGCTTTGAAAAGTGAAACCAGAAATGTATCTGATCCTGATTGCATCATCATAATATATCTCTCTCCACCATAAAAATACAGTAACGTACCTTTGCAGCCATTATAAATTTTGGAAATGATCACAGCTATATTAAAAGATGCAGTTGTTGCTTCGCTCAGGGAATTGTACGGACAAAATTTTTCTGAAAAAGATTTCCAGATAAACCAGACCAAACCGGAATTTGAAGGGGATTACACCGTTGTTCTCTTCTCTCTGGTTAAGGCATTAAAGAAATCACCAGATGCTATAGGCTCCGAATTGGGCAATCATTTGCTGCAAAGCAAAAACAGTGTTTTTGTCAGGTTCAATATTATAAAGGGGTTTCTCAATTTATCTGTTGCTGACAGTTACTGGATAGGCAACCTCGAAAAAAACTACAACGAAATATGTTATGGCACCAAAGCCATGAGAGGGGAAAAAGTGATGGTGGAATATTCCTCTCCCAATACCAACAAGCCCCTTCACCTCGGCCATTTAAGAAATAATTTCCTTGGCTGGAGCATTGCAGCAATTTTAAAAGCGGCAGGCTATGATATTGTAAAGACCTGCATTGTTAACGACCGTGGCATCCACATCTGCAAAAGCATGATTGCATGGAAACTTTTTGCCAACGGCTCAACGCCACAATCAACGAGTATTAAAGGCGACCATTTTGTGGGGGATTACTATGTGAAGTTTAATAACGAATACAAAAGACAGGTTGCTGAACTGGTTGCCAAAGGTATAAAGGAAGACGAAGCGGAAAAAGAAGCGCCCATTATGAAAGCTGCACAGCAAATGCTGGTTGACTGGGAAGCAGGAAAACCTGATGTGATTGAGTTATGGAAGAGCATGAACAGTTGGGTTTATGCAGGTTTTGACGAAACCTATAAAAGAATAGGCAGCGATTTTGACAAAGTGTATTATGAGAGTGATACCTACCTGTTAGGCAAAAAACTGGTGGAAGACGGCCTAAAGAAAAAAGTATTTATTGAAAAGGATGACGGCAGCGTATGGATTGACCTGACCGCAGATGGCCTTGATGAAAAAATTGTAAGAAGAAAAGACGGCACAGCCGTTTACATTACACAGGATATTGGCCTTGCGGTTGAAAAATATGAACAGTATAAATGCAGCCAAAGCATTTATGTGGTGGGTGATGAACAGAATTATCATTTTAAAGTTTTAAAACTGATCTGCCAGAAACTGGGATTGCCATCCGCTGATGGCATTTATCATTTAAGCTATGGCATGGTGGAACTGCCCACCGGCAAAATGAAAAGCCGTGAAGGAACGGTGGTGGATGCAGACGACCTTGTGGATGAAATGGTAAGTATAGCAGCAAATCACACACAGGAACTGGGTAAAGTAAAAGATTTTACTGATGAGGAATTAAAGGAATTGTATGAAACCATCAGCCTCGGCGCTTTAAAATTCTTCTTGCTGCGGGTTGACCCCAAAAAGAAAATGATATTTAACCCGGAAGAGAGTATAGACTTTCATGGTTTTACAGGGCCGTTTGTGCAATACACCCACGCAAGGATCAGGTCAATACTCAGAAAGGAATTTCCCGCTGCGGGTTACAAAACTCAGGATACAGGTTTGTTGCCGCTGGAAAAGGAATTACTTATTACGCTTGAGCAATATGGGACAATTATTGAGCAGGCTGCTTTTGAACACAACCCTTCCGTTATCGCCACCTATGCATTTAATCTTGCCAAAACTTTCAATTCTTTTTACACGGAACATTCGGTTACCAATGCTGAAAGTGACGAAAAAAAGCAGTTGCGCCTGAAGCTTTGCCTGTTTACCGCAAACAGCATTCAGTCTGCAATGGCATTGCTGGGGGTTAAAGTGCCGGAGAGGATGTGATGGGTATCTTTGATGAGATCTCTAAATAAAATCAATTAGTTCCCAATAAACAGATTTGAGGGTAATGGTGTACTTCTCAACTATTCCCCCGCTCCCCAATACCAGTCGAAGAAAGGATCGATTGTAAAGTGTAAAATCAAGCTTATTACCCCCAAAATAAAAATCCAAAAATAAACATCCTTATAAATTCTTATTTTTTTCAATAAAAGAAAAAGATATGTACCAAAACTAAAAATAGTACCAAGAGTAAGTACAAAGAAAGCCGCATAAGTCAAGAAATTATGATAACTGACTCCGTACTTTTCAAAATCAACATCTCTCTCTGGCCAAAAAAATTTGTCAGTTACCAGGTAAACCTTCAAAATAAAGAGATAAAATAATCCCAGATATATCCAGGGTCTAAGGCTCGCCAACCACTCCAAAACTTTAATTTTCATGAAGAAAATAATCAAAGTTGTTTTTCAATCCATCTGATCTTTACAATCCTATATCCATTTTCTTTTGCCTTAGGTATTGCAGGGAGGGATCCATTTCAATGGCTTTATCGCAAAGGGCTTTGCCTTTTTGATTATCCCCTTTTTTCTGGTACGACATACCGATCATATACAACGAGCGGGCATGCTGCTTATCGTAAAACAATACCTTGTCCCAGTATTCAATCGCTTCTTTGTATTTGCCTGCACGGTAGTAGGTGTCGGCAAGGCCATACAGCAATTCAATATCGGCC
>JANRKT010000374.1:0-23584 GCA_033763355.1 Chitinophagaceae bacterium | reverse complement strand
GATGAGGAAAAACAACTGCCGCAGGACAAGAGAAGCGAAATGGGTCTGATGGAAAAACTTGAATTTGTTTTGAACAATAACTTTGAGCGGCTCACTTATACTGATGCCATTGAAATTTTAAAAGAGAGCAACCACAACAAGAAAAAGAAATTTCAATACCCTGTTACAGGCTGGGGCATGGACCTGCAAAGCGAACACGAACGCTACCTGGTGGAAAAACATTTTAAAAAGCCTGTTATCCTCTACAACTACCCCAAAGAAATAAAAGCTTTTTACATGCGGCAAAACGATGACGGAAAAACTGTAGCCGCTATGGATATCCTTGCTCCCGGTATTGGTGAAATAGTTGGCGGCTCACAAAGAGAAGAAAGACTGGATAAGTTAGAACAACGTATGAAAGAGATGAAGATTCCAACCGAAGAACTGTGGTGGTACCTCGATACCCGAAGGTACGGCACAGTGCCCCACGCTGGATTTGGATTGGGTTTTGAGCGAATGGTGCAGTTTGTAACCGGCATGGGTAATATCCGTGATGTAATTGCCTTTCCGCGAACGCCGGGGAGTGCGGAATTTTAATATATGGCCCCTCGTTAAACCTGTCTGATAGAGAAAAAAACGCTGCGGTTTTTAATTTTTCTATTGTTGGTTATCTTATCCTACCTTGTAAGAGAGGCCACGTCTCAAATTCTCACATGAAAATTATTGTTTCATTATTAACGGCGTTACTTATTTCATTAAGTTCTTTCTCGCAAACGTTGATGGAATTAAATGATAGCTTCCACAATTGTTTCAATAATGGAGACTATAAAAAGGCAGCAGCAATCGGGGAAAAAGTAATTATTGCGGCAAAAAAAGAGTTGGGTGAAAATGATCCTGAATACGCCGGTAGTTTGAACAACCTGGCTCTTGTATATAGAATATTGGGTCAATATAAAAAGGCCGAACCCTTGTTTATCCGGTCAATGAATATCACAAAAAAAATATTTGGAGAAGATGATCCCGAATATGCCAGATGCCTGATCAACTTTGCTGATTTATATACAGAAACCGGCCAGTTTGCAAAAGCTGAAACATTTTTTATCCGCGGTAATGAAATCAGGAAAAAAGAATTAGGTGAAAACGATCCTGCTTATGCAGAAAGCCTGAACAACTTTGGATTATTGTATATAGAAATGGGGGAATATGCTAAGGCCGAACTATTATACATTCAGGCAATGGATATCAGGAAAAGGATATTGGGGGAAGATGATCCCCAATATGCCGGTAGCCTGGCTAATTTGTCGGATTTGTATCAGATAATGGGTCAAACTGAAAAAGCAGAGCGGTTAGCTCTTCAGGCAATCGAGATCAGGAAAAAGACATTGGGAGAAGACGATCCCGATTATGCTTCAAGTTTGAACAACCTGGCGTCGTTGTATAATATAACGGGCCGGTATGAAAAAGCCGAACCCCTGTTCATTCAGGCATTGAATATCTGGAAAAAGACATTGGGTGAAGAATATCCCGATTATGCCAATTGCCTAAGCAATCTGGCCATTTTGTATTGTGATTTGGGGCAGTATGCAAAGGCCGAACCATTGCTGATTCAGTCAATGGAGATCATAAAAATGTCAATGGGAAAAGATAATCCCGCTTATGTGATGTGCCTGCAAAATCTCGGCGCTTTATATGTCAGGATGAATCAATATGCAAAGGCCGAACCCTTATACCTTCAGGCAAAAGAAATTTATAAAGCATCATGGGGAGAAAATAACCCCGATTATGCTATGATTCTGGATAATCTTGCGGGTTTGTATAACAATATGGGCCAATATGCAAAAGCCGAGCCTTTTTACCTTATGAACAGCAAGATCGTTTTTGAAAATATTAAAAAAGATTTTACCATACTTTCCGGGAAAGAAAAGGGTCATTATCTCAATAATAATGTTTCAATATTAGAAACCAATAATAGTTTTATCTACAAGTACCGCAGCGTATCCTCTTCATTGGTAAAGAATAACTTTAACCAGCAGCTTTTTTTTAAATACCTCACCCTTGCAGATACCAGAAATATGCTGGCCTCGATACAACAAAACCCTGATACGGCAGTTCAGCGGCTGTTTACTAACTGGCAGGCAGCCAAAAGGTTTTTGGCGAAACAATATGCTTTGCCTGCAGCTGATCGTGCAGCAGACATGAAAAAAATTGAAATTCAAACAGAGGATTTAGAAAAAGAATTAACCCGTAAATCTGCGCCATTCCGCCGTCAGCAAATGGCGATGAGCACATCATTAACAGATGTACAAAAAGGGTTACAAAAAGATGAAGCCTCCATTGAGTTTGTTTCATTTAATTTATATAACAATGAATGGTCAGATACTGTTATTTATGCTGCTTACATTTTAAATAAATATGACAGCCTACCCGTATTTGTTTCCCTCTGCGAGGAAAATCAACTGCAGCAACTCTTTGATAAAGCAGGTAAAAACACCGCCAGCATGGTCAGCAGCCTTTACCGCGGCGGCGAGGTAAGGAATACAAGCGGTGTTTCACCGGGAATAAGCTTATATAAATTAGTATGGAGACCGCTGGAGCCCTACTTAAAAGGTGTAAAGAAAATTTCCTATTCACCTGCCGGCAAATTGAACAGTATTGCTTTTCATGCCTTGCCAATTAATGATACAACTGTTTTGATGGATAAATATCAGTTACAGCAATACACCAGCACCCGTCAGGTTGTATTGCATAGTGCAGAAAATCAAACCACCAAGCCGGGCAACATCATATTATTCGGCAATGCCATGTTTACCATGGATAGCCTGCAATTGACCAAACAAAACCAAAACGGAAAAGAAAATTCTTCAATTGTCATATATACCCCGCAAAAAAGAGGCGGTGATGACAAAGCATGGAAAGACCTGCCGGGTACCGCAGAAGAAGTAAAAACAGTAAAACAATTGTTTGATGAAAATAAGATCAATGCTAAATCATTTGTTCAGTCGGAAGCATCCGAAGAAAACCTGAAAGCATTAAACGGTCATTCACCACAAATACTGCATATCGCTACGCATGGTTTCTTTTTACCCGAACCGGATAAAAAGAAAAGGGTAAAGGGCTTTAATCAAGGCAACACTTACGCTTTGGCAGATGATCCATTGCTCAGAAGCGGAATATTGTTAGCCGGATGCAATTATGCCTGGAGCGGCAAAACACCTGTAGAAGGAGTGGAAGACGGAATTGCTACTGCTTATGAAATCTCCCAAATGAATTTAAGCAATACCGAACTGGTTGTGCTCAGCGCCTGCGAAACTGCACTGGGCGATGTAAAAGGGAGTGAAGGGGTTTTTGGCTTGCAAAGAGCTTTTAAAATGGCTGGTGTAAAAAAGATGATTGTAAGCCTCTGGCAGGTTCCGGATAAAGAAACAGCAGAATTGATGACATCATTCTATTCTTATTGGATGAAGGGAAAAAGCATCAGCCAGTCCTTTACACAGGCGCAGGCTGATATGCGTAAAAAATATGCCCCTTTTTACTGGGCTGCTTTTGTGCTGGTTGAATAAGTGTTGTTACCTGTTTAATAATATCCGGGGTGCAATTGCCTTTCCACGGACGCCGGGTAGTGCGGAGTTTTAATAAAGCTATCTTCACGAACAAAACAGGCTCCATTGCTGCATTTATTTTTATTATTATCTCCCCTGTTTCCTCATTACCTGTAATTATTAACTACCTTGAAGCAGCCAATCACTGTTTTAAACGTTGGTTATGAAAAGCTTTTGCCTCATAACATTGCTGGCCCTTTTTTCCATTACTGCTTTTGCACAAAGCTGGAAGGCGCTAAATAAACAGGTTGACGAACTTATTGATAAAAAAGAATATCAAACTGCAATCCCCATTGCAGAAAAAGCTATAGAAGCAGCCAGAAAGGAATCAGGAGAAAACCATCCCGATTATGCAAATTGCCTGGGCAAGCTGGCATTATTATATAAAAATACCGTGCAATACGAAAAAGCCGAAATCCTATATCTGAAGGTAATAGAAATCAGGAAGAGCGTATCAGGCGAAACCCACCCCGATTATGCTTCCGGTTTGAATGACCTCGGCACTGTTTATTACCGGATGGGGCAAATTGAAAAAGGTGAATCTTTGATCTTCCGAGCAAAAGAGATCAGAGAAAAAGCTCTTGGAGAAAACCATCCCGATTATGCAACGAGCCTGAATATACTGGCATACTTATATAAAAATACCAGGCGATTTGAAAAAGCCGAATCATATTACTTAAGGCTTATAGAAATCAGAAAGCGTGTTTTAGGAGAAACCGATTTGGATTATGCTTATAGCCTTTCTGACCTGGCGGATTTATACGTCAGAACAGGGCAATATCAAAAAACTGTATCATTTTACCTGCAGGTAAATGAGATTCTTAAAAAAGTAAAGGGTGAAAATCACGCCGATTATGCCGGATCTATTATGAACCTCGCCATTACATATTCAAGAATAGGACTTCATAATAAAGCTGAACCTCTTTTGCTTAAGGCAATAGAAATTTATAAAAAGTTGCCCGGGGAACCCCATCCTTATACAAGTGCTTTGAATAACCTGGGAATTGTTTATTTCTCGATGGGACAATACGAAAAAGCCGAACCGCTGTATACCGAGGTAAAAGAAATCAGAAAGAAATTATTAGGAGAAGGCCATCCTGATTACGCTCTCATCCTGAATAACCTGGCATTGTTGTATGAAGGAATGGGTCATTTTGAAAAAGCGGAACCATTCTACATACAGGCACAGGAAATTTTTAAAAAAGCGTTGGGAGAAAATCACCCGAATTATGCTTCCAATTTGGAAAACCTCGGAAACTTGTACATCTATACGGGTAAATACCAAAAAGCTGAATCAACTTATAAGCGGGTTTTAGAAATCAGAAAGGTATTAATAGGAGAGAAACACCCGGATTATGCTAAAACCCTTGCTAACCTGGGGCTTGTATATGGCAAAATGGGCAAATACCAAAAAGCTGAATCAGTTTATACCCAGGTTATAGAAATACAAAAAGTTGTATCAGGCGAAAACCATCCGGATTATGCGAATTCCCTTTCTGGCCTGGCAAGCTTATATGTAAACATGGGACAATACGAAAAAGCCGAACTGTTGTACAACGAGGCAAAAGAAATTATTAAAAAAGTATTTGGAGAAAATCATACCCATTATGCTCTCATCCTGGCTAACCTGGCAAATCTATATCACAGAATGGGGCAATATGAAAAAGCTGAGCCATTGTCCATCCAGGCAATAGAAATTAATATAAAAGCTTTGGGAGAAAATCATCCCGGGTATGCTACAACTTTGGGGTACCTCGGAATCTTATATGTCAGTATGGGAAAATACCAACAGGCTGAATCAATTTATACCCGGGTTATAGAAATACAAAAAGTTGTACTAGGTGAAAAACATCCGGATTATGTAGAGAGCCTTGCTAACCTTGGGCTAATATGTGGCAAAATGGGTAAATTCCAAAGAGCTGAATCACTTAACACACGAGCTATGGAAATACGAAAAGTCGTATTAGGCGAAATGCATCCGGATTATGTTGAATCTCTTGTTAATCTAGGAGTCTTATATGCCGAAATGGGACAATACGAAAAAGCCGAACCCTTGTACCTCCGGGCTAAAGAAATCGGAGAAAAAGTCCTGTTAGAAAATCACCCGGATTATGCTAAAATCCTTGAGGTGCTGGCAGTTCTATATCAGAATATGGGGCAATATGAAAAAGCGGAATCAATGTACATCCGGGCAAAAGAAATTAATAAAAAAGCCCTGGGAGAAAATCATCCGGATTATGCAAGGAGCCTGGCCACTCTGGCAGATCTATATAGAATGATGGCGCGAATTGAAGATGCTGAACCTCTTTATATTCAGGCTTTGACTATTCGCAAAAAAGTGTTGGGCGAAAATCATCCCGAATATGCAGAAAGCCTTAACGGTTTGGGATTATTATATTGGAACAGCAATTCAATGACTAAGGGAGATTCATTATTTCTTAAGGCGACGGAAGTTTATGAAAAAACGCTTGGAAAAAATCATTACAGTTACGCTTCCAGCCTTATGAACCAAGTCTTTACCTATGTAATATCAGGACTGTATAAAGAAGCTGAATTGTTGCTTCTTCAGGCGATAAGCATATTTAAAAAAGCCTTGGGAGAAAATCACTCCTTATATGCCGTTGGCATTAATAAATTGGCCTTTCTATATGCAATGACAGGACAATATGAAAAAGCTGAGCCGTTGTTTCTTTTGCACAACCAGATCATTTTGCAGAACTTAAGAAATTCTTTTTCTATTCTATCAGAAAAGGAGAAGGGGAATTATACGGGGAATACAATTTCAGTTATTGAAACCAATAATAATTTCTTATTCTATTACAATCAGGCATCGTCTTCTATGCGAAGGAATAATTTCAACCTGCAGCTCTTTTTTAAATCCCTTTCTTTGGCCGATACCAAAAACATGCTTGAGGCTGTCCGCAATAACAATGACAGCAGCATTAAAAAAACATTCGACACATGGCTTAATAATAAAACCCTGCTGGCAAAACAATATTCTCTTGCAGTTGATAAACGTGCAATAGATTTCAACAGTATTGAATCACAAACAGAAACCCTTGAAAAGGAACTTAACCACCTTTCTGCTGGATTCCGCAACCAGCAAACTGCCTTGCAAATTTCCCTAGAGGATGTGCAGAAAAATTTGTTGCCGGGTGAAGCAGCAATCGAGTTTGTCCGGTTTATACTATATAATAAAAATTTGAAAGAATCGACAGATAGTGTGATGTATGCCGCCTATATTCTTCAAAAGAACGATTCTGTACCTGTATTTGTTCCCCTCTGCGAGGAAAAACAACTGCAGCAACTCTTTGATAAAGCGGGTAAAACTGCCACCAGCATGGTCAGCAGCTTTTACCGCGGAGGTAAAGTAATAAATACAAGCAGTGTATCATTGGGAACAGACTTATATAAATTAGTTTGGGGGCCATTGGAGCCTTATTTAATAGGTGTGAATAAAATTTCCTATTCGCCTGCCGGTAAATTATTCAGTATAGCTTTTCATGCATTGCCGGTAGATAGCACAAGTGTACTGATGGATAAATACCAGCTTACTCAATTTACCAGTACAAGGCAGGTGGCTTTACGTTCTTCAGAAAATCAAACCACAAAACCAACCAGTATCAGTTTATTTGGTAATGCCAGTTTTACGATGGATAGTTTGCAAATCGTAAAACAAAAAACAAATCAGCTGGCAAAAGAAAATGTATCATCCTCTGCTTATACGCCGCAAAAAAGAGGTAGCGATAACAACACGTGGAACAACCTGCCCGGTACCGCCGAAGAAGTAAATAAAATCAAACAGTTATTTGACAAAAATAAAATCATCTCTAAATCATTTGTTCAAACAACGGCCTCCGAAGAAAACCTGAAAGCCTTAAGCGGCAACTCACCCCAGATATTGCATATTGCTACACACGGTTTCTTCTTGCCGGAACCGGATAAAAAGAAAAAAGAAACAGGGTTTGACATGAGGAATACATACACTTTAGCAAATGATCCTTTACTCAGGAGCGGATTAATATTAGCAGGTGGCAATTATGCCTGGAGTGGCAAAACACCTGTTGAAGGAGCAGAAGATGGTATTGTTACTGCGTATGAAGTTTCACAATTGAATTTAAGCAACACCGAACTGGTTGTGCTCAGTGCCTGCGAAACTGCACTCGGCGACGTAAAAGGAAGTGAGGGGGTTTTTGGTTTGCAAAGGGCTTTTAAAATGGCTGGTGTAAAAAAAATGATTGTAAGCCTCTGGCAGGTGCCGGATAAAGAAACGGCTGAATTGATGACATCATTCTACTCTTATTGGATGAAGGGAAAAAGTATCAGCCAGTCCTTTACACAGGCACAAGCTGATATGCGTAAAAAATATACTCCTTTTTACTGGGCCGCGTTTGTGCTGGTTGAATAAGTATTGCTACCTGTATAACAATATCCGGGGTGCAATTTCTTTTCCCGGATGCCGGGTAGTGCCGGGTTTCGGGAGTAAAGATTGAAAAATGAAATAAAAGGGCCTGTTGTTTGGGCTTCTTTTTTTATACCTTAGATTAAGTAGTGCCTCTGCTGCAGGCATTTCATAAGTTCAAAAAAATATCCGCCGTATAGTCGCCATGAAGTTTTTCGTTACAGCCATACTGCTATTTTTTATTTTCACTCCCTGCTTTTCGCAAACATGGAAGGAGTTAACTGACAGCCTCTCTCTCTGCTATAAGAGAGGAGAATTTGAGAAAGCTGCAACGATTGGGGAAAAAGCGGTTATCGCTGCAAATAAAGAGTTTGGAGGAAATCATATTAATTATGCCACCAGCCTCCACAACCTGGGGTTTTTGTATAATGAAATGGGCCTTTATGAAAAGGCTGAACCACCTTTGATCCACTCAAATGAGATCAGGAAAAAACTGTTTGGTGAAAACCACACCAGCTATGCATTTAGTCTGAGCGAACTGGCAGATTTATATAGTAAAATGGGCCTTTATGCAAAGACCGAACAGCTGTATTTACAAGCAAGGGATATCCAGAGAAAAGCATTTGGCGAAAAACACGGGGGGTATGCCAATTCCCTGATTAGCCTCGGGGTTATATACCACCTGATGGGAAGATACGAAAAGGCCGAGCCGCTAATGATACAGGGAAAGGAAATTCACAAGAAACTGTTGGGCGAAAACCATCCTACTTATGCCATATGCCTGAGCAACCTGGCGACATTGTATAATGAAATGGGCCAGTATGAAAAAGCAGAACCGCTATACATCCAGGCTAATGAGATCAGGAAAAAACAGTACGGAGAAGACCATCCCGGGTATGCCATCAGCCTTAATAACCTGGCTGTATTGTACAATAGCATGGGCCAATATGAAAAAGCTGAACAACTGTTTACACGGGCCATGGAGATAAGAAAAAAAGTGTTGGGAGAATCCAATACTGATTATGCACAAAGTCTGAACAACCTGGCGGCGTTATATAAAACCATGGGCCGGTTTGAAAAGGCTGAAACATTGTATATCCAGGCAAATGAAATTAACAGAAAGGTATTGGGAGAAAACCACCCCAATTATGCCAATAGTCTGAACAACCTGGCCGTATTGTATAGAACTGTGGGACAGCATGAAAAGGCCGAATCGCTGTTTATACAGGCGAAAGATTTATTGAAAAAAGTGTTGGGTGAAACTCACCCGTCTTATGCCATTAATCTTGACAACATGGCAGATTTGTATGAAAGAATGGGGCAGTATGAAAGGGCTGAACAACTTAAGCTTTTGAGCAATCAGATTGATTTAAGCAACTTAAAAAATAATTTTACTGTCCTTTCTGAAAAAGAAAAAGGCAATTACATTAAAAACAAGATCCTGATAAACGAATACAACAATAGTTTTATCTACAATTACCGTAAAGCCTCTTCTTCAATCCGCATAAATAACTTTAATCAGCAGCTTGTTTTTAAATCCCTCACCCTTGCTGACACCAGAAATATACTGGCTTCAATACGACAAAATCCTGACACGGCCGTTCAGCAGTTGCTGAATGACTGGCAAAAAAGTAAAAACATCCTGACAAAACAATACGCCAAGCCTGTTACTAAAAGAAGGGCTGACTTAAAACAGGTAGAAACCAGAACAGAAGAATTAGAAAAAGAATTAAGCCGTGCGTCATCTGCTTTCCGCAACCAGCAAGCTGTATTGCAAATTACCTTACAGGATGTACAGAAAAATTTGCAGCGGGGTGAAGCAGCAATTGAGTTTGTCCGGTTTAAACTATATAATAAAAAATGGACAGACAGTGTGATATATGCCGCTTATGTATTGCTTAAAAATAAGGATGCTCCTGAGTTTGTGCCTCTTTGTGAGGAAAAACAATTGCAGCAACTCTTTGATAAAGCCGGTAAAACCGCAATCAGCATGGTCAGCAGCTTTTACCGCGGCGGCGAAGTAATAAATACAAGCGGTGTTTCATTGGGAACAGACTTATATAAATTAATATGGGAGCCGCTGGAGCCTTATTTAAAAAGCGTAAAGAAAATTTTCTATTCCCCTGCCGGTAAATTATACAGTATTGCTTTTCATGCATTGCCGTTAGATAGCACAAAGATGCTAATGGATAAATACCAGCTTACTCAGTACACCAGCACAAGGCAGGTGGCATTGCGTTCAGAAGACAGGGGAACCATCCAACCACAAAGCATAACTTTATTCGGTGATGCAAAATTTACTATAGATAGCCTGCAGCTGATAAAACAAAAAACAAACCCGCCCGAAAAAGAAAATATTTCTACCGCCATTTATACAGCACAGAACCGTGGTACAGGGGGTGGTACATGGGTTAACCTTCCAGGAACAGCAACAGAGATAGATAAAATCAGACAACTCTTTGATCAAAACAGGGTGACAGCCAAAATATTTACCCAGGCATTTGCTTCTGAAGAAAACCTGAAGGCCCTCGGTGATAACCCTACGCAAATACTGCATATCGCAACACATGGTTTCTTTTTGCCTGAGCCGGATAAAGGAAAAAAAGAAAAAGATGCTGACCAGGGGAATACCTACACCTTAGCCGATGATCCTTTGCTCAGAAGCGGATTGATATTAGCCGGTGGCAATTATGCCTGGAGCGGCAAAATACCTGTAGAAGGAGTGGAAGACGGAATTGCTACTGCTTATGAAATCTCCCAATTGAATTTAAGCAATACCGAACTGGTTGTGCTCAGCGCCTGCGAAACTGCGTTGGGTGAGGTGAAAGGGAGTGAAGGGGTTTTTGGCTTGCAAAGGGCTTTTAAAATGGCTGGTGTAAAAAAAATGATTGTAAGCCTCTGGCAGGTGCCGGATAAAGAAACGTCTGAATTGATGACATCATTCTACTCTTATTGGATGAAGGGAAAAAGCATCAGCCAGTCCTTTACACAGGCGCAGGCTGATATGCGTAAAAAATATGCCCCTTTTTACTGGGCAGCGTTTGTCCTGATTGAGTAGTACCATTGCTATTCATGTACTGCCAAAATAGGTATGTGCGAATGAAAAGCAAATTCCTTGCTGTGGCTTTTCTGAAATAAACCATCAAGCATTTTGTGCTTTTTAGGAATTACGATAATCAATCCCAGGCTGTTTTCTTCTGCAAATTTGTTGATGCCTTCTTCTACATTGGGGTTGTTTATAAAGTGGTATCCGGGTTTTAATTCCTCAAGCATAGTATGCAGCAACAAAGATTCTTCGGGAGTAGCGGGAGTGAACTGTTTATTGTTATAGTCCACATTCAGCACATGCAGTTCGGCGTTAAATTCTTTCACCACATCTTTTATAAATTTAACCGGTGTGGTTTCTACTACTTTTTTAAAATCGCATGCAAAACCAATTTTTCTTATGCCATTAAATGTGGCGCCGGGAGGAACAATAATGACAGGCCATGTAAGATGGCGTATAGCAGTTAATGTGCTGCTGCCCAGGAAAAGCCTTTCCACCACACTTGCCCCTTTGGTGCCCATGATTACTGCAAAGGGCTGAATAGATTTGCACAAAGCTTCAATTTCATCCACTACATCTCCAAGCCTTGCTTCGGTATATACTTTTATTTTCCCTGCAGTGTTTTTTTTTATTCCCTGTTTTAACTCTTCGAGCTTTTCTTCACTCATCTTTTTCATTTCTTCAACAGTAACAACCGTCACAGGAACTTCACTGAATGTTACCGGCACCTGGTACACATGCAGCAGCAAAACACTTGCGTTAATGGAAAGGGCCATATCAACCGCATAGTTCATGGCATTGGTTGCAATGGGGGAAAAATCAGTAGGTACAATAAGGGTCTTCATACTGCATTTTTAAGCAATAAAACTAAATTGTCCCTTACCATAAAGGTATGACTTCCATCAGCCCGGTCAATGATTTAATAATTAACAACAGCGTGAATCAGCTATTGCACAGCCGGAAGTTTCTGCATATAAAAACTAACCCCGGATTGTGTGCTGAGGTATTTTATATCCGGTTGTGAAAGAAAAGAGCGAAACTCTTCTGTTTGTTTTTCATTTATGGCTGCAATCAATATACATTCCTCCCTTACCTGTGGCAGCTGTATATTTAATTCATAAGGGTCATAAACCCCTTTTTCCCCCATTAATACTGCCATGCTCATAAAAAATTCATCCGTAGAGGCCGCTATAATTTTTTTACGGGGGTTTTCCTGTTTAAGCTGCTTTACAAAGTTTACAAAAAAACGATAATCATGCTCCTGCGACCTTTTGCTTTTAAGATCAGTGAAATGTAACGCCACCTTTGCTGAGAAATAAATGCCATGAAGGGTTTCAAAAGACAAAACCAATATCAGCAGCCAGGCGGTAACTTTATAAAATAGTATCTTCTTCCATGCCGCAGTATGAACAAGCAATGCAACAAAACACAACTGAACAAAAACATGCACAAATGCATAATACCTTGCCCCGTAAATATAATTCCAGTTGCCGTTGGCCATTTCCTGCGGTTTGTTGGTAAGGGTAAGGGTAATAAGCACTATATAGATTGCCAGTGTTAGTAAAATACCTGCTTTAAAAAAATGAGATAATACAGGTTGTTTAAGCTGGGCTGAAACCTTCTTTCGCCGCAAAACAAGCAGGGCAATAACAGCAGCTGATAAAACCATTCCCAATATTTCAAATACACGGGCTACATCCTGCAGGCGGATATGGGTTAGTTTACTTATTTGCATGCCGGCAAAATTGGTATTAAAGAAAGAAGAAAGTAATGCAGGGTGCCAGTATAAAAAATTACCGGGAAATATTCCGCTGCCGGTTTCTTTAATGTACCCCATCCTTCCGCTTGAATATTTTATCCAGAGCATCATTCCAAAAACCAGTATGATGGTTGTTGCTCCGGTAATCAATGCCTTTTGCAGCAATTGCTTTTGTTTGCTGCTGAAACCTGCATTTATAAGATAAAAGGGCAGCAAAATTACAACGGGAACATACATGTACCTTAACAAGGCGGGTACAGCCAGTAATACACCTATGCCAATACACATGGCCTTTGAAAAATCTTCCGGCCTCTGCAAAAGCGAAAGGCATCCTGTAAAGGCAAACAATAAAAAAGCAAGTGCTGCTCCATCTGTTACGTAAGATTCTATAAAACATACATAATGAAATGCGCCTGCAACAAGGGTCATCAGGTTTACCACATGCTTCGGAAACCGGAGCTGTTTGCACAACCGCCGGAATGACCAGATGAAAAGCGCTGCAACAACAGTTTCAAAAACCAATACTGACAAGTAATAGTCGCTTTTAAACAGCCTGAACAATATTGCCATAATAAATGAATACCCCGGAGGCCACATGGGAGCAGGATCAAAATATGGCTGATCAGGATTCTGAATAAAATATTTGGTGATGGTAAATCCGTTCCCCTCCAGATAGTTTTTGGCCATCAGCAACTGCATGGCTTTGTCCCTCCCGATAAAAGAAACAAATGCCACCTGTATTATTCTTACAGACAGGGCAAGTAAAATACAAATCCACGAAGCATATGCTGTATTTAGAAAAGCAATAATTTTTTTCATGTTGGGTAGTGGTTATTTTTTCCAGAATGCAGCAATCCTGTCTTTTATATTTTTTCTGATGTTGAGATAAAACAAATTAATATCTCCGGCATGGTAATTTTTACTTTTCACTACAAAACCAAAAGGAAAACGTGGTTTGCTGATCCAGAGGATATTGCCATGTATAACAGCATCGTTGGTGTGGGGGTACACTTTATTGAATTTCAATAACACCGCTCCCCTGTTCATGCTTTCGGGGGCGTATTCGTTTGTACTTGTCCACAAAAGCGGGTTTACAACAGCAGCTTCAAATTTTTCATTCCTGATGTATTTTTTTTCAATGTACCCTGTTCTGAAAGTGCGCCAGCTGATAAAGCAGCCTGTACTCATTGAGTCTTTACACAAGGGGATGGTAGAGAAATAATCTTTCTCTACTGCTATCCCGATAATATAAGCACAAACCAATTTGTTATACAAGGTTTTGTTTTCAAAAAACTCTTTAAGCAGCCTCTTGGCATGTGTGGTTCCCTGGCTATGCGAAGCTATAATAATGGGGCGGCCGTGGTTGAAGTGGTCAAGATAATATTGAAATGCTGTCTTAATGTCTTCATATGCAAGGTTAAATGCACTCATTGCTTCCGCAGTGTCTTTGTGAAAATACATGCTGAGGTTGGCCTGGCGGTATCGTGGCGCAAACACCCGGCAACTTTCATTAAATACACTGGCCTGGTATAAAATGGTGGTATAATCTGTTTTGGCATTTAAAACAGAATCATCAATATCTGCATTGTATTTTTGCGCCTGGGGGGTTTTGGTATAAGTAGTGGGGTGAAGAAAAAAAACATCAACGGCGCTGTCAATGGTATTTGATATTAACGGTGCCGGAATGCTATCAGCAGGGTCTTTTTTGTACGGGTGGGCCGCCCAATAGTCAGGATTGGAATAGTCTGGCCTTCCGTCATAACTTTTAAAGTGATATCCGCCTGTAAACTTCATATAGGCTGGTGAACAGGAAACGACAAAGAGGACTGATAATATGACGAAAATCAGCTTTCCGGTGATACGAGAATGCGGCATTAGTTTGTACTTTCAGCCCAAAAATAAGTTTTGTAAATTTTCGCAACTAAATTTTATACAATGAATATTCCATCAGTTGACCTGTCTGATTTTTTATCTGGTGATGGCAGCAGGAAAAAAGCGTTTGTTCAGCAATTGGGCAAAGCTTATGAAGATGTGGGGTTTGTTGCCGTAAAAAACCATGGCATACCTGAAAACCTGATAGCAGACCTTTACCTGATAACACAGGAGTTTTTTTCCCTGCCACTTGATAAAAAAATCAATTACGAGGTTCCCGGTCTTGCAGGCCAAAGGGGCTACACTTCTTTTGGCAGAGAACACGCCAAAGGCAGTGTTGCCGCAGATTTAAAAGAATTCTTTCAATACGGGCAAACGGTTGAAGACAATGACAGCATCAAAAAAGAATACCCGGACAATGTAAGCGTGGGCGAAATGAAAGAATTTAACCCTACTTTTTTCAGCGCATACCGTGCATTTGAAAAATCCGGCAAGGCATTGTTGCGGGCCATAGCCCTATACCTCAATCTTGACGAAAATTATTTCGACCAGCATATTCACAACGGAAATTCAATTTTAAGGGCCATTCATTATCCGCCTATTACCAATGAGCCAAAGTCCGCAATAAGGGCAGAACAGCACGAAGACATTAACCTGATCACTTTATTGGTGGGCGCCTCTGCCGAAGGGTTACAAATTTTAACCAAACAAAATGAGTGGGTTCCGGTAACGGCATTGCAGGGGCAGATAGTAGTGAATGTGGGAGATATGCTGCAGCGATTAACAAACAACAAACTCAGGAGCACGACCCACCGTGTAGTAAACCCGCCAAGGGAACTCTGGCATACTTCAAGGTTTTCAATTCCCTTTTTTCTTCATCCCCGCAGTGAAATGTCGCTTGCCTGTCTGGAGGGCTGCATTGATAATGAACACCCCAAAGCATACCCCGATGCAACCGCAGGAGAATACCTGGATGAAAGACTGAGGGAAATCGGTTTAAAAAAATAAGAACATTTAAAGGTTAATACAGCTACACCAAACCACAACAGCATTGATCCTGTTACGCCACATACCTTTTTTAAAAGCGGTTTTCTTACATAGTATTACTGCATTTGGCGGGCCGCAGGGGCATTTTGGTATGATGATGAAAACTTTTGTTCACCGAAGAAGGGATATATCAGAACAGGAGTTGCTTGAATACAATGCTTTTTGCCAGTTGTTACCAGGTGCATCATCAACACAAATACTCACACTTATTGGCTATAAAAGAGGGCGGCTGCCCCTTGCCATTTTAACGCTCATCCTCTGGATATTGCCAGCATGCATTTTAATGGGAGCCCTATCCTTTTTGGTGGGCTACATTAGCGACACTTCCCTTAAAGAAAATATTTTCAAATTCGTTCAGCCCATGGCAGTGGGGTTTCTTGCCTATGCCGCTTTTAAAGCTTTTACGCTTGTGGTGAGAAACCGGGTATCAAGGTATATCATGGTTTTTTCAATGATTACCACTTATTATTTTTTCAAAACCCCATGGATTTTTCCCATTTTAATATTACTGGGCGGAGTGGTTACCAACTTTACAGAGATAAAAAAATTGCCCCCTGTGAACACGTCTCAAATGAAAATAAAATGGGGCAATATTATTATTTTTCTGGCCATCTTTCTGGTTGCGGGTATCCTTAGCGAAACTTCCCGTACAAAAAAATGGAAATACAGGACTGAACTGAATTTATTCGAAAACTTTTATCGTTTCGGAAGCCTTGTTTTTGGCGGAGGCGATGTGCTTGTTCCGCTGATGTATGAACAATATGTAGTACGCCCTTCGTCAGAAAGGATACAAAGAAAAAACAAGGATGTCATCAGCATTGAAAAAAAAGATTTTTTAACCGGTGCAGGAATGGTGCGTGCCATACCCGGTCCTGTGTTTTCAATAGCTGCTTTTACAGGAGGGATTGCAATGAAAGACAGAAATATTGAACAACAGTTATCGGGTTGCATTATCGGGATGGTGGCCATTTTTTTACCCAGTGCCCTTCTTGTTTTATTTTTTTATCCGGTGTGGAACAACCTGCAGAAATATACCATTATTTACCGTTCATTAAAAGGCATTAATGCTGCCGTGGTCGGTATCATGACCGCATCCACGCTTTTTTTAACAAAAGATATTTCTATTGTTGAAATTATTGACGGAAGAGCCATCAGCTTTCTGAACCTTGGGGTTATAACAGGAACTTTTTTACTGCTGATGTTTACGCGTATCCCAGCCCCTTTTATTGCATTGGGTTGTTTGTTTCTTGGATGGGTTTTTTAATTACCTGTAATAATGGTTCCGTTCAATTTCGTCTTTTACCGAATCGGGTACAAGATAACGGATGGGCTTCCCCTCACCAACCATTTTACGGATATGTGTAGCCGAAATTTGCAGCAACGGGGCTTCAAGAACTGTTAGCGCAGCAACAGCCTGCTTTGTAATTTCAAACCCCGGCCTTTTATAAACATAAACAGGATACCGCTGCATCAGCACTTCTGCATTTTTCCATTTGTGCAGGTTTTGATAGCTGTCGCTGCCCATGATGATGCAAAACTGGTTTTCGGGGTATTTTTCCTCAAGGTATGTTAACGTGTTTATCGTGTAAGATGGTTTCGGCAAACGAAATTCGATGTCTGTTGCCCTGAGCTTGCTTTCATTTTCTATGGCCAGTTGTACAAGATGGTAGCGATGATATTCATTGAGGAGGGACGATTCGGTTTTAAAGGGGTTTTGCGGAGAAACAACAAACCAAACCTGGCTTAAATCGGTATTCCAGGCTACAAAGTTGGCAATTATAAGATGGCCGTGGTGGACTGGGTTAAAAGAACCGAAATAAAGTCCAACTTTCATTTAATTAATTGAAAATCAATAATTTGTAGTTTAAATTTCCTCTACAATAACTTTGGCCGCTTCATTTTTCCGTAAGCTGAGGTGATACCCCGAAACAAAAATTGCAATTGGGTCTCCAAAGGGGGCAATATGCTCAACCCGAACTATTTCCCCGGGTAAAAAGCCCATTTCCATAAGCTTTACCAGCAAATCATCCTTTTCAAAATCCCTGATGGTAGCGGATTTTCCGGCCTGTATTTCAGATAGCCTTTTTAGCATATGTTGAATATCAAAACTAAGATTGAAATTGCTATCTAAAAACAAAAACTCCCTTGCAAGGGTATGAGCAAAACAAAGTTGTTTTATTTAAAAAAGGGGTTTCGGCTAAGAAACCGTTCGGGACTTAAAGCCTTTATAGAAATCATTTTTAAAAAAGAGGGTGTCTTTCTTTCAGAGCTTCGCATCATTTTTAGCTCGGATAAACACCTCCTTTCTATCAACAAATCATACCTGAAACATAACTATTACACTGATATCATTACATTCAATTTAAGCGGTCCCAATGAAAAAAAACTTGATGCAGAGATATATATAAGCGTTGACCGCGTCAGGGATAATGCAAAAACCAATCGTGTAAGTTTTAGCAAAGAGATACACCGTGTAATATTTCATGGGGCGCTTCATTTGTGCGGATACAATGATAAGTTAAAGTCGCAGCGATTGATTATGAGGGCAAAAGAAGATGAATACCTAAACCGTTATTTTGTACATTAAACGTTTCACGTGAAACTGATACCGCTTCTATTAATCACGATTTTTATCAATTCCGCTGCTGTTGCTCAGGGCAGCATTGAACTTGAGGATAAGCCATTTACAGTTATCGGCAATCCTGACCAAAAAATCATGGATTGGCTCTCCGGCTTTTCTGTTTATAAAAAAATGACCCCTTTTGAAAGGGATGTTGTGTACTGGGTGAATGTTATGCGAAGTAATCCCGCCGATTTCAATGACAAGTATGTCAGCTCTTTCTTAAACCAATTCCCGGAAGCCCAAAGTAAATACAGCAAATCATTGGCTACTGATTTAAAAAAATCACCTGCTCTTCCTTTGTTTAAGCCTACAGAAATCCTTTACAGTGCCTCCGTTTCACATGCCCGGGATTTGGCGCTTAAGCAAAAAAGGCTGTCCCATAGTTCCAGTTCGGGAGAAGACTTTATTACAAGGGTAAAGAGAGCAGGAATAAGGGAGTGTGCTGCTGAAAACCTGTATGAAGGAAAAGACGATGCATTAAAAGGGGTTATCCTGCTGCTTATAGATCAGAATGTTCCTGACCTTGGTCATCGCAAATCACTTTTAGACCCCCGCCTGAATTTAATGTCGCCAGGAAGCCATCCTAAGGAGAATAAATTTATACTTGTCCAGCTTTTTTCGTGTGAGTAGGCCGTTTCACGTGAAACGGAAAGTGTCCTGTTTACAAAATTCCAAAGCGTAATTTTGCCGGATGTTCCCCGAATATGATGTTATAGTTGTAGGTGCAGGCCATGCTGGTTGTGAAGCAGCTGCTTCAGCCGCAAATTTGGGCAGCCGTGTTTTACTTGTCACCATGAATATGCAAACCATTGCCCAAATGAGCTGCAACCCGGCAATGGGGGGTATAGCAAAAGGCCAAATAGTAAGGGAAATTGATGCAATGGGAGGGTATTCAGGTATTGTTAGCGACGAAAGCATGATCCAGTTCCGCATGCTCAACAGATCAAAAGGACCCGCCATGTGGAGTCCGCGTTCTCAAAACGACAGAATGTTGTTTTCCCTAAAATGGCGTGAAATGCTGGAAAAAACACCCAATCTTGATTTTTATCAGGATATGGTAAGGGGTTTACTGGTTAAAGGCAACAGGTGTTATGGAGTGCTAACAGGATTGGGGCATGAAATAAAATCAAAATCTGTTGTTCTTACCAACGGAACTTTCTTAAACGGAATAATCCACATAGGGGAGAAGAATTTTGGCGGTGGCAGGGTGGCAGAAAAAGCAGCAACCGGCTTAACTGAACAACTAATATCTCTCGGCCTTGAAAGTGACAGGCTGAAAACAGGAACACCGCCAAGGATTGACGGGAGGAGCCTTGATTATTCAAAAATGGAAGAACAAAAAGGTGATGATGAAATAACGGGGTTTTCTTTTGCTGATATCACAAAAATCAAGTCCGGTGACCAAAAAAGCTGCTGGATTACTTATACCAATCAAAAAGTCCATGATCTTTTAAAAACAGGTTTTGACAGGAGCCCTATGTTTGCCGGAAGGATAGAAGGAGTGGGGCCGAGGTATTGCCCAAGCATTGAAGACAAAATCAACCGCTTCTCTGAAAGGGAGAGGCATCAGCTTTTTGTGGAGCCGGAAGGATGGAATACGGTAGAAATATATGTAAACGGTTTTTCCACTTCATTGCCTGAAGAGGTTCAGTACGATGCGCTTCGTAGTGTGCCTGGCTTTGAGCAATGCAAAATGTTCCGGCCTGGTTATGCGATTGAATACGACTATTTCCCCCCCACACAACTGAAATATTCATTAGAAACCAAACTCATTGATAATCTTTTCTTTGCGGGACAAATAAACGGAACAACCGGCTACGAAGAAGCTGCATGCCAAGGTCTTATGGCGGGCATCAATGCCCATCAAAAAACAAGGGATTTGGAACCGTTGATCCTGAAACGAAATGAAGCATATATCGGTGTTCTTATTGATGACCTTATCAGCAAAGGAACTGAAGAACCTTACCGGATGTTCACCAGCCGGGCAGAGTACAGAACACTATTGCGCCAGGACAATGCAGACTTAAGGTTGACAGAATTGAGCTATCGTTTGGGTCTTGCTTCACAGGAAAGAATGGAGCGAATGCTGGCCAAGAAAACAGGTGTAGCTGAGATAAGCGATGCCATCACTGAGATTACAATAGAACCCCGGGAAATCAACTCCTTTTTGGAAAGCACAGAATCCTCCATCCTTACTCAAAAACAAAAACTTTCTCAACTCCTCTTAAGGCCAAATATCACATTGCCTCAAATCATCAATGCTGTTCCGCGTTTGAAAAATATTTTTGACAGGTACAACTCCGGAACCATTGAGCAGGCAGAAATACAAACCAAGTACCAGGTTTATATTGACAAGGAAAAAGAACTGGCTGAACGCATGAACCAGATGGAAGACCTGCTGATACCTGATAATTTCAATTACGACCGCATTTCTTCATTATCAAATGAAGCCTTGCAGAAATTTAAAAAAATAAAACCCCGTACGCTGGGCCAGGCCAGCCGCATCAGTGGTGTAAACCCCAGTGATGTGCAGATTCTGCTGGTGTACATGGGCAGGTAATACGCTCTTCTTTTGTTTATTCCCCCGCCTTTGTCCGTAACGGGTTTCCCAAACCACTTTGCCTCGGCTTTATAACATTTCATCACCCGCTAATTACGGTTCAGCGCTGTTGTGCTTTGAAAGCGCCGGAACAGTGATGACCTTTACACCGTAAAAAAAAGAAACCAACTGTTAAACCGATAAACTTTATACCATGAAAAAACTTATGGTAATTATGCTGATAACAATCTTCGCCGGTTCTGAGCTTACGCTCGGCCAAACATGCGACATCATGAAAGACGCTTTTATGAAAGAGGTTGTAAAACCAATTGAAAAAATTATAGTTAATGCTGCAGTCAATGTAGTGCTGTTGCAGTATGAAGAACCCGCAGAGCCAATAGTAGAAGGAGACGAAGGCCTTATGAAGGAAATTATAACAAAGCAGGAGGGAAATACATTAACCATTTCAGGTGCAAAAAATGTTTCATACCGTGGCAAGGTATTGGTAACTGTTCCTGTAAAGCAACTGCGTTAACTGGTGGTGAACAGTAATTCAGAAGTAGCATCCCTTAATGTGCTTCTTTCCCCTTCGCTTTCTGTTTTAATTGCTGCAGACTGCAGGGTAAGATTAAAATCGCATGGAAAAATATATTTTGATGGCTCAGATGCATACAACTACCGTTATGTTTACCGGAACGACAAACCGGAAAGGAATTTACACGAAAGGAAAAGTTTATAATCAAAGAAAGAATGAATAAAATATCCCCTTCGTTTACATATTAATACCGGAAGGAAATTATTATGGAAAGGCAAAATTTGGTTTTTAGGTGAGCAGACTGCAGTTAACAGGTTTTGTTGCTGCAGTTTTTTTTACGTGGTTCACAGTTTTGCAAGTTTTTCAACTGCCCGCTCAAGCGTTTCATCCTTCTTTGCAAAACAAAAACGCAGCACTTTATCATCCTTGTTGGTTTGATAAAATGCAGATACCGGAATGGTTGCCACGCCATATTCTTTCACCAGCCGCAAAGCAAGCTCTTTATCGCTTTCCCCGCTGATATTCTCGTATGAGGCACATATAAAATAACTGCCCGCAGATGTTTTCATACTGAATTTTGTTTTGCTCATAAGCTCAGTAAAATAATCCCGCTTTTTTTGCATGAACGGAGAAAGAGACAAATAAGAGTCTTTATTTTTTAAAAATCCGGCCAATGCCGCCTGGGCTGGTGTAAAGCAGGAAAAGCAATTGAACTGGTGCACCTTTCTGAACTCTTTCGTCAGCGCATCCGGTGCCACGCAGTATCCCAGCTTCCATCCTGTACAGTTATATACCTTGCCAAAAGAAAAGCAAACAAAACTCCTTTGCATCAGTTCGGGGTAACGCAAAATGCTCTGGTGGGGTATATTATTAAATGTAAGGTGCTCATAAACTTCATCGCTGATGATGAAAATGTTTGTGCCGGATACAATTTTCCTCAGTTGTATAATATCATCCGCATCAATAACACTTCCCGTGGGGTTATGGGGAGAGTTAATAATGATGGCTTTTGTTTTGGGTGTAACGGCATTTTGCACCGCATCCCAGTTAATTTTATACCCGGGAACTTTCATGTTTACAAGTATTGCTTTGGCGCCGTTTACTTCCACATTGGGTACATAGCTGTCGTACGCCGGTTCTGATACAATCACTTCATCACCTGGTTGCAGAATACTGGTCAGGGCCGTATATATGGCATAGGTTCCCCCGGGCGTTATGGTTATTTCAGTATCAGGATTGATTTCTGATCCATATAACCCTTCAATTTTTTCCGACAGCGTTTCACGCAGCGGCATCCAGCCCGGCATTGGCGCATACTGATTGTGCCCCTTCTTCATCGCTTCATTTACCAATGCAACCAGTTCTTCACTCATATCAAAATCAGGAAACCCCTGGCCAAGATTAACCGCTTTGTGTTGCGCAGCCAATCCGCTCATTACAGTAAAAATGGTTGTACCAACCTGCGGAAGCTTTGAATGTATATACAACTTAAAATAAGTTTAATGTTGAGTGACGGTAAAATTAATGAATGATACCAACGGTTGAACATGTAGGGCTGAAACTATCCGTGACCGGGAGTGTATATGCCTGGTTCGGCTGCCCACGCACTCACAAATGAAAGGTCAGACTGGATATATGTCTGAACCAAGTTGCAACACTTGAAACATGGCTTCCGTCACCCTGCATTTTGGCACCCCCCGTTATGGGCAGGCTATTTCGTCTTGATTTTTGAAATGGTCATACCGATTGATTTGGGCGGTTTGTCCATATCTTTTATTGCGAAGTCAGCTGCAGCTTTAATTAAGTCTCTAACTTTTTTGTTTCTATAATCTTTTGCCGTGCCCACCTTAATATGTCTTATTAAATTTCCTGTTCCTGTTAACAGTTTATGAGGGTCAGCAACTAATGCCCCTTTATTAAAACCTAAGTTTAAATGGTTGGTATATATCGGCAACATGCAAAATGCGTCAGATAGTTTGTCTGAAATTGAAAATACTGTTGTAAGGGCATGGGTATGATAAAGTAATTCGTTACTGTCGGGGTAAATTTCGAGTATGAATTCCCTCAAGTCCTTGAACAGTTCAATAACTTTCTTATCCTTAAAGTTTAAAAGAAGAAGAAAGTCGGGGTGTATTGGTTTTATCATTTGGTGGAATTTACAAGTTAGCTCAATAAAGCAACAA
>JANRKT010000373.1:0-2279 GCA_033763355.1 Chitinophagaceae bacterium | reverse complement strand
GTAAAGCGCTGGTTGCCTCCGGGTGAAGAATGAATACTGTTTCCTTCCCTTTCAAAACTTTTAATCAATACTTCAATGCTTTCTGCTTTGTTTGTTTGCCTGTTATAAAACGAGTTGAACAGCTGTAGAAAAATCCATTGCGTCCATTTATAAAATTTGGGGTCGCTTGTTTGAACCTCACGGTCCCAGTCAAAACTAAACCCTATTTTATCCAACTGGCTGCGGAAGTTTTTAATGTTTTGTTCAGTACTTACTGCAGGGTGTACCCCATGTTCAATTGCATATTGCTCCGCAGGCAAACCAAAAGAATCATACCCCATCGGGTGCAGCACATTGAAACCTTTCAGCCGTTTAAACCGTGCATAAATATCCGATGCGATATAACCTAATGGATGGCCCACATGCAGCCCGGCCCCGCTGGGATAGGGAAACATGTCCAGCACATAATACTTGGGCTTTGGCGAGTCGTTCGGTACTTTATATATCTTATTCTCCTTCCACCAATCCTGCCACTTCTTTTCAATATCCCTGAAATTGTATTCAATACCCCACGCCCCCTGCTGATGCGGGGCAGGGGAGTTTTTCAAACTATCCTGTTTTATTTCTTCACTCATTATAATGTTTCTTTTTCTGTTGTGCATCCGGCATTGTAATGCAATTATTATCTGTTGCTCTCCCCAGGGCCTTATTCTTTACCCGGCAAACAAGGATGATAAGAAAAGGGAACGATGAAAGGAGCGCCGCAACATAAGCCCATGCATTTGTGAAAGAAGACTTAAAAAGCCATTCTTTCATGCAGCCGTTCACAACTCTTTAAAATAACCTTTAACAGCAACCGTTTAACCTGTCTGCCACAAGGCATGATGGGCCGGCAAAAATACGCAAACGGGGCAAATTCCCTATTTTTGTCCGCATCCGTAATATCCGTCTTACCCTGCTCTATGACAGTTTAAAACCAATTTCGGATTATGACTGAAACCAGCAAAACTTCCCTGAAACGCAGCAGGCCTTCGTACTTTATGGCAATATTGGGCGTGGCGCTTGTATTGTTTATCCTCGGTATCCTGGGCTGGATTGTAATAAACGCCAGCAAGCTTGAAAAATATTTTAAAGGCAGTGTGCAGATACATGCATTTATACGCGAAGGCACCCCCGATAAAGACATTGACTCCCTTAAAAATTTTGTTGCTGCACGCAGCTATGCCCGCAAGGTAGAATACATTACAAAAGACAAGGCCCGTGAAAATTTTATTGGCGATGGCAATGAAGACTGGAACAAAGTGCTTGACTACAACCCCCTCCCTGCAAGCATTGATTTTTACCTTGACCCGCGGTATGTAAACAAGGACAGCATTGGTAAAATTATCTCCGATGTGCAGCAGCATTTTATTGTAAGCGAAGTAAAATACCCGGATGCAGTGGTAAGCGGCTTAAACACCGTAGTAAGAAAAGTAGAGCTGCTGCTGCTGGTGGTTGCAGCTGTTTTATCACTCATCGCCATTATCCTTATTGACAACACCATCAAGCTGGCCATGTTCAGCAACCGGTTCTTGATTAAAACCATGCAGATGGTGGGGGCCACCCGATGGTTTATTTCAAAGCCATTTGATAAAAAAGCCATCATCAACGGGCTCGTCAGCGCCGGACTGGCCATTGGCTGCATTGTTATTATTGTGTATGCAGTAGAAACCTGGTGGCTGCCCGAAATAAAATCGCTGCGTGACAACACTTTACTGCTGTTGCTGTTTACAGCCCTTGTTCTCATCGGTATCAGCATTACCTTCCTCAGCACCCACCGCAGCGTTACCAAATACCTGAAGATGAAACTGGATGATTTGTATTAAGTGGTGAATGCCAGATTGTTCAGGTGCTTTTATTTTTATTAATCATTTGATACCGCCCGTTCACGATTGGGCAAATTCCTTATATTGCAGCCGCTAAAAAACTGATATGAGTGAAAAGCAGCCTTCGGGCCTTTTTGGAAAAGAAAATTACATGTGGATGGCCATTGGTATGGCTGTGATACTGGTTGGTATTTTGCTGATGTCCGGGGGCAAAAGCAGCGACCCGAATGTATTTGCAGACAATGAGGTGTACAGCACAAGGAGAATAACAATTGCACCCCTCCTGATTATACTGGGCTTGCTGATTGAAGTGTATGCCATAATGAAAAAAGCAAAGGCTGAATAAAAAATTCATAAGGGGACCTTATCTGAACCCTGCGATGCAATAAACATTCTTTACAGATGGACATCCTTAAGGCAGTAATCGTAGCCATC
>JANRKT010000372.1:0-13566 GCA_033763355.1 Chitinophagaceae bacterium | reverse complement strand
ATTCATATGATGGCCGAAGGAAGAAGTGAAGATTTTAAAAAACATTTCTGCGGAACACATTTCTTTAACCCGCCAAGATATTTACGTCTTTTAGAAATTATACCAACTCCATATACTGACCCCGCCATCATTGATTTTTTGATGGGCTACGGCGACCTTATTCTGGGCAAAACAACTGTATTGTGCAAAGACACGCCTGCATTTATTGCAAACCGTATCGGCGTTTATGGCATCATGGCATTATTTGGCCTGGTAGATAAAATGGGGTTAACCATTGATGAAGTGGACGCATTAACCGGGCCCGTCATCGGCCGGCCCAAATCAGCCACATTCCGGACAGCAGATGTTGTTGGAATAGATACATTGGTTAAAGTAGCAAAGGGAGTTGCAGACAATTGCTCCAGTGATGAACAACGTGCCGCATTTACCATCCCAGCATGGTTGCAGAAAATGGTTGACAACAACTGGCTGGGCGATAAAACTGGACAGGGCTTTTTTAAAAAAATGCCTCCATCTCCTAAAGGGGAAAAAGAGATTCATGTATTGAATCTTCAGACTTTAGAATATGAGCCCAGAAAGAAACCCAAATTTGCCACTGTTGAAGCAGCCAAACCCATTGATGATTTAAAAACAAGGTTAAAAGCATTGTGTGCAGGAACGGATAAAGCGGGTGAATTCTACCGTCATTTTCATTACGGTTTGTTCTCCTATATTTCACATCGGATTCCTGAAATATCAGATGAACTATACCGTGTTGATGATGCGATGATGGCTGGTTTTGGATGGGAGATCGGCGCATTTGAAAGCTGGGATGTGCTGGGCGTTGAGAACACGGTTAAAAAAATGCAGGAAGCCGGTTATAAAACGGCTGGATGGGTGAATGAGATGCTGGCAAAAGGAATAAAAACATTTTATACAATTGAAAATGGTAAACGGCTGTGTTATTCACCTGCAACCGGTTCTTACTCCTCCTCCGCCGGAGGAGGCCGGGAAGAGGCCTTTATTGTAATGAAGAATTTTGAAGGGCAAACCGTTTGGAAAAATTCCGCCTGCCGTACTTATCATTTGGGAGATGATGTGCTGGGCCTTGAATGGTACACCAAGATGGGAAGCATTGGGGGCGAAGTACTGGAAGGGATTCAAAAAACCATTTCACTTGCCGAAGAAAAATACAAAGGCGTTGTAATTGCCAATGAAGGGGCCAACTTCAGTGCAGGCGCCAATGTGGGCATGATATTCATGCTGGCCATTGAGCAGGAATACGATGAACTGGATATGGCCATCCGCATGTTTCAGAATACGATGATGAGGGCAAGGTATTCTTCGGTTCCGGTTGTTGTTGCACCACATGCCCTTGCACTTGGCGGTGCATGTGAGCTGAGTTTGCATGCAGATAAAGTTTGCCCTGCTGCAGAAACTTATATTGGTTTAGTTGAGCTGGGAGTGGGTTTAATTCCAGGTGGCGGCGGCACCAAAGAATTTGTAGTTCGTGCTGCCGATGAAATGCATGAAGATGAACCGGAAACCATTACTTTAAAAAACCGCTTTCTTACAATAGCAACCGCCAAAGTAGCCACTTCTGCACATGAGGCATTTGGCCTTGGCATTTTACGCAAAGGGCAGGATGAAATAGTAATGAATCAGGGTAGAAGGATTGCTGAAGCCAAAAAAAGTGTGATTGAACTTTATGACAGTGGTTATGTAATGCCCGTTCAGCGCAGTGATGTAAAAGTGCTGGGCCGTTCTGCATTGGGTGCATTGCTTGCAGGCATTAATGGTATGAAAGTAGCCGGTTACGCAACAGAACATGATAGTGTAGTTGCAAAAAAACTGGCCTATGTTATGTGCGGCGGCGATTTAAGCGAACCCAGTTTTGTTTCGGAGCAATATCTTCTCGATCTTGAAAGAGAAGCATTTTTAAGTTTAACTGGAGAAAAGAAAACACTGGAAAGGATACAAAGTGTGTTAAAGGGTGGTAAGCCGGTGAGAAACTGACCCACCCGGTCTGACGGTCTCCGTCTGACCGATTAAAAAAACCTCAACCTGGTCTGACCGCCCCGGTCTTACCAATAATCCCGGCATTTCATTATTACCATCGTATTTTCCCACCCGGTCTGATGGTCTCCGTCTGACCGACTAAAAAACCTGAACCTGATCTGATCCTGACCAATAATCCGACATTTCATTATTATCATCGTATTTTGTACTTTATAAAAATGAATTTCTCCCCCGAAAATCTCTATCACATATACAACCAGGGCAATAACCGGCAAGCTATTTTTTTATCCGATAATGATTACATCATTTTTATAGGAGAAATAAGGAGATGTATTTTGCCACATGCTGAAATCGTAGCCTGGTGCCTTATGCCAAATCATTTCCATATTCTGCTCTTCACTGATGAACGTTGTAACAAATCTCTTAAACAGGGCGGATTAATTATTGACCCGGTAACAAATGGCATCCGTAAACTTTTAAGCGGTTATGCAAGAATATTCAATAAACAATATTCCCGGACAGGTTCGCTATTCCGCCAAAAAACAAAATCCAAATGCCTTACTGATGGCCCTTGGCTTGTTGATAATCCGTTAACTGTTCAGGATTATTGTTTCAATTGTTTTCATTATATACACCAGAACCCTCTTAAAGCAGGTATTGTAAAAAAGCTTGAAGAATGGGAATTTTCTTCTTACAGGGATTACGCCCGGTTAAGAAACGGGACCCTTTGCAATAAAGAACTGGCCAAAATTCATTGTGATTATACCCCTGAAACATTTGTTTCAACTTCTCACCAATTGATAAGTGATGATGTCATTAATTTGATGTTGAAATAAGTGGTCAGACCGGGACGGTCAGACCAGGTACGTCAACCGGAGATTCGTTTTCCTTTTTCTGATGAAAGGTTTTATTCTCCGTCAAATTCCCTCTATCTTGACCAAAAATTATATCTCTTGTCAGTTCTCACACTCCAAAACATCAGCAAATCTTACGGTCGCATCAGGGCGCTGAATAATGTATCTTTTGAAGTGCCTCCCGGTTCAGTATTTGGCATACTGGGACCCAATGGCAGCGGCAAAACAACATTACTCAGTATCATACTTGATGTGCTGAAAGCAGATAAAGGGAATTTTCTCTGGTTTGGAAAACCCGGTTCACCTGACCAGCGCAAAAAAATCGGGTCTCTCCTTGAAACACCCAACTTTTATCATTACCTCAGCGCCGTAAACAATTTAAAAGTTACGCACAGCATCAGCAACAGGGGAAATGTTGCTGACATGGATGCCGTGTTAAAGCAGGTAAAGCTTCATGAACGGCGCAACAGCAGGTTCAGTACTTACAGCCTGGGTATGAAACAACGCCTGGCCATAGCCGCAGCTTTATTAGGCGGCCCCAGAGTACTGGTGCTGGATGAACCCACCAATGGTCTTGACCCGGTTGGCATTGCAGAAATAAGGGAACTGATTAAAGAGCTCAATAAAACCGGTCACACCATTATTATGGCCAGCCATCTTTTAGATGAAGTGGAAAAAGTTTGTACCCATGTGGCCATTCTCAAAACAGGAGAACTGCTTACCACAGGCCCCGTTGACGAAGTGCTGGTTGATGAAGATATTGTGGAACTGGGCTGTGCAAATACCGATGCACTTGTAATAGCATTACCGGAATACAATCATGCGGCAAAAATCAGCATGAACGGCAATTACGTGCAAATGGTTTTACCCAAAAGAAGTTCCAATCTTGAAGAGATCAACAGTTTTTGTTTTAATAAAGGTATAACGCTCAATCACCTTATACTGAAAAAGAAAAGGCTTGAAGCAAAATTCTTTGAACTCACCAATAACTGAGAAAATTTTTATACATGCTGCACCTGTTAAAAACAGAATGGCTTAAAATAAAAAAATACCCTGCTTTCTGGCTGGTAATGGGGGTAACGGCCCTTTCCTATCCGGGCATTGTTTTCATGTTTTATAAAATGTATTCTGATTTGATGAAGCGGCAGGATACTGCCGGTCAGCTGGCGAATGCATTTCTTGGCAATCCTTTTTCAATGCCGGAAATATGGAGGACATCAGCTTTTGCCTCATCGGTTTTTGTTTTTATACCGGCTATTGTAATAATCATGCTCATCACCAATGAATACACTTATAAAACCAGCCGCCAGAATATTATTGACGGGTGGAGCAGGAATAATTTCATGACAGGCAAGGTGGGGGATGTGCTGATCATTACCGGTATCATTACCCTACTTTACATACTCATGGCATTGCTTATCGGGCTAAACAATACCAGCGACCCCGCTGCACAAAAGTGGAAGCTCTCTTATTATATCGGCCTTTTTGCTTTGCAGACATTCTCACAATTGTCATTGGCATTTCTCATCGGGTTTCTGGTACGTAAAGCTTTCCTGGCGCTTGGTATCTTTGTATTTTATTTTATTATTGTTGAACCCATAGCTGTACAGTTTTTAAAAAACTATCCTGACAAAACCAACCCCATCCGTGACATCGGCCGCTTTTTTCCTATTGAGTTATCCGACCGTATCATTCCTCCTCCTGCATTTATCGGCCGCTTTGATGAAAAAGCTTATAAAGCTGCGCTGGATGCGGTGGGCATGCATGTAGTTTACACCATCCTGTTAACTTTGCTGATATGGTTCATCTGTTTCCGCATTAACCAGAAAAGAGATTTGTGATGATAAAAAGAATAATACTTTTTATTGCGGTGTCTTATTGTTTTGCCGCGAAGGCGCAACAACCATTGTCAACTGCAATCAAAACACAGGCCATTGACATGGGAAAGGCGCTGATCAATAATGATATTGCCAGCTTTCAAAAATACATGCACCCCGATGTAATTGAAGCTTCCGGCGGGGCAGAAAAAATAAAAAGCATGATGGATACAGCATTTAAAATGTTTAAGACATTTGGCGGGCAAATCAAAAAGATCACGTATGGCAATCCGGGTGAAATCGTCAGCCATAAAAAAGAACTACAGTCCGTATTTCCCCAATCAACCGAGGTAAGCACATCATTCGCTGAAATCACACTGGAATCAACCTTTATCGCCATATCTTATGACAAAGGCAAAAACTGGTATTTTATTGATGCCAACATGTATAAATCCGCACTTCTAAAAGACAAACTCCCGGAACTTAGTCCCAAACTTATAATTCCGCCTCAGTCACAACCTAAAATTATCCCCAAACAACAGCAATAAGATGGGTGAAGCGGAACTGGACAGATATCACAACCAACTCATCATTCATTCCACTATCATTACGTATGGTAATGCATCTGATGAAAACATTACAGAACAAATGCGGGATGAAATTGAAACGATGTGGAATGAACCGCATGCAACAGTAACCCTGGGAGGTTTTGTTTACAATGTTGTGTTCCGCATAAGTTCATCCTGGCAGAAAAAAATTGCGCCTGAAGAAGTTATTGAAACCCGCAACCCCCGTTTCAATTACTTCCGCATTGAAGAATTTGCCATCGGCAACATTTCATTTGTTGACGGGCTGGGCTGCAACAGCGGTTATTTTAAACTGGAAAATTTATATAAAGGATCTACTACTGCTGCACACGAATACGGCCATACACTGGGATTGAACCATCCGCAATACCTTGATATAAGGGGAAAAGGCCGGCCCGGCATCATGTATCCGAGGGGCACATGGGTTGATCCGCCCTATCAATATGATTCAAACGCAGTACCCGGTGCACCCGGCGGAACCATGCACCCCATACACCGTAAAGTTTTACAGGAAGATATTGACCAGTTGAAGCTGCAGCGTTTGTATTTTATTAACCGGATGGCAAAGATTGGGGAGTTTTCAAATGTCTATCACCGGGACCATTCCACGCTCCACAACCGTTAACTACCCACTCAACTCAGTTTTTACATTTTATTAGTACACCTAAAATAAAAATTTGCCGCCCAACAAATAGTTTTGAACAAACCTGATGTGTTTGAAATTATACTTTTATCTTCCGAGAGAAAAATGTAAAAGTTATGAAAAACATGATTTGCACCGCCTGCTTTCTGTTTGCGGGTATGCTGTTATGGTCACAGCCCCGCCTTCCCCAAAATTATTACTGGCAAAAATTTGATAACGGGCTGGAAGTGGTAGTGATTGAAAACAGCAAAGTGCCGCTGGCTACAATCGAAATTGCCGTAAAGAACGGGGCCTATACCGAAGGCCCGGAATATAGCGGGCTCTCCCATCTTTTTGAACACATGTTTTTTAAAGCCAATAAAGATTATCCCGATCAGGAAAAATTCATCAAGCGCACACAGGAACTTGGCGCCATATGGAACGGCACTACCGGGGAAGAACGGGTGAACTATTACTTTACTTTCGACAGGGACAGCCTTGAAGCCGGTTTAAAATTTATGAATGCCGCTATCCGATTTCCTATTTACCGTAAAGAGGATATGGAAAAAGAAAACCCGGTTGTGGATGGCGAATTTCAGCGGGCAGAAAGCGATCCGGGATTTCAATTGTGGTATGAAGCATCGAAACGTATGTGGGGCGACCTCGTTACCCGTAAAAATGCCATCGGCGACCATGAAGTAATACGCACCGCCACGCCGGAAAAAATGATGGTGATCAAAGACAAATATTATCATCCCAACAATTCGCTGCTGGTTATATGTGGTGATGTGAAACATGAACAGGCTTTTGCACTGGCAAAAAATATTTTCGGCGACTGGAAACACAGCGGCTTTAATCCGCATGAAAAATTCCCGATACCGGAATTCAGGCCGCTTACACAAAAAGATTATTTCATCAAAGAAACCTCCATTGCCCAAACGCCGTACATGATGGTGGCATGGCAGGGGCCTGATTACAGGAACGATTCCGCTGCTACTATTGCCGCCGATGTTTTTTCGACCATACTTGGATTGAATTCTTCCAAATGGCAGCAGGCCCTGATAGATAAAGGGCTTGCTACTGCCGCGCAGGTGGGCTATCAAACCTGCAAATACGTTGGCCCCTCTTACATATTTGCTGTGCCCAATCCCAATAAACTCAAAGAATTTTATGAAGAAATGATGAAGCAGGTAAATAAGTGGGCTGACAAAGATTACTTTACAGACGAACAACTGGAAGATGCAAAAAATATCATCCGCAGAAACAAAATCAGGCAAACCGAAAAACCCTCAACGCTTTCTATGCAGCTTACATACATGTGGTGCAGCACGTCGCTGGATTATTTTACAGACCTCACAGACAATTACCTGAAAGTAACAAGGGATGATATTATCCGCTATGTGAACAAATACATCAAAGACAAACCTTATGTGGCGGGAATGGTGATCAATGAGGCCATGAATAAACAGTATAAACCTGCTGAATTTTTTAAAGCAAATTAATGACTTCAAAAAAATAATTATGAAAAATATCTTCTTCAAATATTTCATCTTCCTTGCAGTATTCAATATACCCGGACATATTGCATTTGCACAGGGCAAAGAAGCTTACGAGATAACCATTGAAGGCGTAAAAGTTATTGTTCAGCCATCTGGCAACGAAATTGTGGAAATACAAACCGTTATTAAAGGCGGTGTGCAGAATTATCCCGCAGCCAAAGCCGGTATTGAAAGCCTCGCCATCACTGCTTTAACAGAATGCGGCACAGAAAAAGATGACAAAAACAGCTTTAAAAACAAGCTGGATAAAGTAAGCGCACAGGTATATGGTTATTCAGGAATGGACTATGCCTCGCTGAACATGAACTGCATAAAAAGTGACTTTGATGTGGTATGGCCTTTATATGCTGATGCGCTTACCACGCCACGTTTTGATGCGAAGGAATTTGAACGAATAAAACAGGATGCCATCAACAACATTAAAGCCAATGAATCACAGCCGGATTATGCCATTGGCAAATATGCCCGCAAACTGGCTTTTGCAGGAAGAAATTATGCAAAGGACCCCGAAGGAACAGAAGCTATTGTAAAAAAATTAACTGCAGCGGAAACAAAAACTTATTACAAATCCGTTCTTGCAAAAAACAGGATTGCCATTGTTATCGTAGGCGATATTGACAGAAACATGATTGAAAAAAGGATCAGGGAAATGCTGAAAAAAATACCTGCCGGTCAGCCATTTGTTTTGAAAAAAGAAAAATATATTCCTGCAATTAACACTTTCAATTCAACCAAAAAAGATTTTGCCACCAACTACATTCAGGGAATAACCGGCGCACCGCAGCCCGGAACACCTGAGTTCAATGCCTTTATGCTGGCCATGCGCATCTTTGGAGACAAACATTTTATTGAAATCCGCACAAAGAACGGACTTTCATATGCACCGCAGGCCTGGTTTGACGGTGGCCTTACGCCCACCGCCAATATTGCTGTTTCCACTACCGATCCTGATAAATACATTGCCATATTGAAAGCATTGGTTGAAAAAATGAAGAAAGAAGGCTTTACTGATGAAGAAGTAAAGAACGAAAAGATCGGTTATCTCACAGGTTTTTATTATCGCCAGGAGACCAACGGTGCACAGGCATCTTCCATAGCTGCCAATGAAGTTTTGCATAACAACTGGAGAAGGGCGCTTGATATAAAGAACGATATCAGCAAATTGAGTACAGAAGAAGTGAACAAGGCTTTTCATAAATACATCAGCAACATGACATGGGCCTATATGGGTGACCCGGCTAAAGTAAATCCGAAATTGTTTACTGACAATAATCCTCCTGCAAAGTTGCCTGCAACCAAATTGAAGAATACCAAGAAGGGATAGAAATCTTCTTCAGCCCCTGTCAGGGTTTCAGGGTAGCATTGCAGCTCTGTTACCCTGATGGCGATTTACACAACAGATAAACCCTTATTTCTCTGCCCGCAGAACTTATAAACGTTGTAAAGGATAGCGTTAAATATCACTTCCCCACCAAATCATTCAGCGCAGCACCTAAAGTAGGAAAGCCAAACTGGAAACCCGACTGGCGGAGTTTATTGCAGCTTACTGTGGCGCTTTTCAATACTTCCACGCTCATTTCGCCCAGCATGAGTTTTAATACCCGGCGTGGCACATGTACAGCTGTGTACATTTTACCTTTCATCTGCTGTGCCAGCGAAAGGATGAGCTGCCGGTTGGTTACCGGTTCAGGCGATACCACATTATAAACACCCTGCATTTCCTGGTGCTCAATGGCGTGCAGATAGGCACGGCTTGCATCATCAATATGCACCCAGCTCATAATCTGTCCGCCATCGCCTAAAATGGTAGCTAAACCAAAACGCAGGGGTTTTTTAAATTCTTTTAATGCCCCGCCTTCATTACTTAATGCAATGCCCAGGCGAAGCTTAACAAGCCGCTTGCCCAATGCAGCAACCGGCTCAATGCTCTGCTCCCATTGCAAACAGGTTTGCCCGAGAAAATCATTGGCGGCAGGATCAGTTTCTGTAAACCCACTCGCCGGATTCCCCTCTCCCTCAGGAGAGGGGTTAGGGGTGAGGTCCGCACCATACCACCCTATTGCGGAAGCGCTGATAACCGCCTTTACTTTATTGGGGTTTTCCTGCAATGCCTTTACCAGCATTTCGCTGCTGTGTGTGCGGCTTTCAAGAATTTCTTTTTTTCGTCCTGATGTCCATCTTTTTTCCGCAACACCTGCACCGGCCAGGTGAACAATATAATCCGCTTCCTGCAAAGCAGAGCGGTCAATAGTTTTGGCTTCGGGGTTCCATTTGGAATAATAGATGTTGCCGCTTGAACGGAAACTGTTGCGGCCGGACTGCAGTTCATGCTTACGTGCAGTTTCAAGAGGGTTGCGTGAAAGTATAATAACATTATAGCCGTTGTTTACCAGCAGCCTGCTGAGCGAAGAACCGATTAAGCCTGTGCCACCTGTTATTAATACTGCGGGCATATTGAAATGTTACCTCAAAAATAAACCGTTCACAATCTAAAAAACGATTTATTTATGTCTCTGGTTTGTTTAAGCCCGTATGATTTCAAATTTTATGCCCATTATACCTTTCGGTCAGTTTTTTAAAATAAAAGCAGGCTTATGCAGGGGTGTACACGCTGTGCGACCCCGCATGCAGCGGGACAGGCGCAAGGAACGATGACATAGAAACACGGGCCGGGCTCAAAAATTTTATATTCCCGCCTGTAATTTCAATAAAAAAGCCCTGTGTTCGACAACAGAGGGCTTGCGTTAATGGCTAACGCCATTGTGGTTTCAGCCAGGTACAACTATGAACTGAATTCAGGGTCTGTTTATTTAGTCAGGCTTCTTTCCTTCAAGGAAAGTATTGATCGTACTGATCCGGGCCTGGTTATTCTCGTCGTTTTTTACCGTGTAATTGCTGTAAAATTTCTCAACCGAGGTGAGGGAGGCATTATGGAGTTGTAAATTGCGGCGGATGTAAGCCGGCACAGATTCAAACTCACTATTGGGATCGGCCGCATTAATGTTAAACGACAAGTTGCGCAACTTGTGTAACCGTTCTGCAGCCCTGCGCTTTTGTTCTTCCGCCTCGTCCTGCATAGCAGTATCCTCGACGGATGCCAACGTAATATGAGTTGATGGTGCCCCTGGCTCTTCCGCCGCCGGGGTTTCTTTAACCACCAGTTGCATGTCGAAGGTTGGCGCCTCCTCCCGAACAATGTTTAACTGGTGCGGTTCTTCAATGGGGACGTTTTTGGATTCTAATGGAGTAGGCTCCTCAGCATAGATGTTGGATGGCTTGGCCAAAAATCCACCCGTCGACTGGGTGGTGCTAGCTTCTTTATATTCGTGGTTAGGCTTTTTCTCTGGTTGAAGGTTCAGGTACGGTAATTCTTCCTGAAGATTTCCGGCAGGAATGTGACCGGCCGAAGATACAGAACTTCTTTCGAAAAGAACAAATTCCTTCTCTTCCTTTATCTCTTCAGCAGGCGTATTAATATGCAGGGTGGGTATCCTGTGAATATCTCCCATTTCATCCGGTTCTACCATTACTGGCGCCATGGGGTCTTTTACTTCTTTAACTGGCGCAGGTTGTTCACGTATTTTCTTTTCCTCACCTTCCATACCCAGCGTCAGTACAATCTTTTCTTCCGAGGGTTCTTTCTTAACCGGGGCAGTTTGTTTATTGAACGGGTCTTTGTGCTGAAAGCCTGTTGCAATTAATGTAATACCGATTTTGCCTCCGAGGTTATTATCGTACCCAAGGCCCAGTATTACATCGGTATCATCGCCTGCATGGGTGAGCAAATAATTCTGAATGATTTCCACCTCATCCATGGTAAATTCCTGTTCCCCTTCGGCTGAATTAATATTAATAAGTATCCATTTGGCTCCGCGGATGTCATTGTCATTAAGCAACGGTGAATTGAGCGCCTGCTCAATGGCCCTTTGTGCCCGTTCTTCTCCTTCTACCGCTGCACTGCCCAGTATGGCCACACCTCCATTGCGCATTACGGTGCATACATCGGCAAAGTCAACATTAATTTGCCCCGTACTGCTGATTACATCAGTAATACATTTTGCCGCAGTAGCAAGTACATTATCTGCTTTGGAGAAAGCTGAACGCATGGTTAAATTACCAAACTGGTGGCGCAGCTTATCATTACTGATAACAAGCAGGGTATCCACATATTGTTTCAATGTACCAATGCCATCTTCTGCCTGCTGTATCCTTTTCTTGCCCTCATAAGAAAACGGGGTGGTTACAATACCTACCGTAAGTATGCCAAGGTCACGTGAAATTTTGGCTACAATAGGGGCGCCGCCTGTACCGGTTCCGCCTCCCATGCCCGCAGTTACAAAAACCATTTTGGTATTTACTTCAAGGATGCTCCTTATTTCTTCAAGGCTTTCCTCTGTTGCCTGGCGGCCAATATCGGGATTAGCGCCTGCACCCAAACCCTGTGTGAGGTTGGGGCCCAGCTGAATTTTATTGGGCACTTTGCTCAAAGCCAAAGCTTGTGCATCTGTATTGCAGATAACGAAGTTTACCCCGTCAATACCCTGGTTGCACATATAATTAACGGCATTGCTTCCGCCACCTCCTACACCAATTACTTTGATGATAGAAGATTTTTCCTTTGGTAAATCAAAATGGATCATGGTTTCATGTTTAGCGTCCTGCCGTATAAAACAGCAGAGCGGGTTAGATAATTTAATTTCTCATAGTTGCCTAAAGAACTCTTTCTTTCTGCGGTAGCGGTTATGGTGAAACGGTTAACATTATTTCAATTGCCCGTCTTCTTCTTCTTTAAAAAGATCAATCAGTCCGTCTTTTATTGAATCCATAAAACTTTTCAGGTTCTTGCGCTTCTTAACTTTAATGGTGCCGATACCTTCTGCCTCATCAATTGAAGCGGCAACGGGTTCAGCCATGTTGTTTTTCGGCGCCAGGTTCCCGGTCAGCCTGTTTTCAGTATTTTCATACACATTATAACCTTTGAGTATTAAACCAATACAGGTTGAATACATCGGTTTGGCCAGTTCTTCAATGTGCCCCGCAGCAAGATGCTCTGTAGGGTAGCCTATTCTTGCATTTAAGCCGGTTACATATTCGGTAAGTTGTATAAGGTGTTTAAGCTGCGAACCACCACCTGTTATAACCACACCACCGTTCAGCATCCGGCTGTCAAGACCTACCTGTTTCAAATGGTAGCTCACAAAATCCATGATCTCACTCATCCTTGCCTGGATGATGTTGGCCAGGTTTTTTACACTGATTTCTTTGGGCGGCATTCCCCTTAACCCGGGAATGGTAATGTATGCATTGGTTTTTGCTTCATCGGCCAGTGCACTGCCGAATTGTATTTTCATTTGCTCGGCCTGTGTTTTTAAAACTCCCAAACCGGTTTTAATGTCATTGGTAATATTCTCACCGCCGAAGGGAATAACTGCAGTATGTTTTAAAATACCTTCATAAAAAACTGCAAGGTCAGTGGTGCCGCCGCCAATGTCAACAATGGCAACGCCGGCCTCAAGGTCCTGTTCACACATTACCGCAGCAGACGAAGCCAGCGGCTGCAGCACAAGGTCCCTCACTTTTAATTTCGCTTTTTCTACACTGCGGTAAATATTGCGGATGGCATTTTTATCGCCTGTTATGATATGAAAGTTGGCCCCCACTTTTACACCGCTGTACCCGATGGGGTTGGGGATATTCTGAAAATTGTCAACAGTAAATTCCTGCGGGATAACATCAATGATCTGGTCCCCTGCGGGGATATAAGTTTTGTACTGGTCAGCAATCAACTGGTCAATTTCGTGTTGCTTTACTTCGTCATCGGTTGACTGGCGCACAATATCGCCGCGTGTTTGCAGGCTTTTAATGTGGTGCCCTGCAATACCCACATACACTTCGTTAATCTCCAGGTTGGGATTGGAAGCATAACAGTTTTCCAAAGCGGTTTGAATGGCTTTGATGGTCTGGTCAATATTCAGCACCATGCCATGTTGTACGCCATTGCTGTTGGCACGGCCAAAGCCGAGGATCTCCAGTTTCCCGAATTCATTTTTCCTGCCGGCAATAGCGGCAATTTTGGTGGTTCCGATGTCGAGGCCCACAATGATTGGTTGTTCGCTGCTCATAGTTGTA
>JANRKT010000371.1:0-10433 GCA_033763355.1 Chitinophagaceae bacterium | reverse complement strand
TTTTTCTTGTTGATTACATACAGCCTTCCTTTTCGCTTCACAATCTTGCAATCAACACTGCGCTTTTTAATGGATGCTCTTACTTTCATGACCTTATTTTTTATTTCAGCCCTAAGCTGTGATTATTTATACCTGAAAATGATCCTTCCCCTGCTTAAATCGTATGGGCTCATTTCCAACCCCACTTTATCACCAGGCAATATCCTGATGTAGTTCATCCTCATTTTACCGGAGATGGTTGCCAGTATTTCGTGGCCGTTTTCCAGTTTTACACGGAACATTGCATTACTCAGCGCTTCAGTTATAATACCATCTTGTTTAATGAGTGCTTGTTTGGCCATACTTTTTGAGTGCGCAAAGGTAGGTGAAATGAATGGAACAGGAAAAAAATAGGGGAAAAATTCCCCTTTTTTGTGGAAAACCAATGATATAAGACACCCTGACGGAGCCTGATTACCAGAATCAGCGGTGAAGGTCGAAGTTGGTCATGCCTTTGTAATGGTTCTGGAGCTGGTGCACATAAAGGGATTCATGCAGCAGGCGCTGCTCATCCCTGTAAGTGAGTAAAATATCAGTATCGTTGTTCTTTTTAAGAAACTTTAAAGAAAACGGCCCCCGCACATACAACTGCCCGTTCCCGCTTCCCGTGTTTTCATCAACCACCTCAAAATTGAGTTTAACCAACTGTTCCTCCGTTAAAGGAACAGGGTGAAGGTCGTGCCAGTCATACCAGAATTCCTGTTCACCGTGCAGCACACAGGCTTTCTTATCACCCTTACTGATTTCGGTTACGTCGCCGTCAATCATCTGCCCTTCAAATTCAACCATTACAATATCACCAACTTTTAAATCCTGCAGTTTTATCATGGCAAGGGGTTTTTGGTTATCCGAATATAAAAAAGTTTACCAAACCGGGAAAGGATTTTTCTCAACCTGTTAACCCGACCACCGGTTTTATGTGTTCATTAACCATATACAGTCGCTGTGGAATGACTGTTTTGAAGAAAATGTATGCGCCAGTTCAGCATCCTTATAATAAAATCAATTCTGCACTGCTCATATATGTCGGTTATTTTTAAATATAATCGTCTTTCGCTGGCCCTGTTTTCCCAGATGCGTTCTAAAAGCTCATCAAAATAATCCTTGCCAAACCGCTTGCCCATTTTCAGCCGTTCATCCTCCATCACAAAACCCTTGATGATAAATTCCCACAGGGTTTGGGTTATCCAGATACGAAATTGAATGGCCTGGAAACTGTTTACACGGTACTACTCTGCTTTCACTTCTTCCTTTTCTGCTAAACCCATCAATTTTCTTGGGTCAATAACAGGTAAAACAACCAAGCCTAATGATGTACCTTGTGTTCTTGTACAAATAATTCCCCGTACCGTTGAATAAATAATACTTATTAAAGTACTTCCTAATCCTGCATCAATAACGTTACCGCTTTCACTGGTCTCAATGAATTCATCAAGGTTATCAACATGAAAAAGCATTTCATGTGTATAGGAGCCTCGTATGCTTAATGGTTTATCATCTTTATCAACTGCATTGATATTTACAAGAAGTTGCAGGCCTACAACTTTTTCAGTCGGGTTTAAACCTGTAGCCAACTCGAAATTGAATTGATGGCTGGCAATCTTATCGGTATTTGCTTCAGACGAGGCATCAATGTTTCCTTTTAATGTTCTGATACTAAGTATATGTATTTTATCTGCATCTATTTTCCTTACAGAACTCATATTGCTTCAGAGTTGATGGGTGATTTTCCTTTGCTGAACATACGTACGACCTTAGCTTCATAGGTAAGAGGGCTATGTGTTGCATGCTCAATTTTTGCTTTTACTCCTTCCAGTACCTGTGTCTTTACATCTGACGGAAATGCCACATTTATTTTTTTAGGGGTACAGATGATCGTTGCGCCTAATGCCGCTTCCAGTTTTGCAACCGAACGCAACGTAAGGTTATGCATACCGGCTAAAATCTTACTTAATTCGGCTTCTGTCTTTCCCATTTTGGCTGCAAGGTCCCTTTGTTTCAATCCCTTTTGTTCCATCAACTGAAAAATGTAATGGGCAATCTCAAGTGATTTGTCAACAAAGATTTTGCTTTCCTCCGGCATTGAGTCAATAGTGATTTTGAACTCAGGCGTAGATTCGGCCTTCAGTATTTTTTTCTTCTTTACCATGGTTTAGTAGTGGTTCATTTCAGTTAAATCGTCATTTCAAAATCACCATCAATGATAATTTCCTTTTCTTCATTGTCAATTTCAATAAAACCGTCAGTAATGGCTTCGGTGATTTTCCGGGATATTTTTCTTGCCCTGTCAAAATGCGTATAGCAGTTTTTACAGTTATGGACTTTTAATGCTGTTTTCCTGTTGCCGTTTAATAAAATAACTATGGATGGGGTAAGCCGGATACAATAAAGCCGCAGGCCATAATCATCGGGATCCCCTGTTTCGATGAACTGATGATAAGGCGGAGGTAAACGTTCTGCAGCATCCTCTTCCTTGAAATGTTCCTTGTGTGCTCCATATTCTATCCCTATTTGCTGTATATACCGGTTAATTTCCGCTAACTCAACTTTGTCTTTATCCTCTTGGCTCATGCGGATAAGAAAATCCCTGAACTCAGAATAAGGACGACCCTCAAACAGCACAGTATAATAATGTACTTTCTCAAAGGCTAATTCCGGTATTTTGACCAATTGGACAATCAACTTAACTTATAAGTTAAGGCAAACTTAAGGCCATTTATGGGATTTCCAAAGTTTGCCGGGTTAAAAATTTAAAATATTGACTTTCAACAGCCATTTACCCCTCCCCCGCCGTTATAATTGCATCATTCTCCGGATAAATCACTTTGCCACCTGTTAATGCTTTCAATCCTTTATTAATTTCACCCTGTGCATCAGAAATAATTTTATAGAGCTGATCAGGTGTTCGTTTATCCGAAAAGTCGGGTGCATTATTATTGACGGCCTTTAAATCATACTGCTTGCCTTCAACTTCTTCTCTTGTTGACCACCAGCTTCGTTCACTTATTTTTTCAGGTGAATCATCCGGCAATCTTAAACGATAAAGAAAATCTTCAAAATGTTTATACTCTAATGGATTTCCTTTGTTGACTTTTCTTGGTTTGAAATCATCTCCAAGCGTCATATCATAGTACCAGATCTTTTCTGTAGGTAACCCTTTACGGAAGAAAAACAAATCTGTTTTAACACCGGCACCGGCATTTACAAATACGCCACCCGGCAGGCTGATGATGCAAAACAAATCACAATCATTCAGCAGCTTTCTTTTCGTTTGCTTGTAGGCTGCTGTCTTAGTATGAAACAAAACACCTTCGTCTATCACCATTCCGCAAACACCCCCGTCAGCAAGACTATCTATGATGTGTTGCAGAAAAAGAATTTGTGCTTTGCCACATTTATAAGCAAACTGTGCCTGCGCCGCCTTACCTTCTTTGCTGCCAAACGGCGGATTGGTGAGAATAAAATCAAACTGGTTAGGTGCACCTTTGAATAAATCACCATAAGTAACGGCACTTGTCAATGTATTGCCATGCCAGATGCGTGGTAAGTCAATATCATGCAAAGCCATATTGGCAAGTAGAATCGGAATGGCTTCATCAGCATCTTCACGACCGAAGAAAGCTTCCGATTTCAATGCTTCAATCTGTGTAGGCGTGGGGTTTTGTTTCAGCATGTGTTTGTATGCTTCAATCAAAAATCCTCCGGTGCCGCAACATGGGTCATAAACGCTTTTCTCTAATTGCGGGTTTACCACTTCAACAATCAGGCGTATCACTTCTCTTGGAGTGAAGAACTGGCCACCATCATTTTTCTTTTCTCCCAAGCTTGGCAGTAAACCTTCAAATGCCTGCGAAATGGGAAACATGTGCTGATCGCTGATGTTGGCATCGCTTAGTTCATGCACTTTGTCAATTACATCCTGCAGGTTGGTTACACTGGCAACAATTGTTTTTTCCTTGTTAATAAAAATCTCTGCTACTATCCGCTGCAGATGCGTAGCATTATTATCTTCCCTTAATGATTTGAGATAAGGAAACAATTCATCGTTTACAAACTTAAGGTAAGCTCCTGTACTGCTGTTGTCCAACTCACATCGTTTCCAGCCCTGTTCTTTATTGGCAATAATGTCATCTTTGCTTTTGCTCTTGCTATATGGCGCTGCCCAGTCACACCATTTGTAAGGTGATGGCAATACAAGAGAGTATTCAAGATTTAACGCCGTTGCTTTTTTCTCTGCCAGTTGTTCTTTAATATCTAAATAAAGAAGAAAAAACAACCAGGTTAGTTCCGGTACATAAAGCCTTGCGCCTTTCGCTTTATCCCTGCGCAGTATATTGCAAATACTTTTAATCGCTTTATTCATTGAAGCAACTGAAGTAATTGCTTTATTGATTTCTTTTTTTGATTTTGCCATAATTAATTATTCTAAAACTCAAATACCTCTCTTAATATCGCCGCTGGTAATGCTTCGATGGCTTCAAGTTGTTCTGATGATTTCTCATTGAACTTTATTAATGATTCTATTTTTTTAGCGACTCGGCTGCCAAGCTTGTTGCACTCCTCTGAATCCGCAGGTATGGCAACTGATAATTTTCTTAATTTCTTAATATCTGCTCTTGGCATTCTTCCTCCGGTTGAAAACTTAACTGTATTGCCAATTACAGTTTCACTTTGTAATACTGCTGCAATAAACTCACGACCATAACCATTCTTTGAAAGAAGCGGTAATATTTCCATTGAGCATTTCCCATCTGCTGAGGGAAGGAATACCTTATTCAGGTAAGGTCTCAATTTACCATATAAAACATGTTTTGAAGAAAACTTAAAACAAGTGCTTGTAGGCGGATTGTATTCTTCATCTGTGTATTGCCGTGTATTGGAAACAATGTTTTCAAGACCAATGAAAGGTAAATTTTTAAACTCTTCATCATAAGGTTGAACCTGTGTTCTGTCTTCATCCATTATGTTTCCAATCTTCTCCCACTTCCATCCTTTCGGCAATTCATCACCTTCTTTATAAGGAAACACTTCTCTCAACAAAGCTCCCTGCAAGGCTTCTACTGCTTCTTTTTGCTGCAAGGCAGATTGACGCATTTGTTCTATCTGTGTAGTTTTTCTTTTTATGTCAACCGCAATATTCCTTTGATTTGATTTTGTCTTCGGAATTTTTAATGAAAATCTTTTTACATCAGTATCGTTGATGGCAGGATACATTGCCCCTTGGACTAAGTCTTCCACGTACTCAATAAATTTTGGGGAAACCAGGTTATAAAAGAGAAAGTCGTTTGAAACATCTGCCAACGGTCGCAAAACTGTAAAGCCGCTACTGCCAATTGCTCCATCAAACGATTCGTTTATTAAGGCCACAGCATTCAGATTTGGTCTTACGTTCGCCACAATAATATCACCTTTTTTCAAAATATACTTTGCTCTGCTCGGAGCTTCGTTTACAGGAATGCTTCTAGCTTCAATAACCTTTTTGGTAATATTATCAACGCTTGATATATCTATATATGTAAACTCATTTTTTGCATGAGTATTCTTGTTGAATATCTCAATTTTCTTTTCAACTAAGTCCCCAATCTTTTTATCAATTAATTCACCCGTCATGCAAGCAATCTCAATTTAGTTTCATGAATATAAAATGTAGGTTCCTGTGATAATCCTGATAAAGCTTCAACGCCGCCGTTACTAGCTATTTCCTCAACATCAAATAATTCTTTTGTTTCTAATTCTTCAATACCACCCTTTGCAAACTGGCTTGCTATAGCTTCTAATACTTTTTGTGTCTTATCGGGAAATGCTTTTAACCAGGGTTTGTTGCGGAAGGTAAAACCTGCTGCTCTTTCACCTCTTGTTTTGGGTATCGTTCCAAAACCCAATTGCGCCAGCACATCATATAAATCACATTCCTGTTCTTCTTCCAGTTCCCTTACTAAATAAACAGCCGTACTGCCGCCGGGTAATTCGTTCAATAAATCTTTTCTGTTGTTAGGATTTACCCAAACCTTTTTTAATGTTTCAATATCCTGTACTTTTTCTGTCAGCGTAGTTGCCAGCCGCTCTTTATATATTTCATAAGGTATCAGCACATCCTGTCCGTCTTCTTCCACCAATATGCTTTTACCTTCATCTTCAATTTGCACGATGTATTGCTGCCCCGCCACTTCCACAATTCTTCCTGGCACCGGTGGCGGCACGAGTCCTTCTTTCGGCGGACTGGCGGGTTTGCTTATAAAATCTTTTCCAAACAAACGGGTGGCATTGGTATAATCAAAAATGCGGAACATCAGTTTACTGCCTCTTGGTTCGCCAATACGTGTGCCCCGGCCTACCATCTGGTAGAAGCTGATAGCCGATTTTACATATTTAAAGAACACCACATTATTTAGGTTGGGCACATCCACTCCGGTGGAAAGCAGCTCTACCGTAGTTGCAATAAAATGTGAATTGGAAGAACCTCTTAATTCGGCAATATAATCTTTGGCGCCCCCGCCTTTTGCCGTTACTTTATATGCATAACTCTCTTTCGGTGCAGCGCCAGTTTGCCTGCACCATTGCCGGTAAAGATTATGTAATTGAATGGCCACTTTTTCTGCATGTATGTCACTGGCGCAAAAAATAATTGTTTTCTGGTGAGGCCCTCCTGTTTGCAATAACTCATTAAACAAATTGCTGCACATGCTTTGTACCCGATCATCCAGCAATAATTGTTTTTCAAAATCAGTAGCCGAATAAATGTCGTCGAGGTCTTCACCCGTTACTGTTTCACCGGTGTAAGCATCAGCAATATTTTTTGTTTCCAGTTCTTCTCTAACTAATGTAAGGCTGTCAATATCGGGCCTGCGTTTTATCACTTCGCAGGCAGCGAGATAACCATCATTCTGTCCATCTGCAATGCTGTATTCATACACAGGTTCGCCAAAATATTTAATATTATTGGCGGTAATTTCTTCATCCCTTTTTCCTTCTTCGCCTTTTTCACCGGTTAATAGTCTCGGCGTAGCGGTTAAACCAATCTGAATGGCATTCGGATTATCAGTTAACACAATGCTCCATTTGCCCCAAGCACTCCGGTGACACTCATCAATGATGATATGACTGAAAAAATCGGGAGGGAAGTTTTTCCTCCAGAAATCCGGAGTACTGTCTTCTGAAGCAATGTTCAATGTTTGATACGTTGCAATCAGAATTTTTGCATTGGTGGCGGGATTGGAAGTAGTTACTTCCTGTGCATCATCGCCAAATACTCCCTGTAAATGCGTAATAGCCTGTGTCCGCAGTTCATCACGGTCAATTAAAAACAAAGCTCTTCTTAAGTGGCCAGCCTGTGATAAACGCCAGAGCAATTCTTTTGCAATAAAAGTTTTACCCGTGCCTGTTGCGAGACAAAGCATCATTTTCTTTCTGCCAACGGCTATTGTTTCAAAGATGGAACGGATAGCAGCATCCTGATAATAAAATCTCGTTGATTCACCGCTTTTATATTTTGTAAAGAGGGCTTTTGCTTCTTCGCTTTGCAGTTTTATTTTTTTGTACGCTTCGTATCTGGCAATCAATTCAGATGGAGTTGGAAAAATATCAAGACTATCATATTCATCAATCGTTCCTTTGTCTTCACTATATTCGGAAAATTTATGCCCATTGGTAGAAAAAGCAAAAGGCACATTGAATCGTTTTGCATATCCCTGCGACTGTTGTAATCCTAAAGTGCAGGGGCTTCTTTCTTTTTTAGCTTCTAAAATTGCAATGGGCATTACGGGTTTGCCTTCTCCTATTTTTATACACAACAAGTAATCAGAACGGCCTCTTCTTCTTTTGGGCTTTCCGTTGACAATATCCGTACCGCCCGGAGTGATTTCTACTTTTACCAGGTCGTTCGTCCAATCTCTTAAAAAAAGCTTGGGATCGATAAGGTCTCTTCTTGTTTGGGCTTCGTTGCGATCCATATAAGATTTCGAAAATAACAAAAGGCCGCTGAATTTTATCAGAACCGGCCTTTCGATAAAGATATGAAGAAAAGCTATTAGCCGTAAGTCAAGAACTAAAAGCTTTCCTACTCCGCCCAGCTCATAATATATTTCTGGTTTTCTATCTCAAGCGCCTGTTTTGTCAGCATCAGCGGCCTGAAAGTATCCACCATTACGGCAAGCTCTTTGGTTTCTCTGGCCCCAATGCTTTTTTCCACAGCCCCCGGATGCGGGCCATGTGGGATCCCTGCAGGATGAAGGGTTATCATTCCCCTTGTTACATTCTTGCGGCTCATAAAATCGCCGTCAACATAATAAATCACTTCGTCACTGTCAATGTTGCTGTGATTATATGGTGCAGGAATGGCCTGCGGATGGTAATCGAACAACCGCGGCACAAATGAACAGACAACAAATGCATTCGTTTCAAAAGTCTGGTGAACAGGCGGCGGCTGATGTACCCGGCCGGTAATCGGCTCAAAATCGTGAATGGAAAAAATAAAGGGGTAACAACAGCCGTCCCAGCCAATCACATCAAACGGATGTGTTCCATAATGTAACCCATACAACATCCCCCTCTTTTTTGCTTTAATCAGAAAATCACCTTTTTCGTCATGAGTTTTTAAATCCTGCGGCGGACGGATATCACGTTCACAATAAGGAGCATGTTCCATCAGCTGACCGAATTTGCTCATGTATCTTTTAGGAAACCGTAGCGGCGTAAATGATTCTACTATAAAGAGGCGATTCTTCTCATCTTTAAATTCAATCTGGTAAATCGTTCCTCTTGGCAATACAATATAATCGCCGTAACTGAATGGCAGTTCGCCATATTGTGTATGCGCTATACCGCTGCCTTCGTGCACAAAAATCATTTCATCAGCATCGGTGTTTTTATAATAATAATCTTTTGTTCCGCTTTGCGGCGCAGCCAGCACAATATGGCAGTCATTATTGACCAGCACAGGTACACGACTTTGCAAAAACTCCCCGCCGGGTTTTATGTGAAAACCTTCAAAACAACGGTGTTTAAGCATTTTTTCTTCAGCAACCTGAGGAGATACATCAACCTGCGGTTCTGTTTTGATGATTTGTGTTGGAGGATGGCAATGGTAAAGCAATGAATAATCATCGCTGAACCCTTCAGTTGAAAACAGCTGTTCGCTATACAGTGTGCCATCCGGCTTACGGAATTGTGTATGGCGTTTGTGGGGAATGTTTCCGAGTTTATAATAATGGGGCATGGTAAATTAGTTGATTGGTTAATTGGGAATTGGGTTATTCAAGCTGTGAGCATTTAGCTGTTAGCCTTTAGCGGCGTTTCTGTTTTAGCGTATAGCTAATGGCCCTGTTTTCGTGATAGTTCTAATGTAGCAAGAAGGAAAATATATTTCCATTTGCGTTTATCAATCCAGTATGTGAAGTTTCGGAAGAAGGGCATATACAAATGTATTAATCTTTTTTTGTAAGATTAATGAGGATCAGTTTAGCCACCTTCGGATCAATAATAATGGTGTCATGTTCAAAATCAAGTTTTATTCTCCATTTCTGCATGGTAGTGGCGCCTATCACAACTTCTTCTGAAAGATTTGGAACAACAAGAAATTCGTCTGACAAACGAATGTCATCTTTATAAAAATCAAGTGTAACCCTTTGTGTAATCTCCATAAAAACATGCTCGCTTGCTGTGGCAAGTCTCATGGGAGTATGTAAGGTGGTAAACTGCTCCAGTTCTTCAGCCCTGTCTTCATTAATACATGAATATGTAGCCCCGCTGTCAAAGAGAGCATATAAGTTTTTCGATGCCTTCGATCCCTCAAATAATAGTGGTATGCGTAAAACCATAGCAATGTAAATTTACTAATAGTTTTGGAGGAATAACATTATGAAGAGAATTGGCCTTATATCGGACACACACGGCTGGCTTGATGAAAAAGTATTTGAGTATTTCAAAGATTGTGACGAAGTATGGCATGCCGGTGATTTGGGTTCAATGGAGCTGGTTGATCAGCTACGCAGCAAATGGTCAGACCTGCCTGCCGGACAGGCAGACCGGGACGGTGAGACCAGGTTAAAGGGTGTTTATGGCAATATTGACGGAAATGAGATCAGGAGTATTTATCCTGAACAACTCGTGTTTATGTGTGAAGAAGTAAAAGTGATGATGAGACATATCGGCGGGTCGCCACCCCGCTATAACCCTGAAACAAAAAAACAACTGGCCATTCATAAACCACAACTTTTTATCAGCGGGCATTCACATATCCTGAAAGTTATTTACGATGATAAGATCAATTGCCTGCACATGAACCCCGGCGCAGCAGGCAAACAGGGCTGGCATAAAGTGAGAACAATCATAAGATTTGTAATTGACCGCAAGGATATGAAAGATTGTGAAGTGATTGAACTGGGGAAAAGGTAACT
>JANRKT010000370.1:0-14209 GCA_033763355.1 Chitinophagaceae bacterium | reverse complement strand
ATGAGCAGGCTTGTGATGAAAATGATCAGTAAGTATTTCATGAATTGAATTTCCTCCGTCAAATTTAAAAGTTCCGGATTGAATAACCTAAAGGGCTATACTGATTTTGAACAGAAAATATTTGATTTTAACAATTCCGCTTTCACATCGCTGGCACGGGAAATCTTTTATTTCCAGTATCAGTATAACCCTGTATATCACAGATACGTAAATACCCTCGGCTTGTTGCCTGAACAGGTAAAAAATATTTGCCAAATCCCTTTTCTGCCTGTTTCCTTTTTCAAATCTCAGCAGGTAACCACAACAACGTTCGAACCCGTTGCCATATTTGAAAGCAGCGGCACTACCCAAACGGTCAGCAGCAAACATTTTGTAAAAGACCTCTCTTTATACAGGAAAAGTTTTCTCACAGGTTTTGAACATTTCTACGGAAGTGTTGCCGGTTGGTGCATTATCGCACTTCTTCCGTCATATCTTGAAAGAAACAATTCTTCGCTTGTTGTTATGGCAGATGAGCTCATCAGGCAGAGTAAACATCCGCAAAGCGGTTTTTATCTTAACCAGTATAGTGAATTGCATGATGTACTTAAAGACCTGGAAAGGCAGGGCCAGAAGACAATTCTGATCGGCGTAACATTCGCTTTACTTGATTTTGCCGAACAATACCCCATGCAATTAACCCATACCATCATTATGGAAACCGGCGGAATGAAAGGAAGGAGGCAGGAGATTACAAGGGCGGAAGTGCATGACATTATTAAAAAGCAGATGGGTGTAAAAGAAGTACATTCAGAATATGGAATGACAGAACTGTTATCGCAGGCTTACTCGAAACATGATGGCATATTTAATTGCCCCGGGTGGATAAAGGTACTTGTAAGGGATGAAGATGATCCTTTAACGGTTCATGATGCACCCGGTGATGGCAAAGTGTATGCTTTGGGGGCAATCAATATTATTGACTTTGCCAATATTTATTCCTGCTCTTTTATTGCCACTGATGATGCGGGAAAGCTGTATGCAGACGGAAGTTTTGAAGTAATGGGGCGTATGGATAACAGCGACATCAGGGGTTGCAGCCTGATGCTTATCTGATGGTTTTTTTTGAATAACCTAATGAATTCATCTGGTGTTCCGCCAATAAGCATGGATTACTTAAAAATTTTTTCTCACAATACTGAAATCACATTCTTAAACTTCTTACTTTCATCCCCCGCTTATAAAGTAAACAATCGTACATGAACAGCAAGCTTGCTACTGCAGATTATATTGTTTTCCTTACTTATTTTGTCATTGTTGCCGGTTATGGTTACTGGGTTTACCAGAAAAGAAAAAGCCGTGAACATGATTCCAAAGCATTTTTCCTTGCAGAGGGGTCATTAACATGGTGGGCCATTGGCGCTTCCATGATTGCTTCCAACATTTCTGCAGAACAATTTATAGGCATGTCAGGTAACGGTTTCCGTCTCGGGCTGGCTATATCGGCTTATGAATGGATTGCAGCGGTTTCCCTTATTATCGTTGCGGTATTCTTTATGCCCATATACCTGAAGAATAAAATTTTCACCATGCCGCAGTTCCTCAAGCAGCGGTACAATGAAGGTGTGGCAGTGGTCATGGCCGTTTTCTGGTTGTTTCTTTATGTATTTGTCAACCTTACTTCAATTCTTTTTCTTGGTGCATTGGCCATTAATAACCTTACCGGAGGAACAAATTTTCACATCATCATGATTGCTTTGGCGGTATTTGCCCTCATTATTACATTGGGGGGCATGAAAGTAATTGGATATACGGATGTGATACAGGTGTTTTTTTTAATTATAGGCGGACTGGCTGCAACTTATCTTGCATTAACACTTGTGAGTGAAAAGTTCGGATATGGAAAAGATGTGCTGGCAGGGTTTAACCAGTTGCTGAAACAATCACCGGATCATTTTGATATGATTTTTAATAAACCCGGCCCTGAAGCAACTGCAGGCGAAGTGAACAGGTACATCAGTTTGCCCGGCATAGCTATGATGCTGGGCGGGCAATGGGTGGCTAATCTCAACTACTGGGGGTGCAATCAATACATTACCCAAAGGGCATTGGGCGCCGATTTAAAAACTGCACGGACAGGAATATTATTTGCCGCCTGCCTTAAAGTATTAATGCCACTGATAGTTGTGGTTCCCGGTATTGCCGCTTATGTATTGCACCAGCAGGGCGAATTGCAGCAGCAGATGCTCACCAATGGGGAATTCCGTGAAGACAATGCATATTCAGCTATACTTGGTTTTTTACCAAACGGGTTAAAGGGCCTTTCTATGGCAGCGCTGACGGCGGCTATTGTTGCATCGCTTGCAGGCAAGGCCAACAGCATTTCAACCATCTTTACGCTGGATATTTATAAAAAGTATATTGGCAAGGAGGCATCAGAAAGAAGATTGGTGTGGACCGGACGGCTTACCGTTCTTGTTGCTATGCTTATTGCTATTTTATTTACATGGGACGACTGGTTGGGCATTGGCGGCAAAGGCGGGTTTGAGTTTATACAGAAATACACCGGTTTTATTTCGCCTGGCATTTTTGCCGTGTTCCTCCTGGGTTTTTTCTGGAAACGTACCACTTCCCTCGCTGCAATTGTAGGAATAGTGGGCGGGTTTTTATTGTCTATCTTATTTAATAATTATCTGCCGCAATTGGCCGGCAATGATACCTGGATGTACACGGCTTATCCTGCAGCAGAAGGTAAATTTGAGATTCCTTTTCTTGTTACGATGGGTTGGGTGTTTTTTATTGTGGTGGCGATGATGGCGGTAATATCCCTTGCTGACCGCTCAGGAAAAGATAATCCGAAAGCCATTCAATACAACAGCAGCATGTTTAAAGTTTCGCCGCGCATGACGGCAATGATATTGATTATACTTGCTCTGCTGGGCGCCATTTATGTAAGGTTCTGGTAAAAAAAATTATGAAATATTTATTGGGATACGATATTGGTTCTTCTTCAGTAAAAGCTGCTTTGCTTGAAACAGCAACGGGTAAAACGGTGGCATCTGCATTTTCCCCTTCAAATGAAATGCCCATTGCATCTCCTCAACCTGGTTTTGCAGAGCAGGAACCCGAAATGTGGTGGAAGGAACTGGTTAATGCCACACAACTGCTGAAACAAAAAAATTCATTTAAACCAGATGAAGTAGCGGCTATAGGCATCTCTTACCAGATGCATGGGCTGGTTTGTGTAAATAAAGAAGGAAAGGTATTGAGGCCTTCCATCATCTGGTGCGACAGCCGTGCGGTTGAATATGGTGATAAAGCTTTTGAAAAATTAGGCCATGATTTTTCACTCAAACATTTACTCAATTCACCCGGAAATTTTACCGCTGCCAAATTAGCCTGGGTAAAAGAAAACGAACCAAAGATTTTTGAGCAGGTTGATAAGATCATGTTGCCCGGCGATTATATCGCATACCGTTTAACTGAAAAAATATGTACTACAGATACCGGCTTATCCGAAGGCATCTTCTGGGATTTTACCACTCAGGCAGTAAGTGGTGAATTACTTCAGCATTTCGGGTTTGATAAAAAATTGCTGCCGGAAATAGTTCCTGTATTTTCCCGCCAGGGCGAATTGAGTAAAGCCGCTACAGATTTGCTGGGATTAAAGAAAGGCATTCCTGTGGCATACCGTGCAGGCGACCAGCCCAACAATGCTTTTTCATTAAATGTATTGCAGCCCGGTGAGCTTGCTGCAACTGCAGGCACATCAGGCGTGGTATATGCTGTACATAACAGGCCGCAATACGATCCGCAAAGCAGGGTAAACACTTTTGTGCATGTAAACAATTCGCCTGCGCAACCCCGTAATGGGGTGCTGCTTTGCATAAATGGCACGGGCATACTCAACAGCTGGATGAGGAAACAACTGGGCAATTACAGTTATGATGAGATGAATAAGCTTGCTGCAACAGCACCTGTCGGTTCGGATGGGCTGAAATGGTATCCCTTTGGTAACGGGGCCGAAAGGGTATTGGCCAATAAAAACCTTACGGCCCATGTAACGGGGCTGGAGTTCAACCGGCATTCAAATGCGCATTTGCTCCGTGCTGCACAGGAAGGGATTATATTTGCCCTGCGTTACGGTATTGATGTGATGCGGCAAATGGGCCTTGAGGTAAATACGGTAAGGGCGGGTTATGCAAATATGTTTTTAAGCCCTTTGTTCCGGGATGTATTTGCCGCCGTTAACCAGTGTTCGGTTGAACTTTACAACACAGATGGCGCTCTTGGTGCAGCACGTGGCGCTGGTATGGGTGCGGGCATTTATAAAAATTTTAAAGAATGTTTTACCGGGCTTGAACCTTTGCAAAGTATCCATCCGCAAAAAGACCTGCAGCATGCTTATGAAAATTTATACCACCACTGGAAACAGCAACTCGCTAAATTATTATCTTAACCAAATACATTAAAACGCTCTTACTATGGGTATAGTTCTCGGTAACAAGGAATATTTTAAAGGGATCGGCCAGATAAAGTATGAAGGGCCGCAGTCAGATAACCCGCTTGCTTATAAGTGGTATGATGAAAACCGGGTAGTGGCCGGTAAAACCATGAAGGAATACCTGCGCTTTGCAGTTTGTTACTGGCATACCTTCTGCAATACAGGTAACGACCCTTTTGGCCCCGGCACCAAACATTTTCCGTGGGATGTATCAACTGATGCGGTGCAAAGGGCAAAAGATAAAATGGATGCTGCATTTGAATTTATTACCAAACTGGGTGTGCCGTATTATTGTTTTCATGATGTGGACCTTGTTGATGAAGGCGCAAACATTGCAGAATATGAAAGCCGTTTAAAAACTATTGTTGATTATGCAAAACAGAAGCAGTCTGCAAGCGGTGTAAAGTTATTATGGGGCACTGCCAATGTTTTTTCCAACCCCCGTTACATGAACGGCGCTTCAACAAATCCTGATTTTGCCTCTGTAGCTTATGCAGGCACACAGGTTAAAAATGCATTGGACGCCACCATTGCACTGGGTGGTGAAAATTATGTATTCTGGGGCGGTAGGGAAGGTTACATGAGTTTGCTGAACACGAATATGAAAAGGGAAGTTGATCACCTTGGCCGTTTTCTGAATATGGCAAAAGAATATGCCCGCAAACAGGGTTTTAAAGGGGTGTTCTTTATTGAACCCAAACCCTGCGAACCAACCAAACACCAGTACGATTATGATTGCGCCACGGTAATTGGTTTTTTGCGGCAGTATGGCCTTGATAAAGATTTTAAAATAAATATTGAAGTGAACCATGCCACACTGGCCGGTCATACTTTCCAGCACGAACTGCAGGTTGCAGCAGATGCGGGTATGCTGGGCAGCATTGATGCCAACCGCGGCGACAATCAGAACGGGTGGGATACTGACCAGTTCCCGGTGAACCTCAATGAAATGGTGGAGTCATTGCTGATTATACTTGAAGCAGGAGGTTTTGCCGGCGGCGGCGTAAACTTTGATGCCAAAACGAGAAGAAATTCAACTGACCTTGAAGATATCTTCCATGCACATATTGGCGGGATGGACGCTTTTGCAAGGGCGTTGGTTATAGCTGATAATGTAATGCAGAAATCGCCGTATAAAAAATTCCGCAAGGAGCGTTATGCATCTTTCGACAGTGGTAAAGGAAAGGAATTTGAAGATGGCAGGCTTAAACTGGAAGACCTGAGAGATTACGCCATTGCAAATGGCGAGCCCAAACAAACCAGTGGTAAACAGGAATGGCTGGAAAATATCATCAACCAGTATATTTAAACCGGTAAAAACCTGGCAGGTTTTTCAACTGATTTGTTCCTCACCAGCAATCTTCCATAAACCTGCCAGGTTTCAAAACTTTAACCTTCTTTTCAGTACCTGTATTTATGGAAAATTCCTACACAGGATTTGGTATTGTACAATCTGTTTTTCTTAATAACTTTCACAGGCTTTTCTTATTCTTTTTCGCTTAAATTATTGTGTTATGAAAAAGAAACTTCACCTGCTGCTCTGCTTGTTATCATTTTTTTCTTATTCATTTTCGCAGGAAAAAAAAATTGCGCTGGTTGTTGCGGTGGGAACTTACCCGGACAGAAGCGGGTGGGACGGCCTGAGTTCCCGCAATGACCTGCGGTATATGAAGACTGCATTAAAGAATAATGGGTTTAAAGAAAAGGACATTGATACGCTGAAGGATGAAAGGGCAACAAAGAAAGCGATAATGTTAGCTATTGATCGTCTTATCAACCGCTCAGGAAAAGGCGATGTGGTGGTTTTTCATTTTTCGGGTCACGGCCAGCAGATATTTGATGATGATAAAAAGAGGGATGAACTTGACGGATATGACGAAGCCATAATACCATACGATGCAAAAGCAAGGTACGACCCGGTGGATTACCAGGGGCAGAACCACATCAGGGATGATGAACTGAATGAAAAATTTATATTGTTACGTGACAGGATAGGCGCAGACGGTAGCCTGCTGGTTTTGCTTGATGCATGCCATTCCGGGACAGCCACACGTGGCGGCGTTACAAGGGTGAGGGGCACAAAGGACGCATTGCAGGCGCCGGAATACAGGCCTAATACCAGCGCCAGCAGCCGCAATGCAGACCGGTTCTTCAGTGAATCAGCCGCATTGAATGTGTTATCTAAAATGGTTGTCATCAGCGCTTCCAGCCACGACCAGTTGAATTATGAAACAGATGACGGAGTGGATGGGGTAGGTTCACTGAGTTATGCGTTCAGCAGGGCGGTTTCGCAGTTGCAGGGTTCTGACATCAGTTATAAAATTTTGTTTGAAAAGATAAAAGCCGATGTGCAGTCATGGATACCCCATCAAACACCCCAGATAGAAGGAAATACCGACCTGCAGGTAATGGGCGGCAAATACGTTCAAACGCCGGAGATCGTAACCATTGACAAATGGGTGAATGACTCAACCTTTATCATTCCGCGGGGCACCATACATCAGTTAAACAATGGCGTGAGTTTTCAATTGTATCCTGTTGAAGCAAAAGATGTAAGCGGCCCGCCCTCTGCAACAGGTATAATAAGAAGGGTGGAACTGGTAAGGTGCCAGGGAGTACTGACTTCAAAACTCCGGGACAAGGGCGCATTGAAAGTGATATTTGACAGCAAAAGCTTTGGCAACCTTGGGGTATCAGTGAAAATAAATTACCAGCATGAATCTGCAGTTGCCTTAAAACAATACCTGTCGCAGTACAAGTATATTGACCTGAATAAAGCCAACAGCGACCTTTTACTGGAAACTTATTATGATGACACAGAAAAAAAGAAAAAACTGCAGCTGGTAAACAAAGAAGGAAAAATTGTTTGGGAGAAGGAGTGGCCGGATGGTGTAAAGAATACATTGGTAAAAGCAGAAATGGAAGCCATCTGGAAACAGGTCCGCAAAAATGCGCAGGCATCTTTTCTGAGAACCCTTGACAAAGGAGGCGTACTGGCGAATAATGTGCAGGTAGAAATGATACCTGTGATAACTGAACTTGATAATGAAGGCCGGTACATCATAAAGGAGGTACGGGACATAAGGTCAAAACTGAATGAAAACACAGGGGAATATGATTTTAAGTTAGGTGACGATTTTATTATGAAGGTCACCAACAACAACGAATTCCAGGTTTACTTCAGCGTAATTGATATTATGCCCAATGATGAAATAAACATTATGCTGCCTGACAGAAAAATGAATAAGACTGCCGCGGAATACAGAGTTGAACCCAAGGCAAAACTGGAAAGCGAAATTTTTACTCTCGCAGAACCAGTCGGAAAGGAATTTTTTAAAGTGGTGATATCAAAGGAGCCCCTGGAGTTATCCATACTGGCAACCAGCCGCTCTGCAACCCGAAGCAACCTGACTTCTTTTGAAAGTTTCTTCAATGAAACTTTTAAAGATGAAGCCAGCTCCAATTCAAGGGGGCCGGTTACAAAAAACATAATTGTAGGGGAGATCGGTTTGTTTCCGGTAACGTTTAATATTGTAAGGTGAAAAATAAAAAATAACAAATGACAGGCAGCAGGAAGCAAAAGGTATGAGAAAAGGGAAAAATCAAAAGGCGAAAATCAAAATTAAGATCAATTGGAACCAGCGGATTAAGAAATGTAGTTTTTTTTGAAATACCTATCTGAACTCAATGGCTTTTACAGGCATAATTCTTTTGCTGATGAGCGAAGGAATAAATAAAATGGAAAATGAAACCATGAACGTGCCGGTTACGACCGCAATTACCTGCCACCAGATGATATTAACCGGGGCTACTGCCATATAATATGCCTCTTCATTTAATTTGATAAAACCGGTTTTTTTCTGCAGCCAGCAGATGCCAAGGCCAATAAATAACCCGATTATAACTCCGGTTAATGCAATGATGGCCCCGTGGGTTACAAATATCCTTTGTATGCTGCCATCCGATGCGCCAAGCGCCTTTAATACACCCACCATTCTTGTTCTTTCCAATACCAGTATAAGCAGGCAGGTAATCAGGTTCACAACGGCTACCGCTATCATTACAGCGATTAAAACAACCTTATTGGTATCCTGCAAATTCAGCCAGTCGAAAATTTCAGGATAAATTTCCTGCATGGTGCGGCTGTCCCATCCTTGCGGAAGTATCTCATAAATCTGGTTGCTTACAAGATACATGGCTGAATAATCTTTCAGTACCACCTCATAACCGCCGATTTGTTCAGGCGCCCAGTCGTTCAATCTCTGAATAAGCCTGAGGTCGCCCATAATAAAGGTCTTATCGTACACATCAATTCCTGTTTTATAAATGCCGCTTACCAGCAATGGCCTTATCCTTGGTTTTTCTCCTCCGGGCTGAATAAAATAAATGATGATCTTCTGATTTATTTCAAGACCAAGCTGGTCTGCAAAAAATTCTGAAATAACTATTTCATCGCTGTAGCCGCTGTCGGGCATATTCATCCACCTGCCTTTGGTAAGAAAACGGTTGATAGAATTGAAGTCGTAAGTTTTATCAAGCCCTTTAAATAAAACACCTTCATTGGCTTTGGTTCCCCTAAGTATAGCTGATTTGGTGGCGAAGGCCTGTACAAACTGAACCGAATTGTTTTTTTTAATTTCATTAACAACAGTATCATTCCTGCTGATGGGTATTTCTTCTGCAATACTCACTTTAAAAGGTTCATAATGCTGCACACGGATGTGCCCCCAGAAGCTGAATACCTTCTCGCTGATTACCTGCTGAAAGCCGTTTACAAACGCAAGGGCAAGTATCATAGCGGCAACACTGAGCGCTGTGGCAAACATGGAAAGACGGATGATGAACCTGGAAAATGAAGGCCCTTTGGTAAACGCAACACGTTTTGCAATGAAGAAAGGAAGGTTCAAGCCGATGTTTTTGTAATTTGTGAAGATAAACGTTTTCCCGATGAGGCTTATGTTGTTGTTAATTTGCTGCTGTATGTTTTTCTTTTATTCAGCAGCGCAGCGTTACCCGGACCAGGTGTTTAATCCCAATATCCGGACCATTAAGTTTAATATTTACGGTGACCAGTTGGGCTATCCCATTATCCGGCTCAACGGCAACGACAAACTGGAGCTGAATTTTGATGATATGGACCCGGAAGTAAAAAACTATTTCTATACTTTTCAGCTTTGCAACAGCGACTGGAGCCCCGTGCAGATGAGTTACTTTGATTTTGTAAGGGGCTTTACACAGGTGCGGATAAGCACTTACAGGGTTTCATCATCAGTGCTCACAAGGTATATCCATTACCAGGCCACATTACCCGACAGAAATTGCATGCCAACCAAAGCGGGCAACTATATCCTGAAAGTTTTTTTGAATGGTGACACTACACAACTTGCTTTTACCCGCCGTTTACTGGTTTACGACAGCAAACTTGCCATAGCTGCACAGGTTCAGCAACCCTTTACACAGCAATTTTTCAGAACACATCATAAACTTCAGGTTGCAGTGAGCACAAAGGGGGTAACGGTTACCTATCCCAACCAGCAGATAAAAGTTGTGGCTTTGCAGAATTACCGCTGGGATAACTGCATTAAAGATATCCCACCGCTTTTTTTCAGGAATGACATGGTGGAATACAATACAGAAAAAGATTTCCTGGTGGCTGCTGGCAAAGAGTGGCGTTGGCTTAACCTGCGAAGCTTCCGTTTGCTGGGCGACAGGGTGCAGAAACAAACCAATACCGACAGCACTTTTGAATTGTATGTTAAGCCCGAAACAGACAGGGTTAACCAGCGGTATTATTTTTTCAGAGATTTGAATGGCATGTTCACCAGCGAAACGACAGAAAATGTAAACCCATTCTGGGAAGCGGAATATGCAAAAGTGCATTTTACTTATATCCCTCCGGGCAATGCTCCATACCCGGGCAAAGATGTTTACCTGTTTGGCGAAATAACCAACTATGGTATGCTTGACAGTGCCAAAATGCGGTTCAATGCATCATCTGGTGCGTACGAAACCACTTTGAAATTGAAACAAGGTTACTATGATTACATGTATGTAACCAAAGATAAGGCTGATAACAAAAGCGGTTTCTCAACAAGTTTTACAGAGGGCAACTGGTGGGAAAGCGAAGACCATTACATGATACTTGTGTATTACCGGGAACTTGGCGGCCGTTATGACCAGTTGCTCGGGGTTGCACAATTAAATTCCCAGTTCAGCAGGCCGGGCTACTAAATGCAAAACGCGAATTGGTTAATTGGGCCGGTTCTTTTTAAAATTTTGCTTTTTGACTTTTATTGCTTTTGATTTTCATCTTACTTATTAGCTGTATATTTGCGCCGGCAGGTCTTACACGACCAGCTCCTGCTGAACCCTCCCAGGGCCGGAAGGCAGCAAGAGTAGGTGGTTGAGCGGTGCGATGTAATTCACCTGCCTTTTTTAACCCCGGAACCTGAAGGGGCTTTTTTTATTCCTTTATTTATTAATTGATAACTCATGAAATTTTTTATTGATACTGCAAATCTTGCGCAGATTAAAGAAGCCAATGAACTGGGCATTCTTGATGGTGTAACCACCAACCCTTCATTAATGGCAAAGGAAGGCATTAAAGGTGAGGATGCCGTAATGCGGCACTACCACAGCATTTGCGAAATGGTGGATGGTGATGTAAGCGCTGAAGTGATTTCAACCGATTTTGACGGGATTGTTGCGGAAGGAAAAAAACTTGCAGCTATTCATCCCAACATTGTTGTTAAAGTGCCCATGATTAAAGATGGGGTGAAAGCATTAAAGTGGTTTACTGATAACGGCATAAAGACCAATTGCACACTTGTGTTTTCGGCAGGCCAGGCCATACTTGCCGCTAAAGCCGGCGCTACTTATGTTTCTCCTTTTATCGGCCGGGTTGACGACAGCAGTTGGGATGGCGTTGTGCTGATAGAGCAAATTGCACATATTTATTCTCTCCAGGGTTTTGAAACGGAGATACTCGCCGCTTCTATACGCAATGCACTTCATATTGTAAGGTGCGCAGAAGCGGGGGCTGATGTTTGCACCTGCCCGCTGGATTCTATTTTGGGTTTATTGAAGCACCCCTTAACAGATATCGGGCTTGCGAAGTTTCTTGAAGATGCAAAGAAAATGAAATCAGAACTGGCCGCAGTAAAATAGAGTAACCTGTCTATTTCATATTGTAACCTGTGCAGATCAAATGTCTCACAGGTTTTTTTCTTTTTTACCCTTCTTCTTTTTTGTGGCATTGCGGGGATTTTCACCCAATATTTCTTCCTTTGTTTTCAGCTTCTCAGTGCTTTCGGCTTTCTTGATGTAGAGAAGTGTGTCCTTCCATATTTTCTGATCTTCCCTCAGTACCGCTTTTATGGTTACTTTTTCATCTTTTACCGTTGAGTCAAGGATAAGGTCATTGCCTTCAAACTTTCCTGCTGACGATGTGAAAATAATTTCCCTGGACGTTAAGGGCGCCCATTTGCCGTTGCTGAGTTTGCCAACCACATTAATGTAGTTGTGAACATTTCTTTTCAGACTGTCTGTATAAAGGTTAAAATAAATGCTGTCTGTTTTCTGTGCTGTTGATTTAGCAGGCACACAAAAAAGGCAAGCAAAGAAGATTGCGAATACAGAAATCTTAAACAATTAAAAGTTTTTTATATAAGAGGGAAAATGTTTTGCCAAAGCTGTTTTGCCACCGGTAATTTAAAGTTAAAAAAAACGGGCATAGCCAGGTTTGGTTATTTCCCATTGCTGTATTGAATCAGATCCCACAGGTTGCCATACAAGTCTTCAAATACGGCTACCGTTCCGTATTCTTCCTCTTTTGGTTCTCTTGTAAAACGGATGCCCCTATCAGTAAAACTTTTATAATCCCGCCAGAAATCATCTGTTTTTAAAAACAGGAAAACCCTTCCGCCGGTCTGATTGCCAATACGGCTGCATTGTTCTTCTCCAACTCCTTTGGCGAGCAATAAACAACATCCATCGGAACCTTTGGGGGCAACCAGTACCCATCTTTTGGTTTCACTTAAAGCAGTATCCTCAACAAGTATAAAATTTAGTTTTTCAGTATAAAACCGGATGGCTTCATCATAATCTGCAACTACAAGGGCCACATGTACGATTTGTTGTTTCATAATTGCTGAACACATTTATTGATGCATAAAAATCATTGCCACACCCTCACATAATCTATTTCCATTCTTTGCGGCCAGATGTTTTCATCTGTTCCTTTCTGCCCGCCCCAGTTGCCGCCTGCTGCTATGTTTAAAAGCAAATGCATTTTGTTGTCAAACGGCCATGCATCGTAACCGCTGTGTTCATTGGTGAAAGTGAAATAGGTTTTGCCATCAACTGATACCATTACTTTTTCTACATTCCATTCCACGCCATATACATGAAATTCATCAGAGCAACCGGGCACCATGATATTCCCGGTTTTTTGTGTGCCGATGCTGTGATAATATTTTTTACAATGCACAGAGCCATGTACTTTTCCCTGGTCAAAACCAACATGTTCCATAATATCAATTTCACCGTCATCAGGCCACTTAAGCGGTGTTGTGGAAGCAAGCATCCAGATGGCTGGCCATGTGCCCCTGCCTTTGGGCAACTTTGCTTTTACTTCAATCTTTCCATATTTCCAGTCGCCCTTGCCTTTGGTAATTAAACGGGCTGAAGTATAATTTTTGTCCTCATATTTTTCTTTGCGTGCCTCTATAATCAGCATCCCGTTTTCCACCCTTGCATTTTCAGCTCTTGAAGCAGTATAATACTGCAGTTCATTGTTGCCCCATCCGTGGCCGCCCACATCATAATTCCAGTGGCCCGTATCGGGCAAACCTGTATAGCTGAATTCATCGCTCCAGACAAGTTTATAAATGTGTTTGTTTTTTGAAGGGCTGAGCAAAGTGAAAGAATGAAGCAGGCAAAGCGCAGCGGCTGAAGCAAGAATGAGTTTCATTTCCGGGGTTTTATAAAGTAACAAAATTTGCTGAATCTCCAGAAACCTCCAAAGGTTTATAAAACTATTTATACAGAACCCCGAAGGCCTTTCAACCTTTGAATCAATTTTTTTGGTAAAGTGGATTTAGTACCTAAATTTGCGCCATGAATTTTCAGTTGCACATCCACCATCATCATTTCTTGCCCCACGGGTAAGCCGCAGGTGTTTTGTGCAACTCATAATAAAACATTGGGCTTACAACTGTAAGCCTTTTTTTATTATCGTCTGAACCAGGATTTGAGGAGATTTAAGGATTAAAGTGAAAACTGTGAATGCTAAGATGAGTGATTTAAAATATAAAGAGATTACAGAAAAGATAATTGGTTGCGCCATGCTTGTACACGCTGCCATGGGAAATGGGTTTCAGGAAGTTATTTATCAGCGTGCATTGGAGATTGAGTTCAGACAATCGGATTTAAGTTTTTCAAGAGAAAATAATATGTAAGTGTATTACCGGAATAAAAATACCGGGGACCGGGCCTTCCCATAAATCCATAAAATCATTTAAAATCATGGTTCAGACAAAGTTGCGTATTGCCATTCAAAAATCCGGGAGGTTATACGATGATTCGGTAAAATTGCTGAATGAATGTGGTATAGACCTTCGCAATGTAAAAGACCGGCTCAAGACCGAGAGCGATAATTTCCCCCTTGAAGTTTTCTTTTTGAGGGATGATGACATTCCCCAGTATGTTGAAGACGGAGTGGCGGAT
>JANRKT010000369.1:0-8873 GCA_033763355.1 Chitinophagaceae bacterium | reverse complement strand
TGCCAGGATCTTTGGAGAACCGATCGTTGGCAATGGTAAGTATCTTACCAAAAACAGTAATCCCCCGGGTCAGCATGGCCCCACACGCAAACGCAAAACATTGGGGGAATATGCCCTTCAGTTGCGTGAAAAACAAAAAGCCAAATACACTTATGGCTTGCTTGAACGCCAGTTCCGCAACACATTTGAGGAAGCGGCCCGCATGAAAGGTGTTACAGGCGAAAACCTCATCAAGCTGCTTGAAGCAAGATTAGACAATACCATTTATCGTTTGGGAATTGCCCCGAGCCGCCCTGCTGCAAGACAGTTGGTTTCACATAAACATGTTACTGTAAATGGTGAGGTGGTGAATGTTCCTTCATACAGGCTTAAGCCCGGCGACAGTATTGGCTTAAAAGAAAAGAGCCAGGGAAACAATTCACTTACCAGCCAGTTCAGGGGGAAGAATAATAAATTCAACTGGCTTGACTGGAGTGAGGGTGAAATGAAAGGCACTTTCATTGCTTTGCCAGAAAGGGAAAGTGTTCCGGAAAACATAAAGGAACAACTGATTGTGGAATTGTACAGCAAGTAAGGTGAATGTTGCCCGGAACGATGAAAGGATTGCGACGCAACAGACGATCACCAGAAATGCTGAAGTTGGTACAACTCCGGATATTAAATCTCAAAATCTGAAATTTTAAATATGGCCATTTTAAATTTCCAAAAACCTGACAAAATCATATTGCAGAAAGCAACCGACTTCGAAGCTCAGTTTGAGTTTCGTCCGCTGGAACCAGGTTACGGCGTAACCATCGGTAATGCACTGCGCAGGGTACTCTTAAGCTCACTTGAAGGATATGCCATCAGCGGCATATTTATTGAAGGGGCCGATCATGAATTTGCAACTATTAAAGGTGTGGTGGAAGATGTGACTGAAATGATCCTGAACCTGAAACAGGTTCGTTTTAAGAAGGTTGTTGACCATGACGTGAACCACGAGAAGATCACTTTGTCAATAAAAGGCAAACCCGAATTTACTGCCGGGATGATTGGCGAAGGCACTACAGCTTTCCAGGTAATGAACCCCGACCTGCTCATTTGCAGGATGGATTCATCAGCCAAACTGAATATTGAGGTTACCATTTCAAAAGGCCGCGGTTATGTACCGGCTGAAGAAAATAAAGTAAAAGATGCACCATTCGGGCATATTCCGGTTGATGCCATCTTTACACCCATTAAGAATGTAAAATACGCCATTGAAAATACCCGTGTGGAGCAGCGTACAGACTACGAAAAGCTCATCATGGAAGTTACTACCGATGGCACCATTCACCCAGAAGAAGCAGTAAAGCAGGCTTCACGCATTCTTATTCAGCATCTGATGATCATCACTGATGAAAACATCACCTTTGACAATAAAGAAGAGAAGAAAGAAGACCTTGTGGATGAGCAAACATTGCAATTGCGCAAGATACTGAAGACACCATTGGAAGACCTTGATCTTTCAGTTCGTGCATTCAACTGTCTTAAAGCTGCCAAGATCAATTCACTGAGCGAACTGGTGCAATATGAGCAGGAAGACCTGATGAAGTTCCGCAACTTTGGCCAGAAGTCGCTTGCTGAAATTGAGCAGGTATTGCAGGAAAGGGGTTTGCATTTTGGTATGGATTTGAGTAAACTGGGACTGGATAAGGAAGATTAACGTCCCGGTATTATCTTTTGAAAAGGAGTGCAAAAATCTTTGAAATAACTTTTTACTATAATGCCTTTATCTCCCCTTTAGGGGTTAGGGCTTAGGCTGCAATTCCTGACACGGTGCAGCCGGTATTTAATAACCAGAATTTGTTCCGCTGCAAACGGAGCAGGTTCTTAAATTAACAAGTCATGCGTCACGGAGACAAAATCAAAAATTTAAGCAGAACAAAATCTCATCGCAGCGCCCTGCTTTCAAACCTGGCCAATGAGCTGATTGTTCACAAACGGATTGTTACTACACTGGCCAAAGCAAAAGCATTGCGGGTGTACATTGAGCCTTTGATCACTAAAACAAAAAAAAACCAGAGCGTAGCGGAAATTACCCACCAGCACAGGGTGGTTTTCAGTTACCTGAACAATAAAATTGCAGTGAAAGAACTGTTTACAGTTGTTGGGCCAAAGATTGCCGGCCGCCCGGGCGGTTATACACGCATTATAAAACTGGGTGCAAGGGTTGGTGATAATGCAGAACAGGCACTGATTGAACTGGTTGACTTTAACGAAATTTACGGAAAGGGCAAAGGAGAAGTTACTGCAGCTAAAAAAACACGCCGCGGCAGCGGAAAGAAATCACCGGCTAAAGCTGCCGCCGGAACGAAAGCAGAAGAACCCAAGGCAGAAGAGAAAAAAGAAGACAAGGCTGAATAATGGAAATAAGAAATATTTTACTGAAATGCCCTGCTTTATTGCGGGGCATTTTTTTGCAATGTCAAGAGGAATTGTTAGGAATTATTGTTGTTAAATAAGCTGCAGCAACCGTTATTTGCAAAGTTTTTTAATTCCAGTATGCAAACACAAGAAACTACAACTGCCGTACTTCTGCTCGAAGACGGAACCGCATGTTACGGAAAGGCATTCGGGAAAAAGGGCACTACCACCGGCGAAATTTGTTTTAACACCGGCATGACGGGTTACCAGGAAGTTTTTACCGACCCCAGTTATTACGGCCAGGTGCTCATCATGAATAGCGTTCACATCGGCAACTATGGTGTAAAGAACGAAGACGTGGAGAGCCGCTCGGTAAAAATAAGGGGACTGATTGGCCGCAACCTTGAGGAGCGCTACAGCCGCATGCAGGCATCATCTTCATTGCAGGAATATCTTGAACAACAGGGAATAGTTGCAATAGAAGATATTGATACAAGGGCGCTGGTGGCGCATATCCGCACCAAAGGCGCCATGAACTGCATCATATCATCAGAAACAACTGATATTAATAAACTCAGTGAGCTATTGAAAAAGGTGCCTTCAATGGACGGGCTTGAACTGGCTTCGGAAGTTTCTACAAAAGAGGTTTATCATTTGGGAGACTCCGGCGCTGAAATACGTGTTGCGGTTCTTGATTTTGGTGTAAAGGAGCACATTTTAAAATTTCTCACCGAACGCGGAGCTTATGTAAGGGTGCATCCTGCAAAAACAACGCTTAAAGAACTGGAAGAATTTAAACCGCATGGATTTTTTATATCCAACGGTCCCGGCGACCCCGCTGCAATGGATTATGCAGTTAAAACAGTAAAAGACATTCTTGCAACAGGCAAACCTTTATTTGGCATCTGTCTTGGTCATCAGTTACTGGCGCTGGCCAATGGCATCCCCACTTTTAAAATGCACCATGGCCACAGGGGGCTTAACCACCCGGTTAAAAATGTAATAACTGGTTTGTGTGAGATTACCACGCAAAACCATGGCTTTGGGGTTGACCCTGATGCTGTAAAAAAAGCAACGAATATTGAGATAACACACATGAACCTGAACGATAACAGTATTGAGGGCATTAGGTTAAAAGATAAGCCCGCATTTTCAGTACAATATCACCCCGAAGCAACACCCGGGCCTCATGATAGCCGGTATTTGTTTGATGAGTTTATAAAGCTGGTTAAAGAACAAAAAAATTAACTGTTGGGCCGGGCCTGCAGGGTTCTTCTATTTGAACTATATTCGGTATATGAAGATTGCTATCATTAACGGACCTAATTTAAACCTGCTTGGCAAAAGGGAAACAGACATATATGGCAACATGCCTTTTGAACAATTCCTTGAATCTTTAAAAAGGAAATATCCTGCTGTAAGTTTTTTTTATTTTCAGAGTAATGTTGAGGGCGAACTGATCAATGAACTGCAAAGGGTGGGGTTTGATTTTGATGGCATCGTACTTAACCCCGGTGGTTATACCCACACATCAGTGGCCATTGGCGATGCAATTGCTGCCATTAATTCCCCCGTTATTGAAGTGCACATTTCCAACGTTCATGCCAGGGAAGATTTCAGGAAGCTATCCCATGTATCTGCAAAAGCAAAGGGCAGCATATTTGGTTTGGGATTAAAAGGCTATGAACTGGCCGTGGAATACCTTTTAAAAAAATAACCTTTTCGGGCATCAGTTTGTAAATGCTCAGAAGCATTTATGCCCCAGGAAATGGCTGCCCGCATTAAAAAAATAATTACTGTTTCCTGAAACTACAAAATAAGTTACATAATTATCTGCATTGAAATTATAACCCGTATAATAAACCTCATCAGTAAACTGTTGCCCCTGGGCTGTATTTCTTTTTACTGTTATTTTCGATACAAGGTTTGCCGAATTCTTTCCAAAGTTTAAAGCTGACTGCAGGTAAGTGATTGGGTTGTTGGGTATGAAACAGGCGAAGTTTTTAGCCTGCAGGTTCAGGCCGTACTCATAGTTATATTCTGTATTTGCAACTGAGGTAAGGTCTTTCCAGATTGCTTTTGTAAGGTTACCGGCGTTCCATGTTAGTGTAATTTCCTGTTTAATTACTCCGGAATTATTTGCATCAGCATAAGTGACCTTTTCCATGTAGCCCTGGGTATTGTAATAATATCTTATAAAAAGTTTTTGTGCCTGTGTCGTTCCCGGCACATCGGTCCCCCTGTATTCCCGTATCCTTCCGCAGCCATCCAGGTTGAAATAATCATCTGCATTTATTTTTATTTGTGTTACAGAATAGGAAAGCCTTATCTCTTTCTGTACTTCGCTGTTAAGCAGGTTTACTTTTTGTATTTTTTCAACCTGTTTAAGGGTATTGAATGTGAAAATTTTTGCAGATAATTCCTGTGCAGGCGGAAAAAATAAAGTGTCCACCGCAATCTGGCAACCGTCTGATATGGATGAGTTACAAAAACCGGCTTCTGCTTTGGTACAGGTGCCTTTAATAACCGATACACCAATGGTTGCTGAATCGGTTCCGCAAATGGCAAGACAGGTATAATGCCCTTCGGGCAAAATAAAACGGGCTGTGCCCTCAGCATCACATGCAGGCTCAGAATGATAAAAAGTTGTGACTTGCCCTTCTTTGTTCCCTATTATGATTTTGACAGGGCTGGATGCATTTGCACCGCATCCTTCCCTTGCCCAAAATACAACCTGCCCGCTGCTTGTATCAGCCGTAATAACTGATTTTCGTGTAAACGTGGCTGAAAACTTTCCATGCGTAATATTTTTTACGGTACCTGCACCGTCTTTTGTTATACCGCTGAATGTGCCGCTTACTGAAACTGAATCAACAGATGTAATAGTAAGGATAAAATCATCTGCAGAAGGAGGGCCGTTGCGGTAAAGCATTACCCCGCTTCTTGCATATAAAAAGTACAAGTCTGTGTTTTTATAAACACCCGGTTTAAGTTTGCCGGAGGTTGTTATCCGGATAAACAGGGTTTCATTATTTACAGAAGAACTTCCATGTAATGAAATGGATTCAAAACCAGGGCTTATAGTTAAGATTGCTGAATCTGTTTTTCCTTCAAAGTGGAGCGTTGATTCATCAAACTGCCATTGGTTATTTGATACAGACGGCTGCAGTGCGGAAACGAAGCGGAGTTCTTTCTGGCAGGAAAAAAGCAGGCAAAACAACAGTAAAGCAACAGCATATTTACTGTTTCTGTTCATAGGCAATTTATATTATATTCAGGCAGCAATTCCTCAGGCGCTGCAATATAAATTTACTGTTTATATACAGCATTACTGCTTTGCAGTCCCTGCATTCATCCTGTTCTTTTTGCCCAGCGTAAATACCCTTGCAATATTAAAACCGAAATGAATATCCCCTTTGCCCCATTGGCCTAAGGTTTTACCTATGTACTGGTTTTCGGCAATACCAGTTGAGTTGGTAAAAATAAGCTGAAATACATGCCCACCGGTTTCAATATCAAAGCCCACACTTAATGCGTTTTCATATCCCTCCAGTTTATATTCGGGTATCTGGTAGAAATATTCAATATTAATGCTTACCCTTTTTGTCAGCTTCTGCCTTCCGCCTATTCCAACAGCTATTATGGTATTTTTATCTGATGCTTTGTCAACAAGGTTATAATGAACTATAGTGGGGGATACCTGTATGGAAAGCCCTTCAGAAAATTTTCTTGCAAGTAGGGCCTGGAAAACATAACTCTGCCTTGATGAAAAAGTATTGGGTAAAGTGCTGTCGAACCTTTTCAGGGTATTAATGTATATGCCGGCCATTCCGCTTAAGCTGAAAGGAATTTCTTTTTTGCCTGATGACTGCCTTAAAATTTTTGCTTTTAGAAAAATGTCATATTGTTTTTCAAAGCTGCTCCTGCCAAGGCCTACCATTAACCAGTCAGTAATTCCATAATCTGCGCCAATGCGGATAGAGGCGTTATCAAGCCCAAAGAGTTCATATAACCCCCGGTTAAGTGTTCCAAAACGGTGGGAAATTTTTACATCCAGCACCCCCGCACCCACATTTTCTATTGAATGTGCATTAACAAGCCGTGTTGTTTTAAAAGCGCCTGTAGCATATTTTGTCGCCTGTTGTGCGGAAGTTTCAGCATCCAGAAGTTTCATCAGGTCTGTACTGTCTTTTTGCTGTGCAAATACAAGCAAAGGGCACAGTAAAAATATCAGAAAGATTTTTTTTATCATGGTTGTTTGGTTTAAAAGAATAAATATTTACCGTGGTTCGTACCGGCAATCTATTTTAATATCCGCTTCTTTGGAAATTTTATCTGCAACCACACCCGGTATTTTAATATTGTAATCTGCAATTTTTATTTTAAAACCTGCCGTTGCAGCAATTTTCCCGCCGGTTATGGTTATTACTCCGGGAACTGTTACCCTCTTTGTAATGTTGTGTATGGTGAGGTCACCTTCAGCAGTTATTTTATAGCTGCCATCACCCGAAAAATTAACATTGCCAATATCGGTAATAAACCCTTTATATACAGACTTTGGATATTTACTGCTCTCCATATAGTTTTCATTAAAGTGTTCTTCCATCAATGCCCTTTTAAAATGAAAACTCTTGATTAATACGGTAAAAACTATTTCGCCGGTTTTTACATTAATAACACTGGCTACTTCGTTATTGGCTGCATCAATATCTTCCAGTGAAGTGCCTGCATGAAAAACAATTTTGCCGGTGCGGGTAATGTGGAGGTCCTGTGCCCGTGCAAAGATTGCAGATACCGTGAACAACATCAATAAAAAAAATTTATCCATACGATTCACTCTTTTTTATTTACGATAACTGCTTCTCTTAAAACCACATCAGATGTATAACCTGAACAAAAGCCTTTAACGCTTGCCGTTTCACCGGCTGTAACTGAGCCGGGATTTTCCTGCATGGTGCACAAAACCCCAAAAACAGGGTCACCTGTTTTTAAAACCAGTACTGTTTTGCCTTCCTGGTTCTTTTTTATTTCCGCTATTTCACCTGTTACCAATAAGAGTTTGTCAAGGTATTTTGAATTGGCCGCAGGTTCATTATTGCTGTACTCATCAAAAAGATTTGCTGCAGTAACCGGCGCTGCAGCCTCGCTGTTTACGTTACGGTGGGGCTTGTTCCACATATGATAAACTATAGCCGCCCCGATAATTACAAGCGCTGCAATAATCCACAATAACTTTTTACCCATAATGTATATTTACCTGCCCCCGAGAGTAAAGTTTTATGATTTCTGAATACGGAAATTAACAACCGAAGGTTGCCGTATTTGCCCCGCAACCACAGAACAGGGGGAACGGAACAGCAATTTGTAATTGTAACAACAAAGAAATGTTGTTAAGAACTTATTAATACGCTCAGAGAATAACCCTCAGCAACAATGCAAATCCTGCATCCTGCTTTGCATTTTCTGTAATTTTTACCACATGCATCCCGTATGGGCTCCATACTTTAAAAATTTCACCTTTTTTTCTTTTAAGAATAGCATTTTCTAAAGACGGGATGATGGTGCCCCGTGCACACCAGCCCATGTCGCCTTTTACCTGCCCGCTTCCGTCCATTGAGTAGATGCGGGCCATGTCATCAAAAGTGGTTTCGCCCCTTTTTATTCTTTTAATGATGGTATCTGCAAGATTGCTGGCAACATTTCTGCGTATGGCGTGGGTATCAATAAATATCTGGCTGGCCCTGTAAAATGTATTAGGGGCTTTTTGCATTACCTGCACAAGTATGTTTTCACCCGGAAAGGGGCCATATACTTTTCTTATTTTGCCATGATAAGCCAGGCTGTCAGCCAGGCCCATAAACCTGTTAAGCCTGGTCACGACAACCGTATCAATTTTGTATTTCTTTTTGAGTTTTGTTTTTACAAAGGCAACAGGGTTGTCCGATTTTTCAAGATCAGCTTTTACTTTACCCCAATCGGTATTTTGGCCGTGAGCAGAGGTGAAAAAACAGCAAAAGGAGAGGGCGGCAATTAATTTCATTTACACGGTTATTTAAGCCGGTAAAATTAAGCCAAAAGCTTCACAACCTTTGGGCGGAGGCCTGCTTAAACTAAAATTTGAGATAAGGTGTTAATTGAGCTTCAGTTCCTCTTCAATCAGTTCATTAAGATGGTCTTCATTTTGAGGAACCCAAACCGGAAGGGGTTGCTGGATGATCTTCCATTTGCCGTTTTCTTTGTGCATGCGGAAGATGTGGCGGTTGCCCCGGTCATCACAAACATCAACTGTAAAAAGCTCTTCGTTAATACCGGAATGCTTTCTGAAATTAAACTCACGGAGCCGGCCCTCGGCTTTTATCAGTTTGGTGAACTGGATGTTTCTTATAAATTGAGTTGACATAAACAGGATTTAAGGATAACAGCTTAACAGCAATTTTTGTGCTACAATTTCAGGCGGGCAAAATATTAAGACTAAATTTTTACACGGC
>JANRKT010000368.1:0-4856 GCA_033763355.1 Chitinophagaceae bacterium | reverse complement strand
CCTACCAGTCATTGGAAAGCTTACAGCTTAAACTGTCAGAAGTTATCAAATGCACCACTCCACAACTCATTCAATCAATTTGTGGAAATAAATATTATAAACAAACTTTCAGATATGCTTTCAATGTCTAATTGGTATTACTATCATTTACATTTCCGGCGTTAATAAAAAAAGCGCTCCGGAAGAAGCGCTTTGCAAACAGAATTCTATCGGGTAAGCATTCAGCTTTTAATACACTTTAATCATAAAAACACAGTCCTCGATTTTCTTAACCTGCTGCACCCTGTCAAGGCCTTTAATGCTTGAACTGGAAGGAAGTTTTACAGACTGGTAAGCGGTGTCTTTTTTTAATTCGTCCAGGGCTTTAAGGATGTTTTTTGATTTGATGGCGAACACAACGCCTTCTGCTGTGGTTTGCCTTGTGCTTAATATGCCGATTACTTCACCATTTTTATTTAATACGGGGCCCCCGCTGTTACCCGGGTTGGCAGAAATAGTTATCTGGCAGGCCAAAGTATCTCCCTGAAAACCTGTTTTGGCGCTCAGGTATCCTTCGCCATAAACAATTTCATCTTTTGGATAACCCAATGTATAAATGGGTTCAGCAAGGTCAGTAGATGATTTTTTTATACTGTAAGGAAGGGTATTGTAAGTTTTGAAGCTCTTGTCATCAATCTTAAGTATGGCAACATCCATGCTGTTGTCAATCCATACTGCTTTTGCTGCAAATTCTTCCCCTTTGCTGTTCTGCACCAAAAACCCCTGCCTGTTGTTTTTAATTACATGGGCATTGGTAACAAGAAAGCCTTTTCCGTCAATAAGGAAACCGGAACCGGTATATTTTACCTGTGCCCCGGCCGGTACCAGCGTTTTCTTTACATTGTTGATTTCAATATTGGTATTGTTCAGGTTTCTCTCTATACGGGTTACTTTTTTTGCCAGGTCTTCAATCTGCTTATCGGGTTTTGGGGTAAACACCCAAACCATAGAACTGACGAGTAATGTGGTAACACCGGCAATAGAGGCAGCAACGGCTATAGTGCGTTTGTAACGGTTCCACAGGTATACAATGGTACCTTTACCGGCAGGGATGTATTCCTTAATGTCACCGCTTTCCTGCAGGGTGTGGTGCACATCATTAAGTGTAGCTTTAAAGTTTTCAAGATTGCTGTACCGTTCAATTTCTTCGTTAAAGAAATGGTGTGATACAACAAACTGGTCAACTTCAGGATTGGTTTTACGCAATTCTTCAAACTGCGCCCTTTCCTGTTCGCTCATTTCGCCACGCAGGTAGCGTTCAGTGGCATCCAAAAGTAAAAGTTCATCCATCTCAGTTCCCGTTTTTATATTGAGCAAAGAATAATTTCTTTAACCGCATCAGGCATTTGTATTTCTGGTTTTTTGCATTATCCGAGTTGGTATAACCAAAATAACCGGCTATTTCCTGCATATTTCTATGGTGCACATAAAATGCTTCAAGCAGGCTTTTACAGGGCTCGCCGATCCGGCCCATTGCTTTGCGCATAATGTTGTACTGGTTGTTCAGCGAATCATGTTTTTCAAGATCTTCTTCAACCGGCACTACCGCTTCAAGGTTGTTGAGCTGCGTCTCGTAACGGCGGTTTTGTTCAAGCCTTTTAAGCCACAACCTCCTGCATACGGAGTAAACATAGGTTTTGATCTGACAGTTCAGCTCAAACGAGCCTGATTTTGCCTTTTCATAAAGAACGATCAGCGCCTCCTGGAAAATATCCCTTGCATCATCTTCGGTTCCGTTGTTGTTTATCACCAGGTTCTGTATCAGCCTGTAATTGTCCTTATAAATGATTTCGGCGGCATGTTTTTCGTTGTTTGCCAGACCTTTAAGCAATTCCTGTTCTTGTGGATACGTACTCACCGGGTGCAATTATTAATACGGTTATGAAGTTTTTGTAACCCAAAACAACGAAAAAAAAATTTTATAAAATGCGGGTTACTTTTCCGCCCCCGGCGTATTAACATTAAATTTTCCATTTTTAACATTCAAAAAATCAAACGGATGAAAAAGGTACTCGCAATTTTAATCTTCGCCTTAGGCATGTTTGCTGTTGCATGTAACAATGCTGCTGAAACTACTGAAGCTGCTGTTGATTCAGCTGCTAAAACTGTTGAAACTGTTGTGGATAGTGCAAAAGCTACCGTTGATTCAGCTGCAGGTGCAATTGTTGACTCTGCCAAAGCTAAGGTTGATTCCCTGAAAAAGTAAGAATTTTTCATATGGCAAGCAATCGTTGAGGCCGTTCCGTTTCTACGGAATGGCTTTTTTCTTTTATGCAGAGCCTTCATTAAAAAAGATTTGGCCAGTTTTATGAAGTTCTTATTTTTGAAGCATGTCAATCACAAAAGCATATCGTTGGTTTTATTTTTATTACTTCTACTTTACCGGCAGGCCGGGATTGCTTTTGTTGACATCAAACTAACTGTTTAACATACATCAACAAATAGGATCCCGGCAAAAAGCCGGGATTTTTTTTATAAGTATATGCACAAAAGAGTTTCCATACAGGGTTACGAAGGCAGTTTTCACCAGGTGGCTGCAAGGCAGTTTTATGGTAAAGAAGTTGAAGTGATTCCCTGCGCCACGTTCAGGGATGTAATTAAGATTGCTTCCAATAAAAAGGAAAGCGACGGCGGGGTAATGGCCATTGAGAATTCCATTGCAGGCAGCATTCTTCCCAATTACAATTTACTGCAGAAGTCGAATTTGAAAATCACGGGTGAAGTGTACCTGCACATCAAACAGAACTTACTGGTAAACCCCGGTGTAAAACTGGAAGACATCAGGGAAGTTCACTCACACCCGATGGCCATACAGCAATGCCTTGAGTACCTTGATAAATTCAACTGGAAGCTGATTGAAACAGAAGACACTGCCCTCAGTGCAAAGCATGTTCATCAGCATAAAAGCAAGCATATTGCTGCCATTGCCAGTAAGCTGGCGGCAGAATTGTTTCAGCTGAACATGATTGCACCGGGCATCCAAACTATGAAAAACAATTATACCCGCTTTTTAATCCTTGAAAGGGAAGAGTCAGTAACAAGAATTGAAGATGCCAACAAAGCATCCGTGAATTTTCATACCGATCATTCAAGGGGAAGTTTGGCAAAGGTGTTAACGCAAATTGCAGAAGGGGGCATTAACTTAAGCAAGCTGCAGAGTTTCCCCATTCCCGGAACAGATTTTAAATACAGTTTTCACGCAGACATGGAATTTGATACCATGCAGCAGTTTGAACAGGTAATGGCTGCTATAAGGCCCATTACGGCGGCATTAAAAATTTACGGTGTTTATAAAAAAGGATTATGGAAATAGCAAAACGGCTTGACGGCATCGGTGAATATTATTTTTCTCAAAAGCTGAGAGAGATTGATGATTTGAACAAACAGGGTAAGAACATCATCAACCTCGGAATCGGCAGCCCTGATTTACCGCCTCATCCGGATGTAATAAAAGTTTTGCAGGAAGAAAGTGCAAAGCCCAATGTACATGCTTACCAGTCATACAAAGGTTCGCCGGTTCTCCGCAATGCGATATCGCAATGGTACCGCCAATGGTACGGTGTGCAACTGAACCCCGATACAGAAATATTGCCATTGATTGGAAGCAAGGAAGGTATCATGCACATCTGCATGACCTACTTAAATGCAGGTGACGAAGCGCTGATACCCAATCCGGGCTATCCCACTTACAGCAGCGCAGTAAAACTGGCGGGGGGAAAACCTGTTTCATATGAGTTAAAGGAAGATAACAACTGGCAACCTGATTTTGAAAGCCTGGAAAAAAGTGATTTAAGCAAAGTAAAATTAATGTGGGTGAATTACCCGCAAATGCCAACAGGACAGTTACCGGATGAAGAATTGTTTAAAAAGATTGTTGCTTTTGGTAAAAAACATGACATACTCATTTGCCATGATAACCCTTATAGTTTTATCATGAATGATCATCCCGTGAGTTTATTGGCTGTGGATGGGGCAAAAGATGCTGTGGTTGAACTGAACTCGTTAAGTAAATCGCAGAACATGGCAGGCTGGCGTATTGGTATGTTGTGCGGCGCCAAAGAAAGAATTGATGAGGTGTTACGCTTTAAAAGCAATATGGACAGTGGCATGTTTTTACCTGTGCAGCTTGCAGCCGCAAAAGCATTGGGGCTTGGCAGAGAATGGTATGATTCAGTAAACAAAGTTTATAGTGCAAGAAGAAAAAAGGTTTTTGCTTTGCTTGATTTGCTGCAATGTAAATATTCGCAGCAGCAGGCGGGCATGTTTGTGTGGGCCAAAGCTTCCCCGGCTTCTCCAAAGGAGGGGTTCAAGGAACATCCGTTGGGTATTGGCGGGGCTTTAAGCGACAGCATCCTTTATCAATGCAATGTTTTTATCACACCCGGCGGAATATTCGGGAGTGCCGGGAATGATTACATCAGGGTGAGCCTGTGCAGCCCTGAAGAAAAATTTGCAGAAAGTATAAAACGTATTCAATCATCACTGACAGTAAAAGCGGTATAAGAAATGTTCAGCAATGTTACGATAGTAGGCGTAGGTTTAATAAGCGGGTCATTTGCCTTTGCATTAAAAGATAAAAAACTGGCCAGAAATATCATTGGTGTAAGCCGTACCGAAGCCAGCATAAAAAAAGCATTGGAGCTGGGTTTTATTGATGAAGCATTACCGCTTGAAGATGCAGTAAAGAAAAGCGATTTGATCTATGTGGCCATACCGGTTGATGTAACGGTGCCCATAATGCAGAAGATCATGGATATGATTAACGAAAAGCAGATTGTAGTGGATGCCGGCTCTACCAAGCATTTTTTATGCGAAGC
>JANRKT010000367.1:0-8288 GCA_033763355.1 Chitinophagaceae bacterium | reverse complement strand
TTCGTAAAATTCTTTGTGCAGCGGGTTGGTTTCGTCCATTGATTCTTTGGTCATGCTGAGCACATCATCCCACCTTGCGGCTTTTACATGTTTTGAGCCGCGCAGCATAGAACCAAAGAGTGCTACCGAACCGGCAAAACGCAGATATGACTGTGTGTGGTGAAACTCCTCATAATTGAAAGGGCATCGGTAATGGTGATAATGGTTGTCTTTTTTTTCCGGAAGGCGATAATGCAGGCTTACAGCGGCAATTTCTTCGTCAGGCATGCCGCCCTGGGCTGCAGCAATATTGCCGCCGGTAGGTTGTATTTCAACAATGGCCATCAGCGAATGGCCAGATCCCACTTCACCGCCCTCCAGCGTAAGAGAGCTGTCGTACAAAGCGCTCCGCTTGTTATCAAAACCAATCAGGCGGTATTCTTTTACCAGCAAAGGGTTGAAGCGGATATTCATGTAAACATCATCTGCAACTGCAAACAGGGTTTGTGTAAGTTCTTTAACCAGTATCTTCTCCCCTTCCTGTTCATTATCTATATAGGCAAAATTGCCATTGCCTTTTTTAGCAAGTATTTCAATTTTAGAGTCTTTATAATTGCCCATCCCCACACCAAGACAGGTAAGGTAAATACCTGTTTGCTTTTGCTGCATGATGAGTTCTTCAAGGTCTTTCTCGTTGGTCTGCCCCACATTAAAATCCCCATCTGTTGCAAGTATTACGCGGTTGTTGCCATTTTTTATAAACTGGCTTTGTGCTAGCCTGTAAGCCTGGCGTATACCTGCTTCACCCGGTGTAAATCCCCCCGGGTGCAATTCTTCAATAGCCTGCAGGATTTTTTCTTTGTTGGCACCGCTTGTAGGCTGCAGCATTACGCCCACCACGCCACCATACACCACAATAGAAACCGTATCCAGCGGACGGAGGTTCTCAACCAGTTTCCTGAAAGCGCCTTTAAGCAAAGGCAAACGGTTGGGCATGTCCATGGAACCGGATACATCAATTAAAAAAACAAGATTACTTGGAGGCACATTATCAAGGTTGAGCTTTTTACAGTTTACATGCAGGAACAACAACTGGTTCTCAGCATTCCACGGGCAGGAAGTAAGCTGTGAACTGATGAGAAAGTTGCTGTCGGGCGGGGGGCGGGTATAATTGAAATTAAAATAGTTCAGCATCTCTTCAATTCTAACCGCATTGGGCGGCACTTTGCTTTCCATGTTCAGGAAACGCCGCACATTGCTGTAAGATGCCCTGTCCACATTCATCACCAAAGAAGTTTGCGGGTATCTGTCACATTTTATAAAATCATTTTCAATTAATGTGCTGTAGGTCTCATCCCCCGCCACCCATGTTTTATTGGTAAGCTGTTGTAAGTCTTTTGTAAAAGATAAAAGCGACTGGCGCTGCAGGCTTGCAGTAAAAGGCAGCATACGCATGGTAATGCTGAGGTATTGTGCGGAACGTGTTTTTAATGATACAGGCTCAAAACCGTCAAGGCTGAAGGTAAGGCTGTCTGTATCCCTTGAAGTAAGTATGCCAAATGCGCCGCCTGTGCCACTGGCATACGGTAATCCGGAAGAATGGAGGATGATCCTTACATTCTGAAGGGGGTTGCTCTTTTCATCTTTAACTTCTCCCCGGATATAGTACTGCCCTGACAATGACAGGCAAAAGCAAGTAAAAAATCCTGCAAGGATTATTCTTCCCACAAGGATTGTATTTGATGTATATAAATTCTTCTCTGTGTTTTATAAAGCTGACAGGTCCCAACACTTAACTACAATCTTAAATTAACAATCAAACTTTTCAGGTTTTAATCATTAATCTACCAGTTGATACAGGTGCCCAATGTTGCGGCCCAGCCCGTTGTAATCAAGCCCGTATCCTACTACAAACTTATCGGGTATGGTAAACCCGAGATAGTTTATGGTAACCGGAAATTTCATTGCTTCGGGCTTATGCAGCAGTGCACATATCTTAAGCGATTTCGGATGCTGGTGCTGCAACTGCGGCAAAAACTCATTAAGGGTTTTGCCTGTATCAATAATATCTTCCAGTATCACCACATGCCTTTCATAAATATCGGTATCAAGGCCAATTGAAGTAATTACCTGTCCTGACGATTTGGTGCCTTTATAAGAAGCGAGTTTGATAAAACAAATTTCAGCAGGTATGCTGATCTCTTTAAACAGGTCAGAAGCAAACATGAAAGAACCATTCAGTATGGCGATGAAAAGCGGCTTTTTATCAGCGTAGTCTGTATTCAGTGAAGCAGCCAGTCTTTTTATCTCTTTCGCAATTTCATCAGCCCCTATGTATGGCCTGAATTTTTTATCATGAACCTGTATAACGTCCATTTATCTCTTTTTATAAATAATCAATTCCTGTCCTTTCTTCAGCTCCTCAGCTGTTAAACTGTTCCACCTTACAATATCTTCTTTTTTTACTTCGTATTTCCTGGCAATACCAAATAAAGTCTCCCTTGTTTGCACAATGTGTTTCCGCAGCTCTTCACGGTTGTCCTGCACAGAAGGGGGTTCAATTGCTGCAGTTGGTGTTATCGTGTTATGCTGAACTTCAGTTTCAAGTTTTGGCCTTTCAGGTGCAGGCGATTTAAGATACAGTTTTTCTCCTGCTGCCGGCTTCATGTTTGCACTTACCTGGTTATAACCAAGCAGGTTTTCGAGGCGGAGTGCTTCTTTCTGGCTGATATCGTATAAACTTTCGCCTTCCTCAACAATGTGAAATTCATTCTGGCCCTGCCTTCTTTTGCGCTGCAAAAAAACCAACTGGTCCTCTTCCAGTATTTCCTGTTCAGGTTTAAGGTCGTTAAAATCCATCAGCCAGCTTAACCTGATGTTGTATTGTTCAGCAATGGAAAGCAAAGAAGCCCCTCTCTTCACAAACACCACACGGGTATCATTAAGTTTAAATTCACCTTCGGGATAAGTAATCACTTTTTTTGTAATAACAGGTTCAGGTTTGTTTTGATTTGTATTTACAACAGCAATAGCCTCTTTATTTTCTCTGGTTTCCTCATCTTTCTGGCTTGAAGCAATTGCCTCAATAAACACAGGTTGTTTTTCTGTTTCTGCTTTTTTAACTGCAACATCATTAGTCCACCCGGCGGGTTTTTTACCCAAAGCAATCAATGTAAATTCCGCAAGGTGATATTCTTCTATGTACTTAATGAGTATTTGCGGGTACCGCGGATTGGTAGCATAGCCTGCTTTTTTCAGTCCCAATGCCCAGCCTTTGTAATCTTCAGGGTTAAGCTGGAAAAGAAAGGCATAACGTGCTGTATTCTTCAGGTAATCGGAATGGTCTTTCCATGAATCGGCTGCTGAACCATATTTCCTGAAACATTCACCTCTTTCGTCATCATCATGGTACACTTTTTCACCTGACCACCAGCTCTTGCATTTTATGCCAAAATGGTTGTTTGATCTTTTTACGAGGTCGCTCCGGCCGGCTTCTGTTTCCAGTATCCCCTGCGCCAGCTTAATGGCGGCCGGTACACCTGTTCGCTGCATTTCTTTTATTGCTGTTTCGCGGTAGGTTTCTATGTATTGCAGCACAGCAGGGTTTTGTTCCTGCGCAATGGTATTTACTGCAAAAAGCAATAAAATACTTACAATGGTGGTTTTAAGGTATTTCATTGTAAAATGAATTTCTATTTTTTGCGGATCAGTAATAAGCCATCTCTTACAGTAAGCATCACCTGCTCTACCCTGTTATCCTGCAGCACATGCCAGTTGAAGGCATCAATGGCTATGGCATTCTTTCCTTTTATGGGCTGTTCCAGCACTTCACCATGAAACAAAACATTATCTGCCAGTATAAATCCTCCCTGCCTTACGTTGGGAAACACAGCCTCGTAGTAATTGACGTAATTTACCTTGTCAGCGTCAATAAACACCAGGTCCCAGGTTTCTTTTAACGTTTCCATAATGGCCCCTGCATCCCCGATATGCACCTTAATCTGTTGATTATAAGAGCTTCTCCTGATAAACCCTTTTGCCGTTTCTGCGTCTTTCTCTCTCAGCTCAAGTGTATGCAGTTCACCCCTATCAGTTAACCCCTTGGCCAGGCAAATTGCGCTGTAACCCATAAAGGTACCAATCTCCAATACCCGCTGCGGCCTTATCATGCAACTGACCATTTCAAGCAATTTACCCTGCACATGGCCGCTCAGCATTTGCGCTTCTGGATGATTGCGAATGGTGTATTCTGCAATCTCATGCAGCAAACCATCTTCTGCTGTTGTAAACCGCTCTGCATATTCAGTAGCTTTTTGCCGAATGATTGCCAATGCTTGCTGGTTTGTGCAAATGTACTTTTAAAAAAATAAAAAGGAAAGCCATTGCAGGCTTCGCTTTTATTAAAAATAAGCATCAGAAATTGGGCGCCAGGTTCCTTGTACGGTAATACTCCAGCATGTGGTGTACCACCTCATCGGCAGTATCTGCAATTTGAAACAAAGCCAGGTCATCTGCTTTAATATTGCCTTCTGAAAGCATTGAGGTTTGCATCCATTCAATAAGACCTTTCCAATACTGGCTACCCGCCAACACCATAGGCATTTGTTTAAATTTCTCGGTTTGTATCAATGTGGCCACTTCAAAAAATTCATCCATTGTGCCAAAGCCTCCCGGCATCATGATGAACCCCTGCGAATATTTGGTAAACATTACTTTTCTAACAAAGAAATAATCAAAATTCAGGATCTTGTCTTTGTCAATAAACTCATTGGGCCTTTGTTCAAAAGGCAGGTCAATATTAAGCCCTACGCTTTTACCCCCCGCCAGCAAAGCCCCTTTGTTGGCAGCTTCCATAATACCGGGACCACCACCTGTTATTATACCAAAACCTTCTTCGGCCAGTCGTTTTGAAACTTCAACTGTAAGCTCGTAGTATTTTGTTCCGGGCTGGGTTCGTGCAGAACCAAAAATTGAAATGCAGGGACCTATCTTGGCAAGCGCCTCAAATCCATCCACAAATTCAGCCATAATTTTAAATATCTGCCAGCTGCTGTGCGCCATGCTCTCCTTCCAATGGCGTTCTTTAAGTAATCTGATTGCTCCGTTCATACGCTTTCATTTTTAAAATAAACCAATAACTAATCCTGTTCTTATACCAACTTAGATTTTAAAAATACCTCATGCGTTGGCGGGGACACCAACGCTGGCAGGTAGTCATTGGCGGTGTTGCCGCCGCCAATGACAATGTACTTTTAAAGTCTTATTGGTATTAATTGCCATTTCCTTATTTCGGGGGTATGGGATACAGACAATAAAGCCACCGCCTCAAAGCGATGGCTATAACTACTTTATAATAACGTGATAAGCCTGATTTTAGTTTGCAGGCTGCACCCCTCTTTTGGAAATGATTAACAGGCCGAGGAAAGTAAGTAACCCATTGATAAGCAATAATTCAATACCTATCTGAAAGCCTCCGAACCACGCTGCGGCATTCATGCTCAAAAAGTAGCAAATAACCGGGCAAATAAGGCAAATAAGGGTTACCCTGTAGCCGTCATTTATTTGTCGTTTGGTGAGGATGCCAAAGGCAAATAAGCCAAGCAGGGGGCCATAGGTATAACCGGCCAGGTCAAGTATGATATTGATGATGGATTTGTTGTTGATCCATTTGAAGATGAGAATGCAAACCATAAATACCACCGTAAAAATAAGGTGCACTGTCATCCTCGTACGCTTCTTCTGTTTTTCATCAAGGTCACTCCTTCTTTTTAAGCCTAAAATATCAATGCAGAAAGATGATGTTAATGCAGTAAGTGCGCCATCGGCGCTGGGGAACAAAGCGGAGATGAGCCCGATAATAAAGATGATAGATATAAACTGGGGCAAATACTGCAATGCAACAGTGGGGAAAATATCATCGCCAATGATATTTTTTCCGCCGGCAACAAATTGCGTGCCCTCATAAGCGGCGCCCTTCTGCATCATAAACAAATAAAGCAGGCCGCCGAGCAATAAAAAAAGGAAATTCACCACCACCAAAACAATACTGAAGCTCATCATGTTTTTCTGTGAATCGCCAACTGTTCTCACGCTGATGTTTTTCTGCATCATTTCCTGGTCAAGCCCCGTCATGGCAATGGCAATAAAAGCCCCGCCGATAATCTGCTTGATGAAAAAACCTTTGCTGTTCACATCCGTATTGAAAATTGCGGTGTAGCCTTTTTCTCCAAGCGCCCCCATAGCCCCACCAAAAGAAAAATCCATCTGGTTCATAATGTAAACAACGCAAACCACAAGGCCCAATAACATAAATGTGGTTTGCAATGTATCAGTATATACTATTGTTTTTACGCCGCCTTCAAAAGTATAAAGCAGTATCATTAATAATATCACCAGCGCTGTTACTATAAACGGCACCCCCATACTATCAAGAATAAATATTTGCAATACATTTATTACAAGAAACAACCTTGCAGTAGCCCCTACCGTACGTGAAATGAGAAAGAACAAGGCGCCTGTTTTATATGATACCTGACCGAAACGCTGCTGCAGGTAATTGTAAATAGAAGTGAGGTTTAAACGGTAATACAAAGGAAGCAACACAAAAGCAATAACAAGGTAACCGATAAAATATCCAATCACTACCTGGAAATAACCGAATGCTTTATAGCCGGCGCCTGCAAAATCGCCAACCGTACCAGGCACTGAAACAAATGTTACCCCTGAAAGCGATGTGCCGATCATACCAAATGCTACCAGCATCCAGTTGGAGCTTTTGTTACCAATAAAAAAAGAATCGTTATTGGAATTTCTTGAAGTGTACCATGCTACACCCAGGAGCAAAAGGAAATAGCCAATGACAAAAGAAAAAAGCAGCAGCGGCGACATGCGTAAAATGATTTAATGCTGAAGATATAAAATTTTATTCCGTACTGCGGGCAGAAATATTATTTTGCAAACTTTTGAGGTATGAAACAAATACAATCTGTTGCGGTTTTCTGCGGGTCAAAAAGTGGTAACAACCCTTTGTTTGAAAAAGATACTGCTGTATTGGGCAAATTGCTGGCGGATGCGCAGATAAAAATAATTTATGGCGGGGGAAACATCGGGCTTATGGGGGCAGTTGCAAATGCCGCATTGGCCAACGGGGGCATTGTGATTGGCGTAATACCGAAAGTACTGATTGAATGGGAACGTGAACACAAAGGGCTTACCGAACTGACTGTTACTGATGACATGCACCAGCGAAAAAAAATGATGTATGAACGCTGCGATGCCGCCATTATATTACCCGGAGGATATGGAACACTGGATGAATTATTCGAGATGCTTACCTGGAACCAGTTGAATATCCACAATAAAAAAATCTGTCTGCTCAATTCAGGTAATTATTACCGGCACCTTGCCAGCCACATTAACGAAATGCACAAAGAAGGTTTTTTATATGAAAATCCCGAAACAAGGGTGCATCTCAGCAATACACCTGAAGAATTAATGAAGGAACTTTTGCAAATGGAATGACGTATCTGCAACAAATAAGTACGATCAGTAAAACAACTTATTCCCCTCGCCTGCCCTGGAACAAAGGTACCTGCACCCCTCCCCTGATAATGGGTATTACCCTGCCTGCACCATCTGTGTAAGGGGAGTTGCGGTTGCCGGAAACATCAAACAACACAGCAAGGTAGAAAAAGCCCTGGCCTGAACCGGGAAAACGCCCCGATGTATAACCGCCACCAACTAAAAAACTATTTTCGCTTGTATTGGATGTTGATGAACCCCCGTTATTGGGCAACACATATTTCAGCCTGATGAAATTGTGTTCGAACTGCGCCTGTGCAAAAAGAAAACGCACAGGATATAACCGTGTAAAAAGGCCGCCGCCATAGATGGTCTGCCGCAAACGGTCATTAAAAACCTGGTAATCCCTGGCGGAAGAATAATTGATGTTGGTTACAATGCCGATATCCGCCCATTTGGTTAAACTGTATCCAAATACAGGACTGGCGCCGACAAGAAAAGTGTTATTGAAAAAGGAAAGTGAAATGGAGCCTCCCGTAAAAAGGTTTTCTTTTTTGAAACCTTTCCGCTCCTCAGCATCTTCCTGAGCAGATATACATACACTATAAAACAAAGAAAAAGATAACAGCAATAATGGGATCATTCTTTTCATAGATCAATCTTTAAATGGTATAACGTAAAAATCGCAATTAAAAAGACATGCTGCGGGGCCGCTAAATGTTAAAATTTAAAAATTTTACTGCCCGGTGTAACATTTTACGAATTCAATCGTATATTTATACGAAGAA
>JANRKT010000366.1:0-5957 GCA_033763355.1 Chitinophagaceae bacterium | reverse complement strand
GCCAATTTCCCAGTTGGCTTTCACCAATTCTGTATTAATGGCCCTTACAGCATTTTGCCTTGCCCTTTCAATGGTAATTCCAATATCAGAAAGCAGTTTATTATAATTTGATTTGGTCTTTACCGGTTTCATTTGTTGTTTAATATTTACTTTGATTATGCTGACAGTCGAATAATAAACTCTGAACCTTCGCCTTCTTTCGTCTCCACCTTCAACTCCCCACCATGTGCTTTTACAATATCATATGCCAATGATAATCCCAATCCCGTTCCCTGTCCCGTTGGCTTGGTGGTGAAGAAGGGTTGAAAGATTTTATCCGGCATCATTTCATTTATATTTTTGTAAAAGCCCCAGGCCGGCCGGTCCGGTATGTCTCTATATCAAGTCATGGAAAATATATTGCGCATCATGCTCTACCTTAAACTCTTTTAGTAATGCCAGGTATTCTTCAGAAAATGTTTGAATTTTATGGTGCTCTTCCTGATTTTGAATGTATTTGTAAATTGTATCTACCATTGACTGATGGTAGGAAAATACACCATAACCTTCCTGCCACTCAAACCTTTGGCTGGTAAGTGAATGATTGTTGATATACAAAGACGATTTTGCTTTTACTGTTTTCATTAAATCGGAAACAGAAACAGCAGGTCTCAACCCAACGAAGCAATGCATGTGGTCTTCCACCCCGTTTACGATGATGGTTTTGCAGCCGGTTTCATTGATGAGGTTGCCGATTACTCCCTGTACTTTACTTCGCCATGCTTTATCAAGAACCGCCGCCCGGTATTTTACTGCAAAGACTAACTGCAAATAGATTTGGTGATAGGTGTTTGCCATGACATTTATTTTTCTATGTGACGAGCCTACGGCTCTATTTTTTTGCTATCGGTTTTCCTGCAACGGGTTAAAACCCGTTGTTACAAAATCTATACGAGGCACGCCTCTGGTTTTCCTGTGTACGATAATCCCTTGCATTGCCAGTTGTCAGAGTCGCAGGCTCGGTTTCATCTTGTAACACCGGAATTTATTCCGGTGCAAGTCCCGCCAATACGAACCGAGTGCCATCGGCACGGCCCACATCACCACGGTAAGGAAATAATGAACTCACTCCCTTCACCTTCTTTTGTTTCCACTTTTAACTCCCCACCATGTCCTTTTGTGACTATATCATAAGCCAATGATAATCCTAATCCCGTTCCCTGTCCTGTTGGTTTGGTGGTAAAGAAGGGCTGAAAGATTTTGTCTTTGATGGAATCCGGAATGCCGTTGCCGTTGTCCTTTACACTTATCATTACTTTGTTTCCTTCTTTCCTGGTATTTACTTCAACTGTTGGTTCATAACCGGCAATGTTTTGTTTTGATTTTTCATTCACTACATAAAAAGCATTGTTGATTAAATTAAGAATAACTCTTCCAATATCCTGTGGAATGATGTTGACGTTGCCAATGGTTTCATCAAAATCTGTTTTTAAAGTAGCATTGAAATTTTTATCTTTTGCCCGCAAGCCATGATAGGCTAGTCGTAAATATTCATCTGCTAATTTATTTAAATCAGTTGGTTCTTTTTTACCACTGCCACTACTGGAGTGTTGCAACATGCCCTTTACAATGGCATCGGCTCTTTTTCCATGGTGGTTTATCTTTTCTTCATTTGCTTTTATATCATCTGAGATTTCAATCGCACCATCAATTCTTCCAGCCTTCAATTCCTGTTGCAATTCGTCAACCAATTCTTTATTTACTTCCGAAAAATTATTGACAAAATTTAAGGGGTTTTGAATTTCATGTGCGATGCCTGCTGTGAGCTCACCAAGTGAAGCCATTTTTTCTGATTGGATCAATTGTGCCTGTGCCGCTTTTAATTCTTCCAACGATTTTTCCAATGATTCTTTCGCCTCTTCAACTGCTTTTCTTTTCAGCTCTAACTCCTGTATGGTTTCTTCTAAAAGTATAGATGTGGTTCGTTTTATTTTTTCGGTTCTGTCAAGTTTGAAACTGATGACCTCTAATTCCCTGTTTGCATCTTTGAGCGATTTCAAAAGAACATTCTTTTGTTCAGGGAAAAGTTGTTCATGCTGCTGAATAATGTCCAATATTGTTTGCAAATGCTGATTCATCTATTCTTCTTTTAAAACTACGCAACAAGTGGTAAGATTATGCATTTCCAGGTTTCCACCGTTAGCCCTGGCCAGTTCTGCATTGGAAAACATGCCCACCATTGGTACATCCCACACTTTGCGCATACCTTCAATTTCTTCACCGATAAGCGGGCCAAGTGTAATAAACCTGCCTGCACAACTGAAAATTATAAGCGCATCGGCCTCTTCCATTTCGGTTGCTTTTAAATCTTCACAGCCATGAATTACTTTTTCAATTACATCAAAATCCGGGGGCAAAGAGAACCGCACTTTGGAACCTTGTGGAACCGATCCGCTGCAGTAAAAAGAATGATCGGTCCAGTCAACCTGCAGACCGGGCCTCATAACAGGATCTCCGGATGGTCTTTGCAGTTGCAGGGGAAATTGAGCAGCAATTTCTATCGAAAAACTGCCGTTGTCAGGCGATATGTTATCAAGACCCCCATATTTAGCAGTCAGGTCAAGCACCGGAATATCATCTACCGTATAAACATGATTGCCTTCACTTTTGGTTACAGTTCGTTCTGTTCCCACCGCTTTCCAACCACAGGTGGCCCGTCCTTTTATTTTAATTTTATTCTCATCAATTGCCAGTGCCACCATTCCTCTTTTGGATTCAATACCATTGGTAAAAACAAATTGATTGGTAAACGAAAAATCATCACCGGCCATACCGCCATAAATGTTTACCTGTTCTCCAATGATGTCCTGAAACCCATAAAGCAATTGTTCTGCATCCGTTTCCATGTGACTTCCGGCCATTAAAAAGCAAGGCTTTTGGAAATCAGTTAATGCTCTTTTCGCAATGGTTGCCGCAACTTCCCGGTAATTCTTTTCAGGGTATTCCTCAAAATAGATTTTAAAATAATTAGGATTGATATCTAAGAGCATAATTGCTGCTGTTCCCATTTCCACTTCATCATCTATAAAGCCTCCATTTGAAGTAGCACCAAAAATGGCAAGACCTGCGTCTCCCAGTATGTCACAAATAACGTTACGGTTCTGATGAACAGAAACAAAAGCAATGGCCAATGTTGGTTGAAATCCATCAATCATGCTTTGCGCCAAAGCGCTTGTTATTTCATCAGTAGATTTGCCTTTGATTGATTTTGCTTTCATAATTCTTTTATTGATTAAACTATTTTTTTATAAACGGGGTAATTGAATAATAAACGTGCTTCCTTCGCTTTCTTTTGTCTCCACCTTCAACTCTCCCCCATGTGCTTTTACAATATCATTAATTGTCTGAACCACAGATTCGCACTGATTTATGGATTTCACTGATTTCGTTTTAAATTATAAGCCATTAAAGCCATTATTTAAATCCGTGTAATCTCTTAATCCAATTAATCAGTGATTCAGACAACGGGGAATTGTATGATAAACTCACTTCCCTGTCCTTCTTTTGTTTCCACCTTCAACTCCCCTCCATGTGCCTTTACAATATCATAAGCCAACGATAATCCTAATCCCGTTCCCTGCCCGGTAGGTTTGGTAGTAAAGAAGGGTTGAAATATTTTATCCAATACCTTTTGCGGGATACCGATACCATTGTCTTTTACCCTGATCTCAACAAAGCCGTTTGGTTTTGCAGTGCTTACCGTTACAGTTGGCTCATATCCTTCAATGTTCTGTTTTTTCTTTTCCGTTACGGCATAAAATGCATTATTGATCAGGTTGAGGATCACACGGCCAATATCCTGCGGGATGATATTTATTTTATCAATGGTATCATCAAAATGGGTTTCAAATTTTGCATTAAAGCTTTTTTCTTTTGCCCTTAAACCATGATAAGCCAACCGCAGGTATTCATCAGCCAATCCATTGATGTCTGTTAGTTCTTTTTGCCCGCTGCTGGTTCTTGAATGTTGCAACATTCCTTTTACAATTGCATCGGCCCTTTTACCGTGGTGATTGATCTTTTCTAAATTCTGGATGATATCATTCATGATACCTTTTGCCTCTTCTGCCTCGCCATTCTCAATGGCTTCTTTCATTTCATCCAGCAGTTCTTTGCTTACTTCACTAAAGTTGTTGACGAAATTCAACGGGTTTTGTATTTCATGGGCAATGCCGGCGGTAAGTTCGCCAAGTGAGGCCATTTTTTCTGATTGTACCAATTGTGTTTGCGCCTGTTTCAGATCCACCAATGTTTTTTCTACCTGTTGCTTGGCGGTTTCCAGTTTGTTAAAGTCCTCATATCGGGCATAAGCAGTGGAAAAGGTATCGGCTACTGACTGGAGTAGTTTTATATCATCGTCTGCCAGATGCGTTGTATTGCCCACATACAACATGCCCTGCAGGAATGGCAGAAAATGTAAATAAAACCCGCCATGAGGGATGGAATCAAGGTATTGATCAGGAGTGGTAATGGCCCCCTGTTTTACCAATATAGCTGCCATTTCAGCAAAGGCGCTTTGATCCCAATGATCTGTATAAATTTTGTGCTCTTTCCAATGGCTGAGGACTTTTGAAAGATTGCCCGGCGTATCATAAGGCAAATGAAATGCGGCAATCGCTTTCCCTTCCGGATTAGAAAGAAAAGTATGAATGAGTTGTTGCTTTTCGTCCATGATAAAAACTCCGCAGCGGATAAACGGAATACCGAGTATCGTCAGTTCATTCCATATTAATGGAGTGATCCTGTCAAGGTCGCTGATGGTACGCATGGACGCAATATCTGCACGGATTCGGTCAAGCGCAGCCTGTTTTACTGCTTCTTTTGCACTGGCTTCTGCTATTTGAAGGTCGCTGAAACGGGTATAGGCCAGTGAGAAAACGGCAGTAGCCCTTTTCAGTAAATCCCAGCTTTCTTTAGAAATATCTCTTGATGATGCGGCGCCCATATAGCCATTGGAAAATTTCAATAAATGATAAGTTCTTTCAGGGATCACATCGCCATAATATCCCTTCAGCAGTTTGGAATGTTCAGCGCAGTAATTGATCCATTCCTTCCTGTTTTCGCCTTGCATCAGAATGGAAACTTGTTTTTGATCTGAGTTGTAAAACTTCAGCATTTCCCTGCCCACCCATGTATCATTTAAATTAATCGTCATGTAATCAGCCAGCAGTTTCTTTTCATTATCACGAATATCCTGTATGGCATACCAGCACTCTGTTGTCCCCTTGGCTTCATCATGAATATAGATTGAGCTTGTTTCTAATTCTTCCACACCCAGCAGGCCCATTTCTCTCCGAAGCAATTCAGCTACTTCAACCAGTTCATTTGGTTTTTGCATAGCCATAGCTCTTGCTCTTACTTTTTCCATAGCTGCTTCAATCATGGCCTGCCTTGCCTGTGCCTCGGCTTTTTGCAGGTCGAGGAAGCGGGTATAGGTAAGATCAAACACAGCGGCAAATCTTTCCAGTATGGTAATGGTTTCTTCCGGCTGCGGTTCTGGCGTAGCAATACCAATTAATCCTTTAGAAAAATAAGCGATGCTTTGCACCCTCCTTTTTTGCGTGAGCCCTATGGTAAAGGGTGCATGAAGCTCTTCGCTTAAATAGCGTAAATACTCTTCCAGCTCTTTTCCCCCCTGGTCAATGGTAAGTGATTTACTTTTTCGTTTCCAGCCTTCATACATCTTAAACATGGTGGCAGATTTGCGGATGTTGCCATTGAATAGGTGATTGATCAGACGCCCGTCTTCGCCTGTGGTCCAGAATTCAATTTCATCGCTGTTTTCGGTAATGATACCAATGTAAGACCGTACAGTAGTTACGCCCAGGGCAATCATTTGTTCAAAAAGAACAGCAGCAGTCTCTGCCAGTTCACTACTGTTATGCATGGCCATTGTTCTTGCACGAACCCGTTCCAGC
>JANRKT010000365.1:0-27459 GCA_033763355.1 Chitinophagaceae bacterium | reverse complement strand
CTCACCTCTTCAACTCCATTACCAGCAAATACTTTGGCCCGATGGTTAATGTGGGTTCTAAATTAAATGTGGTGCCGGTGGCCACATCAAGGGCCTGTGTATTGTCCTTTATTTTTTCTGCAAAACGGGAAAGGTCAATGGTTGAAGCGTTATCATTCGTATTCATTACACACATTACCGTCTGGTTGTTATCGTAACGGAAATAAACATATACCCCGTTTTGGGGAATGAACTGCATGAACTTCCCTTTTTTTATTGCCGGGGAATTTTTTCTGAAGCTGGCCAGTGTCCTTATATAGTTGAAGACTTCATTTTCTTCCGCGGTCCGGCCTGCTGCATCAAATTTATTTACTGCATCTCCGGGAAAACCACCCGGAAAATCAAGCCGCACTTCCTGGTCGGTTGGGTTTTTAAAGTTTTTCATCAGTATTTCATCGCCATAATAAAAATGAGGAATGCCCCTTAACGTAAGCAGCATTGCCATCCCCATTTTAAATTTGCGGATATCCTCACCCACTACTGAAAAAAAGCGGTTCATATCATGATTGTCGAGAAATATGCAGTTGTTCATGGGATCTTTATACACAAAATCTTTGGCAAGGGTCAGGTACAATTCATTTATGCCCGTTGTCCATTCTGCTTTCTGTGTTAAACTGTTGTGCATGGCAGCGCATAAAGGAAAATCTAATGCGCCCATTGCATTGTGTTTAAAAGGCAGGTCCATTGTGTTGCGGACGAAATAAGCATTGGCAAGCACATCATGGCCCCAGGCTTCAACAAAAGTGGTGATGGAAGGAAATTCATTCAGCAAGGCTGTATTTACGTTGTTTAAAAATGTTTCATCGCAGTATTTATAAGTGTCAACACGAAAGCCATCAAAACCAAATTCCTCAGTTATCCAGACCGCATTCTGGATTAAATAAGTGGCCACAAAAGGATTGGCAAGGTTCATATCAGGCAAATGCCTTACAAACCATCCTCTCAGCATAATATCATTGTCATACTTTGATCTGCCGGGGTCAAAAACAGAAGCATCCCTGTGGCTGGGCCCGGTAAACGCCGGCCATTGGTTGATCCAGTCTTTTGCAGGAGGATCAAGATTCATCCAATGATAAAGGCCGATATGGTTATACACTGCATCATGCACCACTTTCATTCCTTTCTGATGCACTGCATTTATCATTGATTTATACGCCTCGTTTCCCCCGTACCGTTTATCAATTTCATAATGATTGGTAAACCAGTAACCATGAAAACCAGCCAGCCTGAAACCAACTTCTTCCATTCTTGGCATATCGTTTTCAATAAGCGGGGTGCACCAGATGGTGGTCATGCCAAGGTCTTTCAGATAATCGAGCCGGTTCTCTATTCCCTTAAGGTCGCCGCCGTGCCGGGCATATTTATCATCTCTTATGGCATCTTTATCACGGTAGCCGGAATAAACATCATTGGATGGATCGCCATTGCTGAAGCGGTCGGGCATTAAGAGATAGATCACATCTTCAGAAGATACACCCTTCACTCTTGTTTTGCCGTTTTGGTCACTTCGTCTTTTTAAAGTGTAAGGAATGGTTTTACTTCCCGCTTTTATAGTAAAAGTTCCGGGCCTTGCCGTAGCAGCAATGGTAAGATCGAGAATGACATAGTTTTTATTTTCCGGTTTGTTTACCCTGTCAATCCTCACACCGGGATAGCTGATGGTAAATGAAGCGGCATTGCCGATACCCGGTTCATGTATGATGATCTGCAGCTTTGGGTTTTTCATACCAGTCCACCAGTGGGTGGGATAAACACCGGTATCCTGTGCAAGAATGTTATACGAAAGAAGTAAGAAACCTGTAATGCTTATGAGCAGCGTTTTTGTGTGTTTCATACCCTGGATTTATTTTTTGAATTCATCTTTATCATTAACAATGAAATTGCAAAACCCTGCAACAATCATGGAAATTCCGCCTACAATAAGCGCATAAATACTTTGGTTATCAAAAACAGTCCTCACAAAAAAACCAAGAATTGCTGCCGCAAGGATTTGCGGTATGACTATAAAGAAATTAAATACACCCATATAAAATCCCATCTTATCGGGAGGTAAAGCGCCTGCCAGGATTGAATAAGGCATTGTTAAGGTAGATGCCCATGCAAGCCCTACACCCACCATGGGAACAAGTAAAGCAACAGGGCTTTTGATAAAAAAAATGCTGATGAGACCTATGCCGCCTATAATTAAACACATCATATGTGAATACTTCTTGCCGGTTTTTGCCGCAAGCATTGGCAGGAGAAAAGCTGTTAATGCAGAAATTCCGTTGTACACCATAAACATCACACCAACCCAATCCCCTGCATCCTGAAAATTTTTAGAAGTTGTATCGGATGTTCCATAAGCATTTTGTGCAACTGCCGAGGTGGTGTAAATCCACATGGAAAAAAAAGCCAGCCAGGTAAAAAACTGAACAACGGCTAATTGCAGCATTGTTTTGGGCATTTTGAAAATACCCTGTGTAATTTCAATGATACCATGAAAAATCCCTTTTGACTTCAGTTTTTCTTCTTCCCATTTTTTTATGTTTTCCGGGGGAAATTCAGTTGTTGTAAAAACAGTCCACAATACTGCACCCAGAAAAACAACGGCGCCTATATAAAACGAATACTTTACTGAATCCGGAATGATTCCCGGTGCCGCCGTATTGCTTATGCCAAATACGTTTGTGAACAGATAAGGGAGCAGGGAAGCAATAACAGCGCCTATACCAATGAAAAAAGTTTGCATGGCAAAACCGGCTGTCCTTTGGGCAGAAGGAAGTTTATCTCCCACAAAAGCCCTGAATGGTTCCATTGAAATATTAATAGATGCATCCAGTATCCAGAGCAGCAGTGCAGCCATCCAGAGCACAGATGAATTAGGCATGAGGAACAAAGCAAGTGATGCAAGCACAGCCCCAATAAAAAAGAATGGCCTTCTTCTCCCCCACCTGGGGTGCCATGTCCTGTCACTTAAATAACCAATAATGGGCTGAACAAGGAAACCTGTAATGGGTGCAGCAATCCACAAAATGGGAATGCTGTCTATTTCTGCGCCAAGCGTTTGAAAAATCCTGCTAACGTTGGCATTCTGAAGTGCAAAACCGAATTGGATTCCCAGGAAGCCAAAGCTCATGTTCCATATTTGCCAAAAGGATAAACTCGGCCTGCTGAAAGCTGTTTCTGGCGCAGCAGTTGAAATAGTACCTGAAGCCATAGCAATCGTTTAGTGATGAAACCGTGTATTTTTTACACAACATTAAATGTAAACAAAAAAACATCCGCCAACGGAGGATGTTTAATGTTATGCTGAAATTAAATTACAAACCCGTCTGGTAGTATGGCGCCTTTCTTTACCACCACAATGCCATCCTTTACAGTATATAAAGAATGATCGGAGTTGGTGAGGTGCTGGCCGCCATTGATGCGTACATCATTACCAATGCGGCAGTTTTTATCAATAATAGCATTCCTGATGTAACAGCGTTCGCCTATTCCTACTTTCGGCAAACCCCTGCTCTGGGAATGTTTCATTTCCTCAATGGTTTCATAATAATCACAACCCATGATGTAACTGCTCACAATGGTTGTACCGCTGCCCACTCTTGTACGTATGCCCACCACGCTGTTCTCCACCCTTGATGCATTAATGATGCAGCCTTCGGCAATGATGGTTTTCTCCAGTGTAGTGCCGCTTATTTTTGCCGGCGGCAACATACGTGCACGGGTGTAAACCGCTTTGGCATTGTCAAACAAATTAAACGGGGGTATGTCCAGCGTTAAAGCCAGGTTGGCCTCAAAGAAAGAATAAATGTTTCCTATATCTGTCCAGTAACCATCGTACTGGTAACTTGCTACTTTGTATTTTTCTATTGCAGCAGGCATAATTTCTTTACCAAAATCGGTTGCATCCCGGTGTTCTTCCTGCAGCAGGTCAAACAGCAGCTTGCGGCTGAAGATGTAAATACCCATACTGGCCAGGTAAACCCTGCCCTGTGTTTTCATTTCATCACCGGTATCGCTTACCCAATCAGCCAGCACTTCCTTTTTGGGCTTCTCAATAAAAGAAGTAATGAAATGATCTTTGTTTGATTTCAGTATCCCAAACTCAGGGGCTTCCCTGTCGCCAACAGGTATAGTGGCAATGCTGATGTCGGCTTTTCTGCTGATGTGGTTATTTACCATATCCTGGAAATCCATCTGGTAAAGCTGGTCGCCGGAAAGGATGAGTATGTAATCAAATTCGTGCTGGTCAATATGCCGCAGCGACTGGCGGACTGCATCAGCTGTTCCCTGGAACCATGCAGGGTTATCAGGCGTTTGTTCAGCGGCAAGGATATCTACAAATGCTTTGCTGAATACGCTGAAGTGATAAGTGTTTTTAATGTGTTTGTTAAGGGAAGCGGAATTGAACTGTGTTAAAACAAACATCCTTCCGATGCCTGAGTTAAGGCAGTTTGAAATGGGGATGTCAACCAGGCGGTATTTCCCGGCAATAGGAACAGCAGGCTTGCTTCTTGTAGCGGTTAAGGGATAAAGTCTTGATCCGGCTCCTCCTCCAAGGATAACTGAAATCACATTGTCCATATAGCAATTTTTGTTTTGGTTCAGGTTTACTTTAAACTTTCATATACATCAATATAGTGATGTGCACTGGTATCCCAGCTGAAATCCAGTTGCATCATTTCCTGTCTTACATTTTCCATTTTGTCTTTGTTCTCATACAGTTCAACAGCCCGATATACGCTTTGTGTCACATCTCCCACTGATGCATGTGTGAAAGTTATGCCATATCCCCCTTCTTCGCCATAGTCAATTACAGTATCTTTCAGCCCCCCGGTTTTTCTTACCATAGGCACGGTTCCGTAACGCATAGAGTACATCTGGTTCAGCCCGCAGGGTTCAACACGGGATGGCATCAGCAGAAAATCTGCACCTGCATACATCTGGTGACTGAGTTTTTCATTGTAACCGATGTAGGTGTTATAATCCCCTGCGCCATATTGTTTCAATACTTCAAGCTGCCCTTCTACTTCCGGCTCGCCGCTGCCCAGCACCATAAAGTTCATACGCCTTCCAATATGATAAAAACTGTCGCCTATTACCTGCGGCAATAAATCAGCAGCTTTTTCACCAACCAGCCTGCCGATAAAAATAATGAGTGGTTTTTCCACATCAAGGTTAAAGGTATCGCAAATGATTTTCTTATTCTCTACTTTTCCGTTATTTACCGTGGGCACGTCATAATGCTTGGGAATATATGAATCAGTGGCAGGGTCCCACACTTTGGTATCAATACCGTTCAGTATCCCTGTTGATTTGCCCTTTTCGTATTCAAACAAAGGTTCAAGGCCATTGCTCATGGTTTTTAATTCGTCAAGGTAACTTTTACTCACCGTAGTTACTTTCCACGCCGATTTTATACCCGCTGCAAGCGGGTTGATTGACCTGTTCCAGTCCAGCATGCCCCATCTCCAGCTATCCCATGCCGGTATGTAGTGGCTTTTGTCCCATCCCATCCATCCCTGGTATTGTGCATTGTGAATGGTTAGCACCGTTGGTATGCCTGCAAGGTGATTGTAAGCGAAACAGTGCTTCATCATAAAAGGTATAAGTGCTGTATGATGGTCATGCACGTGCACCACATCGGGGCGATGCTGCCAGCGGGAGAGCCAGTCAACCACAGCAATCTGGAAAGCAGTGAACCTTTCCACGTCATCATCATAGCCATAAATCTTTTCCCTGTCAAGCAGGCCGTAAATGTCAATCAGGTAAAGGTCGAAACCAAGCTTATTGTTTTTTTCTTTAATAACAGTGTATTGAAACCACCAATGCCCCAGGTTGGCGCCCCCTTTATGAACCACCTCCCATTCGTTCTGGTAAAGGAATTTGGTGCGGTACATGGGCATTACCACTTTTGCTACATGGCCCAGGTCATTCTGGTATTTGGGCAAAGACCCTACCACATCACCAAGGCCGCCGGCTTTGGCTACAGGATAACATTCTGCTGAAACATGTATAATTTCCATTTCGGCTGAAGCTGATTTAATTACATCAAATTAAGAAGGTTTTTGTTCAAATGAGCCACAAGGATAAAAAATTTTTCGGCAATGGAATTCTTACTACTTTCATTTTTCAGAATTTAACAGCCTAAACCAACATTATTTATGAGTCAGCAAACCAAATGGTCTCAGTTTGGCACCCTTATTATTGTTTTCTTTTTTTGGGGCTTTGTTGCCGCAAGTAACAGCATATTTATCCCTTTCTGCAAAAAATTCTTTAACCTGGATCAGCTTCAGTCCCAACTGATCGGTTCAGCTTTTTATGGTGCTTATTTCTACGGGTCTCTCATCTTGTACCTGATGTCTTACATGAGCAATGTAGATATATTAAATAAGATTGGCTATAAAAAGGGGATTATATATGGTTTAATTATCTCTGTTATCGGTGCTTTAGCCTTAGCCCTTATAAGTACTTCTGCCAATCCAACATTCGGGATGGTATTAGTAGCATTTTTCATTATTGCCCTCGGATTTTCATTGCAGCAAACCGCAGCACAACCCTTTGCCATTGCTATGGGTTCACCTGAAACAGGCGCCCACCGGCTTAATATGGCAGGCGGTGTAAATTCATTCGGAACCTTGTTGGGACCACTTGCCGTAAGCTTTATGCTGTTTGGCAGCGCCACAAGTACCAAAGAAGCTACAATTGGTAATATTGAAACAGTTTATTTTTTCCTGGCAGGCTTATTCACACTTGCAGCATTAATTTTTGGTTTTTCAAAACTGCCTAAGGTAACCAGTGATGAATCGCTTGAAAAAAGCCCAAAAGCGATGCGGGCATTGTTGGTAATCGGAATTGCCTTTTTACCTGTTCTTTTTGCAGATTGGATAAAAGATCAAACAGGTATTGCTAAATCAGTCGTGATTTATGTTTGCCTTGTTGTTATTCTTGGAATCTTATTTGGCAGCATGATTGCAGCATCCAAAAACAAAGAGGGCTGGGGAGCTATGCAATATCCGCAAATGGTACTCGGTATGATTGCCATATTTGTTTATGTAGGAGTTGAAGTGACGATTGATAACAATTTTGGCGCCTTCCTGAAGCGACCTGAGTTTGGCGGTTATGATGAAAAACACAATTCACACCTGATAGCCCTGTATTGGGGCAGCCTTATGATTGGAAGATGGACAGGGGCTGTAAGTGTATTCAATTTAAGCAAAGCAACGAAACGACTGATGATTGCCCTCGTTCCCTTTTTTGCATTTGGCATTATTTGCCTTGCCAATTATATCAAAGGAAATGATATCAGCGATTTCAAATGGTATTGGATTATGATCATTTTCCTGGTTGCTGCTAACTTATATTCCCAGGAAAAACCAGTGAAGCTTTTACTTACGGTTTCAGTGTTGGCGGCAATATTTATTTTGATATCCTTGTTTACAAAAGGAATGATAGCAAACTATTGCATCATTGCATGCGGACTTTGTTGTTCGGTAATGTGGCCTTGCATATTTGCCCTCGCTGTGGCAGGTCTTGGAAAATATACAAGTCAGGGTTCTGCATTTCTGATCATGATGATCCTCGGCGGAGCCATCATCCCCCCAGCACAAGGCGCATTAATTGATTTGGATCTGGGTACTGAAGTCAATGGAGTTACAACCGGGCCATGGACACACATGTCTTATATCGTTCCGTTGGTTTGTTTCTCATACCTGGCATGGCATACGCTGAAAAGCAGGAGTGAATTGAAAAAGCAGGGAATTGATTTCGACCAGCAGATTGCAGGCGGCCATTAATATTTTTTAAATTCAATCTGAAAACGATTTGTTCTGCCATAAATAAACTCTTATGTCAACCACATCCTCAACCCCCGAACCTTTAGTAATAGGAATTGATATTGGCGGCACCGGCACCAAGTTTGGCATTGTAGATAAAATAGGCAATGTTTTGTTTTCAGGGGAGATATCAACCAAAAAACACAAAACAGTTGAAAGCTTTATAGAAGAACTCCATAGCGTACTGTCTGAAATGATAAAAAAAGCAGGCGGCACCGGAAGGATGAAAGGCATTGGCGTTGGGGCGCCAAACGGAAATTATTACACCGGCACTATTGAATATGCCCCTAACCTGCCGTGGAAAGGGATCATCCCGCTGGCAAAACTTATTGAAGATAAATTCAAGCTCCCTGTAACGCTTACCAATGATGCCAATGCTGCCGCCATTGGCGAAATGATGTATGGCGCTGCAAAAGGCATGAAAGATTTTATCATGATAACATTGGGTACGGGAGTGGGCAGCGGCATTGTAGCCAACGGGCATTTGATTTACGGGCACGACGGCTTTGCCGGCGAACTGGGCCACACTATTGTTATACCCGACGGCAGGTTGCATCCCGGCACGGGTAAACTTGGCTCCCTGGAAAGCTATGCTTCTGCAACCGGGGTACGTTATACCACATTGGAATTTCTTGAACAAAGCAAAGAGGAGAGTATGCTGCGTAAAGTGCCCAAAGACCAGATTGATTCAAAAAAAGTTTATGAAGCAGCTATACAGGGCGATAAACTGGCAAAGCGTGTTTATGAGTTCACAGGAAAAATACTGGGAATAGCATTGGCCAACGCCGTAATGTTCTCCAGCCCTGAAGCCATTATATTGTTTGGCGGCATGGCCAAAGCAGGCGACCTTATTTTAAAGCCAACACGTGAACACATGGAGGCCAGCCTTATCCAGGTATTCCAGAATAAAGTAAAGATACTCATCAGCCATTTAAAAGAATCTGATGCAGCTATACTTGGTGCAAGTGCGCTGGCGTGGGAGAAGGAGTAGAGGGGAAACTTTTTATTTTGAATTTTGTGAAAGTAACAGCCAGCTACCGATTGTAATACAGCTTATACATCCAGTTCCATTATCTGCTTCTTATAATCCTTAGGCAATAACCATGATTTAAGGTATCCATCCAGTTTCAACCGGCGGCTTAGTTTATAAAAAGGTGCAGCAATGGTAACAAAAGAAACCCTGCTTAAGCCGAGTAATTTTCTTACCTGTACAGGAGCAATTGATTTTTGCCCTTCAATCAATAACCAGTAACGGAACGGGCCAAGCTGCCTGCGGTATTGTTTGTACAGGTCAGCAGTGTAATAACCATTGTATAAATCTTCGTCAAGGTGCTTTTTTCTTTCAGGCAACCATTTATTGTAATCAGCAGGCAGTTCTTTTAAATTCATCCGGCTGCCTACCCGGTGAAATACATCAAATACTTCCTGTTTTTCCTCATCAGAGAGTTTCCTGTAAAGCAATTCATAAGATGCAATAGAATAATGTATCAGCATGAACAACACATCGCGGTAAGCCCAGTCAGGTATTTGTGTGCCCCTTGCCTTTTCAACAGCGCTGTGTATGCTGCTCATTTTATCAATGGCGTAATGTGCAGTGTATTCATCAGAAAAAATAATCTGCCTTGCATAGGAAATGGTGGAAAACAGGCGCCCCAGCGGATCGGCAGGCAGCCTGCCCGTAAAATACAACCAATCCACTGCTTTGTTTAATGCAAACTCGGCAGCAGAACCGGCAAATATAAAAAGCGCTGCATCGGCCCTCCCCCATATCTGGCGGACTATTGAATCCTTATGTACAAAATATTGCATCGCTTCTTTTAACCTTTAGAGGTTTGCCATTTAAAAGCTCCCCTGGCCCACATCGGGTTTAAGGCAACAGAGTAACTATTTTTCCGTTTTAAACCCATACAAAATAACGCTATTTATTCTGGCGTCATATTTGCCTGAGTGTTTAAAACAGAATAACCATTATTTTATAAAAGACCTTAAAAACCAGCTAACCATGCTAAAGAAAGCGCTTAAAATTACAGGGATTATTTTTTTACTCCTCATAGCCTTTGCATTTGCCACCCCCATCCTTTTCAAAGGCAGGATACTTTCGCTTGCAAAAACTGAAATCAATAATAACCTTAATGCCAGGGTTGACTTTAAGGATGTGAGCATTTCCCTGTTCCGCAATTTCCCTAAACTTTCTGCAGGGCTTGATAACATAAGCGTAACCGGCGCCGGTGATTTTGCAACGGATACACTGCTCTCTGCAAAGCGGATTGATGTGGCCCTTAATTTACTGAGTGTGATCAGCGGCGGCAACATGAAGATATATGCTGTAACCATTGATGAACCCCGCATACATGCTATTATTAATAAAGACGGTAAAGCCAACTGGGATATTGCGAAACCTGATACGGCATCTGCAGGAGCTGCAACTGAAGAACCTTTTCAGATGAGCCTGCAGAAATATACGATCAATAACGGATACATAAGCTATACCGATTTACCGGGCAACATGAGCGCTGAAATTTTTAACCTTGACCATTCAGGAAAAGGAGATTTTACCAGCGACCTGTTTACCCTGAGCACCGATACAAAAGCTGAAGCGGTAAATTTTACTTATGAGAATATCCCTTACCTCGCAAGTACAAAAACCAGTATCGGAGCTGATGTTCAGGTTGACAACAAAACAAATACATACCGCTTTAAAACCGATGAAATAAAGCTGAATGACATGCAGCTTGCAACTGAAGGTTTCTTTCAGCTTGCAAATGACAGCACCTATAACATGGATATAAAGTTTAATGCCCCCTCAACAGGTTTTAAAACCCTGCTGTCTTTAATCCCCTCAGTTTATAAAAAAGATTTTGATAAAATTAAAACAGATGGCAAGGCGGTTTTTAAGGGCTTTGTGAAAGGAACTTACAACAATACGAAAATGCCGGCCTATAACGTCAATCTCGAAATTACAAATGGGTTTTTTCAATATCCTGATTTGCCCAGGCCTGTTAAAAACATCAGCCTTTCACTGAAAGTGGACAATCCTGATGGTGTAACTGACCATACACTGATAGATATTCCCAAAGCGCATATTGAGTTCGGCAATGACCCATTTGACTTTCGCTTAATATTAAAGAACCCGGAAACCAGCCGTTATATTGATGCTGCCGCCAAAGGAAGGCTTGACCTGGCACAGGTTACACAATTTGTAAAAATGGAAGCAGGCACAAAGCTTTCGGGTTTATTGCAGGCAGATGCATTTGTGAAAGGGAACCTGGCGGCTATAGAAAACCAGCAAGGAGAGTTTACCGCCGGAGGTTTTTTTAACATCAGCAACCTGTTTTATTCTTCCAAAGATTTTCCGCAGCCCATAAAGAACGGAAGCATAAAGGCTGTAATAGAAAACAATGGCGGTGCAGCTGACCAGACTGCCGTAAACATTACATCAGGCCATATTGAAGTGGGGAATAACCCTGTTGATTTTACATTACAGCTTAAAAAACCCGTAAGCACAGTTGAATTTGCAGGCACGGCAAAGGGGCAGTTTAATTTAGAACAGGTAAAACAATTTACCACTCTTGAACCCGGTACATCTGTTTCAGGTATGCTGAATGCGGACCTTGCTTTTTCCGGCAGCAAAACTGCTGTTGATAAAAAACAGTACGACCAGGTGAATACCACAGGAACAGCCAGCCTGCAAAATGTAAAATACATTTCAAAAGATTACCCTTCTGGTGTTATTATCAGTTCAACACAACTTTCTTTCAACCCCAAAAATGTAACAGTAAATGAATTCACCGGAAATTATCTTGGTACCGCATTTAATGCAACAGGCGTATTGAATAACATTATTGGTTATGCCCTGCAAAACCAAACGCTTGATGGCTCATTGAATGTTAAAGCTGATAAAATGAACCTAAATGAATGGATGCCTTCAGATACGGCAACCGAAGCAGCAGCTTCACCGGCCGGTGCGTTTGCGATTCCCGCCAACATAAACTTTGCGATAAATGCAAGAGCAGATGAGGTGAAATATGATAAAGTAACATACAGCAACATCAACGGCGCCATGATCATTAATGATGAAACGGTAAAACTGAAAGATGTAAAGACAGAAGCGCTGGATGGCAATATTACTTTTAACGGCTCTTATTCCACATTAAATAATAAAAAGCAGCCTGACATTGCGATGAGTTATGAAGTAAAGAATGTGGATGTGCAAAAAACATTTTATGCATTTAATACAGTGCAGAAGCTGATGCCTGTCGGGAAATTTTTATCCGGCAAACTCAGTTCAGCCTTAACGATGACAGGCAAATTGGGTAAGGAGATGATGCCTGATCTTTCTTCGCTTAATGGCACCGGAAATATTCTTTTGCTGCAAGGGGTGCTTAAGAAATTTGCACCAATGGAAAAACTGGCGGAAACCCTTGGCCTTGCGGACCTGAATGAAATAAGCGTAAAGGATGTAAAGAACTACATTGAATTTACAAACGGCAAAGTCTTTGTAAAGCCCTTTAAGCTGCAGGTAAAAGACATTAATATGGAGATTGGCGGCACGCAGGGCATTGATCAGTCGCTTGATTACGTTATCACATTAAAAGTACCGAGGGCTTTAATGGGCAACAAAGGAAATGCAATGCTCAACAACCTGGTAAGCCAGGCCAACGCCAAAGGCATACCTGCAAAACTGAGTGATGTGGTGGACCTGAATGTAAAAATGCTGGGAACCATTACCAGCCCGCAGTTTAAGTTTGACCTGAAGGAAACTTCCGGAAATATTACTGAACAATTAAAGCAACAGGCTACAGATTTTGCCAAACATAAAACAGACAGTGTAAAGAATGTAGCTTCGGCTACGGGCAAAGAGCTGAAAGATTCTGCAAAATCAATAAAAAACCAGGCTGTTAAAGAACTTAAAGATGACTTTGTAAAGAAACTTACCGATCAAAAAGACACTTCACAAAAAGACAGCAGCAACACATTAGACAAAGCAAAGAAAAGCACTGAGCAAACCATTAAAAACACTTTTGACAACCTGTTTAAAAAGAAAAAATCAAAAAAGGACAGCGTAGGCGGGTAGAATGTAAGATATACGCCAATATAGAAAACGATAGTCTTTTGAGACTACCGTTTTCTCATAGCATAATGGTAATTTCTTAAAAAACAAAAGCCAGAGTTTTCCTGGCTTTTATTTGTCGGGATGACTGGATTCGAACCAGCGACCCCTTCGTCCCGAACGAAGTGCGCTACCGGGCTGCGCTACATCCCGTAAAATTGATTGACAAAATTAACCCTTTATTTCACTCCCGTAAAATCAATTCCCAATCCCGGCTTATTACTGATCATCACATTTCTGTATCTATAACTCAGTCCTTCTCTCATCCCCGAGTCCTCCACCCAACACGCTAAGACTATGCGGAGAGAAGCAGCTGAGAACAGAATTTTTTTATTGTTTAAGCCAGTTTTCTTCAGGATCCTGACTGAATCCAAGAACAGCATGAATTGTAACGGTTCGGGTTGGTTCATCTATTGTATAGTGTGCAGCATAGGGGAAAACAGCAGGTACAGCAAACCGCACATTATCGTAACGGACAGAACGTGTAAAGGGATTTTGCTTTATTTTACCGAGCTCTTCCTTCAACAGAGTTTTGAACCTTTTGCCAAGACCTCTCTTTTGCAATTCGTACCATGCAGCTATATGTTTTATCTCATCAACAGCTTCCCCGGTAAAGAAGAGTTTATATTTTTTCATTTGCCTGAATCAATTAGCTTCCAGGCATTCCGTTCAGAAATCAATTTATCCTGGCGGTTTTTATATTTTTTAATCCGGTTGCGCACAAGCTGTTTTTGATCTTCTGTAACAGAAATATCCCCTTCAAGCAACAAATCCACAATCTGTTTTTTTTGTTTTTCAGGCAGCCGTTTTATCAGGTCGGCTACCTGGTCTACGTTAAGCTGCAAATAAATGTCAGGAACTGTCATGAAAGTAATTTATTCAAATTTAAGAAATAGGGGCAACTTCTCCACCACACCCTCTCCTCCGGCAAAGTGCGTGGTGGTGGACTGGGGGTGAGAAGCCGCTGTGAGTTTCAGCGGTTCTTTTTCGCTGGGGGTGACTTATGAAAGATTTGCATTCTTCCGGATACTGTATGCCGATATGCTAAAGTAGAATCTGTAAGCCCTGAAATTTCAAAACACCTTCCATCTTCTAAACTAAAAAAGTCAAGATTTACATTGGCCTTCTTCAAATAGTTTTCATCAGATGATTTTGAACTCCTTGAATACTTATAAACACTTGTGTCACCATTGTAAATTTCATAAAATTTATCCTTGGTAAATTTCACAACATAAAGCTCATCTTCCTCACTTGTCCATGTTCCTTTTGTCAATAAGTTGTTTCCAGAACATTTGTGTATTGAAGCCAAGGTTATTAAGATTATCAGGATTTTCATACTGCTTTCTGCTTTAAATTATCAATTACTTTATTTCACTCCGGTAAAATCAATTCCCAAACCCGGCTTATCGCTTACTGTTACTTTACCATAATCATAACCAAGACCGGTTGCAATATCTTCCTGCAATAACAAAGGGCCATCCACATCAAGGTAATCAACCAGCGGAGAAAGATGTGCGATAGCAGCGGAACCAATGGTGCTTTCATTCATGCAGCCTATCATCACTTTCATATTTAACTGCCGTGCTTTTTCAATCATCCGCCTTGCAGGGGTAATGCCACTGCATTTGGTAAGTTTAATATTGATGCCATGAAAATGCCCGTGACATTTTTCAACATCGCTTTCATATACGCAGCTTTCATCCGCTAATAATGGAACCGGAGATTCCGGCTCCAGCAATTTCATCCCTTCCCAATCATCTTTTGCAAGAGGTTGCTCTACCAGTTCAACACCAAGGTCTTTTAATAAAGGAATTTTTTGCCGGGCCTGCTCCAATGTCCATGCTGCATTTGCATCAACACGAAAGGGGGCATCAGTATGCTTTCTTAATGCAGCAACGGTTTCCACATCGTTTTCAAAACCCACTTTTATTTTATAAACAGGCCAGGGTTTTTCTTTTATTTTTTCAACCATTTTGACAATGCTGTCAATCCCGATGGTGTAATCGGTAACAAGTCTCTGGTTGATATCAAGTCCCCATAATTCATAAAGCGGTTTTTTCTTAAGCTTCCCGTAAAAATCCCATCCAGCCATATCCAGCGCACAAACCAGGAAATTATTTTGGGGGAACAAATGATGCAGGTAATGCCAGTAACGTCCAGGATCTGTAAAAGCAAATTTTTCAACCATTGTTTTTTTGCGCTCTAAATCTTCCTGCATTTTCTCAACCGGAATATTATAGTAGCTGATGGCAGGCGCTTCGCCATAACCTTTTAAACCGAAATGTTCCAGTTCAGCAATAAATGTAGGCTGATGCGTCTTGGTGCCTTTAGAGATGGTGAAAGGATGTTTGAATTTAAGGTTACAGGTATATGTGTTAAGCCGCATGAATAAAAAATAAAATGAACCTGCATGTTCTTGCTGACAAATCAAGTTATAAAAAAAGGCGCTTCCGCTCATAGCTCATTGCTAAAAGCTCACAGCTTTCTTCACGCCCTTCCGCTTGCTTTTATATAGCTCTGCAGTTCGCTGTTGAACCCCTTTTCTTTTATCAGTTCTTCAAGCGTAATATGCATGCGGTATTTCCAGTAATTTTTGGGGTTGGCGGGAACATTGATCCTTTCTTCATGAGGGTTTTCCCTCCTGAGTTTTTCATCAATACCCAGCATATCCTGCAGCAGGAACACACTCCACATGGCGGGTGAATACAAATGCTGTATCAGTATGGCCTTGCTTATCCATGCTTCGCAGAAATATGGCGCTTCGCCGAATTGACCCAACTCATGGTTATAGAAACGCTGTGTTTTGGCCCTGTCTTCTTCCCACCATCCGCGTATGGTGCTCATGTCATGTGTGGAAGGCGTTACCACACTCATATAAGGTGCATCGTTGGGATGAAAAAATTCTTTCTGTGTATTCTTGGGCATGCGCTGTATCTCGAGGCTGAGTATGCCCAACTGTTTCATAACATCAGGCACACAATGCGGAACCATACCGAGGTCTTCGCCGCATATCAGCATCTTGGTTGCCCTTTTTAAAGCGGGGAGTTTCTGCATCGCTTCCCTCATCCAGAAATTATCCTGGCGGCGGAAAAAATAGTCAACATAAAGTTCTTTCAGTTGCTGCTGTGTGCCCCATTCAAGGTGGCGGAAAGAAGTGGTGCCTTCCATCCCAAAACGGAAATGGAAATGCAACCCGCCATTTAAATCAGGGTCTTCAATCAGTATAACATTCGACAGCAGGTCGTAAAGCCCGTGTTTTATCCTTTCATTTTCTTCGTTGTGCCCGAGTTTTTCAAAATGCTTTTCCACCTGTTTCTGGCTGCTGTATTCCTGTTTAAAACTATAGGTACCATCGCCATGATCTACGAGGAAAGGTTTAAACTTTTCGCTGTTGGGCCCGAACATTTCCCACAATACCGTATCGGTAATATGCGGCCTGCAGTAACGGTGCCAGTTAAACCAGATGTGTCTTTCATTAAATTCATTGATGTGCACGGGTATTGCCGGCACAAAGTGGCCCATGATGCCCTCCACTGAATCAACTGGTATTGACCAGATGCGGAAGAAACCGAGGATGTGATCAATCCGGAACGCATCAAAGTAGCGGCTCATTTGTTCGAAACGTGTTTTCCACCAGGCATAGCCATCTTCCCTCATCTTTTTCCAGTTATAGGTCGGGAAACTCCAGTTCTGGCCCTTTACCGCAAAATCATCTGGCGGGGCGCCGGCCTGCACATCAAGATGGTACAATTCAGGCTCCATCCATGTATCCACACCAAAACGGTTAACGCCTATGGGTATATCGCCTTTTACTATGATACCTTTTTTGTGTGCATAATCATGCGCCTCTTTTAACTGAAGGTGCAGGTGGTATTGTGCAAAATAATGTACCCCTATCTCATCAAAATGTTTCTGAGAGGGAGATACCAGCTTTTCAATTGCTTTTTCATCATAAATACTATGTTGTTTCCACTGGCTGAAATCAGGGGTACCGTTTTTATCCCTCAGATAACTGTAAGCAGCATAGGGCACAAGCCAGTATTTATTCTTATCAAAAAAATCCTTGTAGCCCTCATCTTCAAAAACCTCTTTTTCCTGCGCATGATAAAGCTCGTCAATAGCCCTGAATTTAAATTTCAGCACCTGCTCGTAGTCAATATCTTTCAGGCTGTTGAGCTGTTTTTGTTTTTTCTTTAACGGCTTTATTAACCCGGCGTATTTCTTTCCTGCTACTTTCTCAAGATTAAGATAGAGCGGGTGCAACGCAAATGCAGATATGGCAGAATACGGATAGGTGTCTGTCCAGGTATGGGTTGACGTGGTATCGTTAACGGGAAGTATCTGTATCATCTTCAGGCCGATTGACCCGGCCCAGTCAATCAGCAATTTTAAATCAGTAAACTCACCAACCCCAAAACTCTTCTGGCTCCTGAGACTGAATACAGGTATATTTATACCCGCCGCCCTCCAGAAATTGTTGGGCAGGTGTGCAAAACCATCATGTAAAATGGTGATCTTTTTTGTGCCGTTGCTGTCGTGCAGTATGCGGTTATTCCCGCCTTCATACTGCACAAACTGTTTGTACTTTGTATTGTAAACACCGTATTTATAGGCTATGGGGAACTGATCTTTGGTGAGGTTCACATTCACTGTCCACCAGTTGCCCTGCTTAACCATTAACAGCGCATCGCTGCTGTTCCAGGAAGAAAGCGCTTTGCTTCCGCCTATAAGGCAAATCACCTCATTCTCCATTAACAAAGGTGATTTTACTTTAAAGCTGTGTGTAAAATTCTTAGCGGCTTTTTTCTTTGCAGCAGTTTTCTTTTCTTCCAGCAATACATCCATGAAGGGCGCCAGGGAAAAAACATTCTCATATTCACCCGCATGGTTCCAGGTGTCAATAATCTGCGTTTCTTCGCTTGTAATCCCTGTTAGTTCAATGGCCCTGTCATCACCCCATTCATGTACAATTTCGCCGCCGGGGTTTTTTAGTATGTAATGGTATTGAAGAACATCCGGCAACCCGGCTGCATCTACTGGCAGCACCCATGTGTATTGCCAGAATTCTTCATTGAAATAATTCATGGGTATAGCTGCTTCCGTTGTATCATCGCCCAGCGTAGGAGTATTTCCTGACATTAAAAGTGTTTGCCCCTGTTTAGTGTGAAACCTTACAAAAAAATGCACCTTCATATTGGCAGCTTGGTTTTGGGGCGTAAAAATAATGGTTTATGCCAATTTAGTGTAGAAATTACACATTGTGCAATGATATTACTGGTTTTTTCAAAAAAAGGCGATTGAACAACTGAGATTTGCCCAAAGTAAATACCTGAATTATCAAAAAAAGCTAAGTTATTCCAATTGACATGTTTAATTGCTCAAACAAAGCTTGTGGCACGACCAATACCCCAAATGAGTACTGATTGAAAGATGTACCAAATATTAAGTATTTTTATTCACTAAGCCCTGAACTACATTACACTCCAAAGAAATTTTATCCAATTAAAAAAATGAGGAACTCCGGCCCTTTAACTTCCCGGCGTTATTTTCTATAATGCCTGTATATAATCCGCCCGCTGAAAATCCGGTCCTAGCAGCCACAAACCCTGAAATACACTTCATGTAAATCAAAACAATTCATTAACATTCTCAACACCCGGTAAATGAAAAACAAAATTGTTCCCATTGTCTTGCTGGTTGCAGGTCTCGGCCTTATTGGCTACCATTTTTTAGGAAACGGGGGTGGATCAGGAAACATGGATGTAAAAATCTATCCTGCTGCATTTATTATGCCCGGCGCTTACAAAGTTTATGAAAACCCCGAAGCGCTTGAAGGAAGGTTTTATCTTTTCAAATCAGTCCTGACAAATAATGGTTCATCACCCATTAAAAATGTAAAGGTGTCTTACAAGGTGGGCAGTTATATTGACTGGACGGATGTAAAGGAAATTCCTGCCATACTGCCGGGGCAGAAAGTTGTGGTAACAGCCTATCCTCGTTTTAAGCCTGATATAGTGGATAAGAAGACATCTTCCAAAGAAACCGGGGAAATAAAAATTACAGCAGGAGGAAAAGAAAGAAAAGAAAATTTTTCTTTTGAAATGAAGAGTGTAAACGATTTTGTGTATTCCGGCATCCCGGCTGATGAACAGGCTTCCTACTCGGATGTATTTGATAACATGGCCCTCATACCCTGTTATGTTACCCCCAATGACCCAATTGTAAAATACTATACAGCCAACATACAGGAAAAAGTGCTGAAAGGTGAAACAGCAGGCGTTACAAGAGATGTAAAAGAGGCGGTGCGTTTTTTAATGGGTATATACGAGGCTACCCGCAGAAGCGGTATGGTATATAGCAGCACCGGGGGTGTTCCTGCAAAAATAGGCGATGTAAGTTCTCTTGTACAAAACATCCGGCTGCCACGTGAAGTGATTACGGGCAATACAGGTTTGTGTATTGAGCTTTCAATACTGTATGCAAGCATTCTGCAAAATACAGGTCTTGACCCTATCATATACCTCATACCCGGTCATGCCTATCCTGGTTTCAGGATGAATGGCCAGTATTATGCACTTGAATCAACTGCTATTGGCGGAGAGGGCATTGGCGGAACAGCATCAGCAGAACAAGCCCTTGACAAGGGCATGAAACAACTTGCGGAATTTATGAAAGCAGCCCAGATGGGCGATGAGCGGTACAAAATAATTGACATAAACGGACTTAATAAAGACGGTGTGCAGGCAATGGAACTGAAGGATGATAACTTCCTTCGTCAAAAAGTAGATGCCATGGCTGCCAAATTTGAACTGGGGGGCGCTCCGAGACTCAATAATACACCGGGGGGCGCAGGAGGAAATTATCCAGGCGGTGGTGGTGAAGGGGGTGGCGGTGGTACCGGCGGCGGGTCAGGAATGTCGGCTTATAATGGCGCTATTAGTTTTAGTTATCCCAATGGATGGAGAAGGCAGAACCAACCTATACCAGGCATTAATTATTATGTTACTCAGATTGTTTCGCCTGATAACAACGCAGGTTTATCGGTGTATAACATGAGGGGGTTCTCATCGGTGGAAGAAGCATTTAACCAGATACAACAGGATTTTTACAGCCTGGGCTGGCAGGTTAGTTACCAGATACAGGGTTCATCAGGTAATTATGTTCGGGTAGCAGGACAAACAGCAGGCCAGCAGGGCGTTACCTACTGGACGGGGGTATTTAAGGTAACAGGCAACGGCGTCTCAGGTGTTGCCGGAGGAGCAATGAGCCAGCTTTACAACCGCTATAGCGGGGCAATCAATAATATCTTAAGTACTGTAAGATAACAGTTAGTTATGTGTTGAATAAATTCTATTATGCAAATAAACAATTTGGTATGAGAACAATAAAACAGATGTATATAATCGCAGTAATATGCTTCTTCAATTACACCACCTATGCCCAAAGCAATTTGACCCAGACATTTACCTATAGTATTGATGATAAAGGCGCCGCACATGTGGAACTCGTTCAGAAAATGACAGCACAGCAATGGCAGCAATTTAAAGCCACTGTTAACAACGCTAACATGTCTGTTAAAAAAAGAGATATTGAAAGAACGATGCCGATGTATGTGATGGAAAATTTTAAATACAGTGAGGATGAAATGGAACGCACATCAAAATTTACATTTGATGTGACAGGCATTGCAGATTACATGGGAGACGGCAAATGGCAGATAGATTTAAAAATAAAAGACCCACAGGTGGAAAAATTGGGTGATAATTCATTTATGCTTACCACCAGCCAGGCTACATACGATGGAGGCGTTTACCAGATCATACAGAAAGCTTTTTTGCCAAAAGGGGCCAAAGATGCACAGGTTAACAAAGGCACCCTCGGGCTTGCAAAAATTGAGTATAAACTGCCTGTTGAAGGCAGTGGAATACCTTATAAACTGGTTGCCGGCGGCCTGCTTGCCCTTGCAGGAGCGGGTATGTTTTTCATGAAGAAGAAAAGCTGATAACCCATAAAAAACATAAACGGAAACAGCCGGGTAATTTTGCCAGGCTGTTTTTTTATTCATGCCCCGCCCCTATCTTCGTGAAAATTTTTTACGATGGAAGCCAAATCAAAAAGTATTTACTGGTTGCTTTTTCTTTTATCAGTAGCAGGCGCTGTTGCCGTTTATCTTTTTGTTCCATCCCTCACTTCAATAACGCTTGTCCCCATCCTCACCTTTCTTTGCAAGGCGCTTGACCTGATCTAAGGCCGAACTTACAGAGTTCTTGCTCCGGCAGTCATTGGACTGTACGGTCTTCTCATGCCGCGGATGAAAAGGGGCTCAAAACAAATTGTACCTATCTTTCCTGAATTATTTCAATATTGATGACCGCAAAAAGTTTTTACGAAAAAAGTATATCCGGATACACTGCAAAATCAGAAGCGCTAAAAAAAAGAATAACGCTTGTTTCAGTTATGCGGCTATTGAGTTTTGCGGGTTTTGCATTTGCTTTTTACAAGCTGGTTGCAGGATATAATTCATGGCTGTGGTTTGCCATAATCGTCCTTGCAACGGCATTTGTATGGCTGGTAAGGCTTGCTTTGCAGCTTAACGATGAAAAGACCTTGCTTGAAAAACTGCTTTTTATAAACAAAAACGAATTGGGTATTTTATCCCAACAGCCTAACCAGATGGATGATGGCAGTTCATTTTTATCTGACAGCGATTATTCACATGACCTTGATATTTTCGGCAGGTATTCACTCTTTCATGTATTGAACCGTACCACCACAGTTGACGGCAGACTTTTTCTTGCTGAGAGGCTGCACAACCCCATGTTAAGCAAAAATTCAATTGCAGAAGTACAGCAGGCAATATTGGCTTTAACAACGCAGGCAGAGGAACGCCATCTTATTACTGCCAAAGGATTGCTCAATGAAGAAAAAGAAACCAGCCTTCACAGCATCAGCGAATGGCTTGCAACAGGCAACCATCTGCATAATAAATCCTGGCTTAAAATACTGAGGTGGATATGGCCGCCTGTAACTGTTGCTGCTTTTATTTATTATCTCGAAACTGATCAGCTGGGGCCTTTCATCATTGCAGGAACCATAAGCTGGCTGATTACAGGTGTATTTGTGAAGTACATTCAGAAACAACATGGCCTTTTAAGCAAAAAACAGGCAGTGCTTGAGCAATACGCCGGTATTTTAAACGCTTTCAGGCTGGCTGATACAGGAGCATCAGTTAAATTAAAAGAACTGAATAATATTGCATCCCATGCCGGTTTTTCTATCGGGCAACTGGCAAAGCTTACTTCTTTTTTTGACCAGCGCATCAATATGCTGGTATTTGCATTGTTGAATACTTTTTTGCTTTATGATATACAATGCATACTTGCCCTTGAAAAATGGAAAGAAAAAAATAAGCCGCAATTTGAAAATTGGATTGATTGTGTGGCGCAGATAGAATACCTCAATTCACTTGCCGCATTTGCATACAACAACCGGGAATTTACCTATCCCGTTGTTACAGATGAGGAATTCGTTATTGAGACTGTTCAGTTGGCCCATCCTTTAATTCCTGCCAATGAGAGAATAGCCAATGATTTTTCAACAGGTAAAAATGATAAGCTGATCCTCCTTACAGGTTCCAACATGTCGGGCAAAACAACTTTCTTAAGGAGTGCAGGCATTAACCTTATCCTGGCGCAATGTGGCGCTCCTGTTTGTGCAACAAGCTTCCGTTTCCACCCTATGCTCATCCTCAGTTCCATTCGTGTAAGCGATTCATTACAGGAGCATACTTCATACTTTATGGCTGAACTTAAAAAGTTGCAGTCCATCATCCACATACTGCAAACCGGTAAAGCGGCGCTGGTGCTGATTGATGAAATTCTCCGCGGCACCAACAGCAACGACAAGCATACCGGCTCGGAACAATTCATCAAACAACTGCTGCAATACAAATGCATCACCTTATTCGCCACACATGACCTGCAATTGGGCCAGCTTGAAGAGCAATATCCCGGCAAGATCAGCAACTATTGCTTTGAAAGCATCATTGAAAACGGGGAGCTGAATTTTGACTATAAACTCCGGAGGGGGGTGGCGCAAAATAAAAATGCTTCTTTCCTGATGAAAAAGATGGGGATCATATAAATAAAAAAGGCCAGAAAAAATCTGACCTTTTTAAAATATGTTTAAAAATTACTGAGCAAACACTTTCTTCAATATATCACTTGTTCTTGCTAACGGGTCCTTGCGGATTTTCTGTTCCTCCTGCCCTACCTGGTAAAATATACCGGTCAATGCTTTTTCAGTTACATAAGCAGGCAAATCAGTATTCACCTTTTCACGGCTGAACTGGTTGTAGGTGGTAAAAACAGTATTCCAGTATTTGGTGGCGTCCACTTTTTTGAGAGATGTTTCTATCACTGGGCGGAATGCCTCTGTAAGTGCAATGGTTGTTTTATCCTTCAGATAATTTGTTGCAGCAAAATCACCTCCCTTTAAAATACCCACTGCATCCTGTATGCTCATTTGCTTAATGGCATTGATGAAAATGGGAGCAGCAGATTTTGCTGCATCCTCTGCCGCACGGTTCATGGAGAGAATGGCCTGGTCAACCTGCTTTCCCAAACCAAGTCCCCTGAGTTTTTGTTCCACCTTTTTTGCTTCTTCAGGCATTAATATTTTAATGGCAGCGTTGGCAAAATAACCATCTATGGCAGATAACTTCTGGCTGCTTAGTTCAGCGCCTTTATTCAGGGCTTCTTTTAAACCAAGTACAATTTCATCTGTAGATAAAGAAGAAGATTTACCGCCTAAAATACTGTTTAAAACAGAAGACTTGCCACTTTTAGAGGAATCCTGTGTTTTCTTATCTCCTCCCATTACTTTTTTTAAAAGCTGGGCTGAAACGGGTTGGACAGATACTGAGGCCGCACACAAAAGCAAAAGGAAAGCTTTCTTCATGGTTTTTAGTTTAATTGGATTTTTCAAAATTAGTACCAAAACCAGCCATATTACAGATGCTGTACTATAAAACGTATTTTTTTACAAAACATTACCACTGTTTAAAATACTGCACTGAATGGCTGGCTTTTCATTAAGCGGCACAATAACGGTGAATTTATCCCTGATGGTCTGTCCCTTACGGAAAATATAGCCAGCCTGCACGTTTTCAGTGGTAATCTGGGTTTTGCCTTTATCATCTTTAAATTCTTTTTTAACAGGCACATAAAAAGTGCCCATACGCAGTGTGGCAGATTTTGAGGTGAGGCGGTATCCGGTGGCATTGGTACAGTCAAATCTTGCCATGGCATTTTCATCAGAACTGTAAAGGCTGCTGTAGTTACTGTATAAAATTATCCTGGAACAATTGCTTTTATTCAAAGCATAGGCTGTCACCTCGTAACGGCTGAATGTGCCCCTGTCCCCCACTTCCCTTTTGCTTTCATTGTTGATGATAAATCCATATTCAATCCCGTCAATTTCTACGGGTTTGTTTTCCTCTATGGTAAAAACACTTTGCGCCAGTAACGTTACATTGGATAAAACAGCAATCAGTAATACAGTAAGTTTCATAACCCGGGGTTTTCAGAAAATTACTGATTACCCGGTTTTCTGCAAAGTGCCAGTTTGCACAATGCCGGTTTATTTTTTTATAAACCTCCCGGGGAGTTTTTGGGATCCGCTTACCCTGATGAAATAAATACCAGCCTGTAATGAGCTTGTATTTATTTGAGGGCGGTTCCCGGAAGCCACAGTGCTCAGCAGCAGGCGGCCGGTGGCGGAATAAATCATTATTGTTTTACCTGAAAGGTCATTGCCTTCCCCTGCGGAAATGGTAATAAACCCATCAGCAGGGTTGGGAAATACATTTAAAGTTTGTTTATTCTCAGTATTTACAACTGCGGGGGTATCTGTATTATTCCATGGCTCTCCCAATGCTTTTGATGAAAGTAAACTGTTCCTCACATTGCCCTGTGCAAACAAAGCCAGCATCCGGTTTTTCTGTCCCGTGGTAAACATCTGCATACAGGCGTCATCGGTAAAATCCATAAAATTCATGAACATGTCGCCGTTGCTGCCATTGTCACAGCCAGCATTGATTTTCGGAAAAGAAGGGCAACCCCTGTTGTAACTCCTTTGCTTTGGTGTATCGTGCACATCATCATCACCGCAACTAATGTCTCCCCATGTATGCTTCAGGTTAAGCCAATGGCCTACTTCATGTGTTGTAGTCCTTCCTTTGTCAAACGGCGCCCATACTTTTCCCCTTGTTCCAAATACATTCCACCTGATCACCACCCCATCAACATTTTCAGGGCCGCCGGGAAAAGTTGCATATCCAAGAATAGTACTGGCAAGGTTACAAACCCAGATATTAAGATACTGACGGGTATCCCATGCTTCTGTGCCGCCCGAAGATGAAAATTTCATCTTGTCATCATCCAGCCAGGTGCCCCTGCTGGTTTTTTTGCGGTTAATGCCTGTTGTAGCCCTTCCGTCCGGATCAACTTTGGCAAGTACAAAGTTAATTCCGCAATCTGTGGCAAGAGAAGCGAAAACGGAGGGGACTTTTGCTATGTCATTGTTCAGTTTTCTGAAATCATTGTTCAAAGCTTCTATCTGCGAAAATACCTGGTCGTCAGAAATATTTTCTTCATTCTTGTTGTATAGTATATGAACAACCACAGGAATGGTAATGCTTTCAGCAACCCCTTTAATGGTATCATTGCCTTCCATTACCTGAGTTATGTTTTTGATAAATGCAGCAGTAAGCTGGTCAACCTGGTTTTGCTTTTCGGCAATAAGGGGATTATGCTGGCTGGATTTGTTCAAATAGTTAACAGTGCCGCATTCACGCTGGGCGAAAACAGGGGTTAAAAAGCAAAGCAATAAAGCACAGACAAAAAGAGTTCTCATTCGTACCAGAATTAAATGTTTCCGGTTCTTCAGTAGAGGTAAGGAGCTGATATTTCAATGGAAATTTGGAGAACCCTTCAGGGCAATTAAAAGCTTTGCATAAGGAGGATAAATAAAAAGACGATATGCTAAACAGTCAGGTAAATAAAAAATTAAACTGTGTGAGGAGGATTTTAATGACACCTTCTGTAAAAAACCAGATCAATCCGGGAGAGCATTGGGAGGGACTCTATCGGGTTATCAGAGGCGTTGCGGTAACAAATAAAATAAATTAAACTCAATTAACAAACTATTACAGCCTGTTTTTGAAGACCTTTCATCATAAATATAACAGCGTGTTTGCATTAAAATTTTCAAAGCGTTGAAATACAATATAATTTTGCCCCGCTTTTATAATTGAACTTCATGAAAAAAATTGCACTCTGGCTGATTTCCTGCGGCTTCCTGGCCTGCAATAACCCCGACCAGCCTGCTGATAACAATGCTGTACCGGCGATTGCAGAACCCCAGTCCATCGGGTATAATGTGCTGAATGTTTACCCGCATGACACCAGTTCATTTACACAGGGGCTTGAATTGTATAAGGGCAAAATGCTGGAAAGTACAGGCAGGTATGGCAGGTCTTCTTTAAAAATAACAGACTATACAACAGGCAAAGCCACCAAAAGCAAAAGCCTGGGTAAAGAGATTTTCGGTGAAGGTATTACAGTGCTGAATGATACACTTTACCAGCTCACCTGGCAGAACCATATTATTTATGTTTACAATGCAAAAGACCTTTCCTTAATTAAAACTTTAAACTGGAGCAATGACGGATGGGGCCTTACAAATGACGGGGCCAATCTTATCATCAGCGATGGAAGCGACAAGTTGTATTTTGTAAACCCATCAGACATGAAACTGCAGAAGGTGGTTTCTGTTACAGACAACCTGGGACCCGTAAACAACCTGAACGAACTGGAATACATCAATGGCTATGTGTATGCAAACCGCCTGCAATATGATTACATTGAAAAGATTGACCCGGCCAGCGGACAGGTAAAAGGGAGGATATACTTGAATGACATCCTTAAAAAATTTACCAAGGCTGATCTCGGTTATCTGGAGAAAAATGAAGATGGTGCATACCTCAATGGCATTGCGTGGGATTCTGCATCAAAAAAATTATTTATAACAGGCAAACTCTGGCCCAATCTTTTTGAGATACAGTTGAGCCAGTAGTAACTAATGGGACCTGACAGGTTTAAAATTGATGCAAGCAGCATTACTAATATTTGACCTGCCAGGTCTTAAATTGAAGCAATATATATAACAGAACTGCAATTCCTGTAATCAGTACCCGCTTTATAATTAGATGAGAAAGCCCTCCATGCTGCACGAAGAAAATTGGTTTTACCCTTCTTGTATTTTTCGCTCAGCAGGCTCACATAATAACTGTCATACCACATCGGCTTTGTACCTGTTAAATTGAATTGATGATTTCTCAGCAACAACTCCATGCTTTGCGGGGCAAAATGATACAAATGCCTTGGTACATCATATGCGGCCCAGTATTCCTTGTAAACAGTTGCATCG
>JANRKT010000364.1:0-3992 GCA_033763355.1 Chitinophagaceae bacterium | reverse complement strand
ATTCAATTGCCGGCAACAGGATAGAAAATGTAAAAATTAAAAATGAATAAGAAACTATTATTGATTTTCCCGATTTTCATTTTTACTTCATCATTTCTTTCAGCACAGGGAATAAAGGATCATTTTTTTCTGGCAGACAGTATGCTGAAAAACTTGTCGTGGTTTGATAACAGGTATTTAGAAATTACTGGAAACTGGAAATATCATCCCGGTGACCCGAATGAAGCTGCTACAAACTGGACAAAACCTGATTTTAATGACAGGGATTGGGAGAATGTTAAAACAACCCTGCATATTGACAGTTTGCCAAAAAGCGGCTGGAATGGTATTGGATGGTTCAGGCTTCATTTAGTTATTGATTCAGGTTTATTAAACAAACCTGTTGCATTAAATGTCATTCACATGGGTGCTTCGGACGTTTACCTGGATGGAAAATTATTTGTCCGGTTTGGAAAACCAGGTACCACCAGGCATGATGAAGAAGGTTTCAATGCAACCACTCATATCCCCCATCTTGCTATTTTTAATCAACCACAGCATATTATAGCCATACGTTATTCCGGCTTTAATGTATTGCAAAACAGACCGCCAACTTTAAATGAGCTGGGATTTAAATTGATGGCCGGTGCGCCGGATGAAGTGAATAAAACAGTGCTTAGCCATGGGATTTTTTTCAGGCCGCTGGAATCCCTGGTTATTGCAGTGCCCCTTACGTTTGCGCTGATACATTTAATGCTGTTTCTTTTTTACCGCCGTGAAAAAAGCAATCTTTATTTTGCCCTGTTTGCTGCCACTTTTGCCCTATGGGGAATTTTGGAACATGAAGCTGTCAGTAACACCGATGCAGAACTGGCATTGTTATTAAAAAGACTTTGGTTGCCTTATCTGGCATTAATGCCGGTAATAGGGCTTCGGTTCCTTTATTCGCTTTTCTATAAAAAAATTCTGAAATCATTCTGGTTTTTCCTTTTTGCCTCAATGGGTATTGCTTTATGGTCATGGTTTGCGGTGATCCCCTTATTGTCGCTGATTTTGTTTGTACTGTCACTGGCAGAAATGATCAGGATTGTAATTGTTGCTATGCGGAAAAAAACTCCGGGGGCCTGGATCATCGGGGCTGGTTTTGCAGCGTTTTGTATCAGTCTGGTATTAGTTCTTGTTTTATTAGTTACCAATAGCTTCTCACTTTTCCTGTGGTATATATTCGTTTACCTCACAGGTGTATTGCCGGTGCTGCTCTCGATGTCAGTCTATCTTTCGCAAAGAGTAGCTTTTACATATAAAAGCCTGGAAACAGAAATGAAAAAATCAATGGAACTGCAATTGGAAAATGCCCGTAAGGAAACTGAATTGAAAAAGGCGGCGGAATTAAAAGCAGCCTACCAGGCCCTCGAAGAGACCCATACTAACCTGAAAGCAACCCAGGCGCAATTGATCCAATCAGAAAAAATGGCTTCGTTGGGCGAACTTACGGCAGGCATTGCGCATGAGATTCAAAACCCATTAAACTTTGTCAATAATTTTTCAGAAGTGAGTACAGAGTTAGTTGATGAAATGAATGCAGAAATTGATAAAGGAAATACTGAAGATGCAAAATTGATTGCTCAGGATTTAAAACAAAACTTAGAAAAGATAAATCATCACGGCAAACGTGCTGGTGATATTGTAAAAGGAATGCTGCAACACTCCCGGACCAGCAGTGGACAAAAAGAACTAACAGACATTAATGCTTTGTGTGATGAATATCTCCGCCTCTCCTATCATGGTCTTCGTGCAAAAGACAAATCCTTTAACGCAAAATTTGAAACTGATTTTGATTCAACTCTTCCCAAACTCAATGTAGTGCCGCAGGATATTGGAAGAGTAGTTCTCAACCTAATTAACAACGCCTTCTTCGCGGTGAACGAAAAACGAACAATGAACAACGAATCCTACGAGCCAACAGTAACAGTATCTACCAAAAACCTCGGTGATAAAATTGAAATCCAAGTAAAAGACAACGGCAACGGCATTCCGGATTCCATCAAAGAAAAAATCTTTCAACCGTTCTTTACTACCAAACCAACAGGACAAGGCACCGGTTTGGGATTGAGTTTGAGTTATGATATTGTAAAGGCACATGGAGGAGAGTTGAAAGTGGAAACGAAAGAAGGAGAGGGAAGTGAATTTACCATTGCCATGCCAGGTGCTTAAGAATATTTCATTAACTTAAAAAATTTCGTATTTCACGAAATTTTTTTACATTTGTTCAGGATGTAAACGGATTGCAAAACCAAGATATATTTTTGAATGGTTATTATTACAAAAGGCGCTGTTCACACATTTGCCAGGAAGCATCCCAATGCCCTTATTCCTCTTAATGAATGGTATGATAAGTCAAAAGAAGCACATTGGCGTAAGTTTTCAGATGTTAAGTTAACATTTAATTCTGCAGATTCAATTGGCAACGACAGGTATGTTTTTGATATAGGCGGAAATAATTTCAGAATAATAGCAATGATCCACTTTAATATCCGTACGGTATATATAAGGGCGATTTTAACTCATGACGAATATGATTTCTTAAATAAAACAAACAGGCTAACCGGGTTATAAGTATCCCTGACCTGGTACTGACTGTACTAAAAAGAATAAGGAAATGAAAATAAATACAAACAGCCAGTATCATGCTGTACTTGCAAAAATTGAAGGTTTTATTGAAAAGGGCTTCAGAAAACTAAACAAACAGGAAACAGATGAATTACAGCAACTTTCTGTTGCCGTGGAAGCCTACGAAATGCTAAAATTTCCTATGCCGCTTCAGGCCGGTATCAGGGAAGTTTTGGAGCATTATATGTTTGAAAAGAAAATGAATAAAAGCCAGCTTGCCAAAAAGCTTGAAATACCCAATTCAACCCTTAGTGAAATTATGAGCGGGAAAAAGAAACTGAACCTGGCAATAGTCAGAAAATTACACCAGAAGCTAAAGATTGATGGAAATTTTCTTTTGGAAGTAGCATAGACTATGTAGATAATGACGACTTAAAAAATACCAGATAAAATTTTTCGGCCCTTCTTTACCACCAAACCAACCGGACAGGGAACAGGATTGGGTTTATCATTGGCCTATGATATTGTAAAAGCGCATGGTGGAGAACTGAAAGTGGAAACAAAAGAAGGTAAAGGAGGTGAGTTTATCATTCAATTGCCAGTTGCCTGAATCATTAATTAAGTAGATTAAAAGATTACACAGATGAATGGTATGAAGAAATCAGTGAAATCCATAAATCAGTGCGAATCTGTGGTTCAGACAATTAATGATATTGTAAAGGGATATGGGGGGATTGAAGGTGAAAACCAGCGAAGTGAGAGGCAGCGAGTTTATAATAAGTTTACCTTTATGATGCGGTGAATGGGTTTAGCAGTTTATACTTGCTGCAGAAAATGTTTAAAAAAGTTTTATGAAAGCCGGTATATTAGTTTCATTTGCTGTAGCAATATGCTGCATGGGTTATCCTCCCTTTGCGCAGGCGCAAACTTCTTCTACTGCGCCTAAAGATCCATTTACTTCTGAAAAGGCATTGTTCGGTTCCGAAGAAGTTTTTGATATCACATTGAAAGGTAAAGTAAGGGATGTTTTAAACGACCGTGCTGTGGATTCAAAATACCATCCGCTCGTTCTTGCATACAAGAATGAAGACAGTACGGAAATTAACATCCCGGTGGAAGTTAAAACAAGGGGCCATTTCCGCAAGCTGCGGGCAAATTGTTTTTATCCTCCCCTGCAGATAAAGTTTGCTAAAAAAGAACCGCAAACTTCATCTGTATTCGGTGAGCAATCAAAATTAAAACTGGTAATGCCCTGCAAAGGAGAAGAATTCATTATCCGCGAATGGCTGGCATATAAATTATATAACCTGGTAACGGAAAAAAGCTTCAGGGCAAGGCTTGTGCGGGTAAAACTGGAAGATGAAAGAAGTAAAAAGCCATCACCCGCATTTTATGGTATGTTG
>JANRKT010000363.1:0-5059 GCA_033763355.1 Chitinophagaceae bacterium | reverse complement strand
TCCCAGGAACAACTGAATGTTCCGTTGCTTTCAATATCGCTGTTCATCCGCAAGCCTTCAATATCATCAACTGTTGGTTTACCCGGCCAGCCTGTTATTTCAACATAACGGAATCCATGAAAAGTAAAACGCGGCCACCATGTTTCTGTTCCTTCTCCTCTCAGGATGTATTCATCTTTTTGCCATGCTGTTTTGGGGGCGCCTGGGCCGCCGTTTACACGCCAAATTTCTTTTATTTGCCCTGCAACTGAAGTAAGATAGTTGAGCCTTCCGTCTTTAAAAACATCTTCACCGTAGCGCAGGCTTATTTTTGTTCCTGCACTGCCTTTCACTTTTATTCTTGCCACTCCTGCAAAGTTCTGCCCCATATCAGCAATGAAAGTGTCTTTACCCGCTTCAGTAATACTTACAGGTCGTATAATTTTTGTAACCCTTACAGGCGGCTGCATTTGTGCGGTAAGTATGCCTGCCGGGCCTTCAGCAACTGCTGCATTTTTCCATTCGTTTCCTGATGAGAAATTTTTTTCCATCCTCGCATCATACACTTCACCGAGGTAAACATTGTTGCGTATAACAGGGCCCGGCGCTGTCTGCCAGCTTTCATCGGTTACAATGGTTTCTTTTGTACCGTCTGTATAGCTGATGTGCACTTCCGCTTTTACACAGGGCCTTCCGGTTTGCTGCACATTGCGCAGGTTAAACCTGCCGAACAGGCGAAGTGGCAGGGGGTTCCACCATCCGTTGCCCGTCATGATGCCAATAGTGTTGTTCCCTTTTTTCAGCAAGGCTGTAATATCATGCGTTACATACTGCACCTGTTTGCGGTAAGCGGTAAAGCCGGGGCCTAAAACGTGATCGCTGATTTTGGTATTGTTCAAATAAGCTTCATAATAACCCAGGCCGGAAATGTATAAACGTGCTGAAGAAATTTTTTTGGTAACAGCAATTTGTTTCCTGAAAAGCGGCATCGGGTCATCCTTATAAAAATCTTCATCTTTCTCAAATTGCCTGCTGCCGTCGCCAATCCATTTGGCTTTCCAGTCTGCAGACTGCAGCATAGCCGTTTCAAAACTGCTGATGCCGCTCCAGGAAGAAGCGTAGTTATTTTTATCATAGACTTTTACACGCCAGTAGTATTTTGTAAATGGCTGCAGCGGTTCACCATTGTACTGAATATGCAGGTTCTCTTCAGATAAAATTTTTCCCGTTTGCCATTTGTTCCCCTTGCCCTGCTGAATGTCTTTGATGTTATCGCTTATAATAATTTCATACGCAGATTGAAACAGGTTGCGTTCAGTTGCAGTAAAATTCCAGCACAGCCGGGGATGGGGCACATCAATGCCCAATGGGTTAACCAGGTATTCGCAGGTGAGGTTTGAAGGCTCCAATAGCGGAGCGGCATTTGCCAGCTGTGCTGAACAAAATAAAACTGAAAAGGAGGACAGGAACAGCAATCGCTTCATACAGCAATTTATGCTATTAAGCTACATAAATTCTGTTAGCGTTTAAAGATTGCCAGCCTTCATTGTATAAAAAAACCCATCTCGTTTTAAACGAGACGGGTCCTTGTTATGAAGTAAGGTGCAGTTACTACCTGCTTCCTGTTTTTTTGTTTTTCTTTTCAGCTTCAAATTTTGCATAATCGGCTTCGTTCAGCACTTCGCCGCTTATTTTAAGTTCAAGGGGGTAATCAATACCTTTTACTTTTACGTAAATGCTTTTTTCAAAAGTGCCCGGGGCGGCTGCATTAAACCCGGCTGTTATCTTCTCATTCTTCCCTTTCATTACAGGCTGTTGTGGCCACACCGGTGTGGTACATCCGCAGGAGGCTGAGGCATTCTCAATAATTACAGGCGCATCACTGATGTTTTCAAAATCAAAAGCATAAGTAACGGGCACACCCTGTTTTATTTTGCCGAAGCTGTGTTTTAATTCTTTAAACTTAACCAGCTCTTCTGCTTTTTTTTGCTGTACGCCCTGTGCAAATAAACCGGAGGTAACTATCAATGCTGCAAAAGCCAACAGTATTCTTTTCATGTGTGTATTGATTTTATTGGTTTATGTTTTTTAAAATAGCAACTGAACTGTTTTGCGGTGCAGAATGATCAGGCGTTTTCCATACCACGCCTTTTATAATGATGTTTTTCATTTGCCCGCCGTAATAAACTGTTATGGTTTTTTCAAATGCGCCTTCGGCAGCGGCATTATAGCCTACTGTAATTTTTTGTTTGCCGCCTGGTGCAATGGGGTCTTTGCTCCATTCCGGTGTAGTACATCCGCAGGACGCCTGCACATTATCAAGGGTTACAATTTCTTTGCTGGTATTGATTACTTCAAAAATATGGGTAACGGGTTTGCCCTGCGGTATTTTTCCAAAATCGTATGAAAGTTCTTTCCATTGCAGCAATTCTGCAGGGCTTGTTGCGGCAGTAGCGGCAATTGCTTTATTGGTTTGTGCCAGTGCAGCGAAACCTGCATTGAGAACCATGAGTGTAAGTAATAATTTTTTCATGCTGTATTTCTCTTAAAGTGATGCTTATTAAACGATGTCACGAATTTACATATTGTTGCCCAAGAATGCCAAATTAGCTATGCACTGCTTGTGGATTTAACAACCGGGTAACAGGAGGGTTTACCCTTGTTTTAACGGAATTGCCGGTGATTTTCAGCTTTTTTGGATGATAACACGTAATTTTCCTGTGAATTAACGCTTATTGAAAATCTGATATTTTTGTCCTATGGAGCATATTAACCCCCAAGATTCGCTTACTGCTGACAAGCTGTCCTTCGAAGGTTTCAGGGAAGAGGTATTGAGAGATTACCGCCTTGCCTGCGAAAGCCGCGAAGCCAGTTTGCTGGGCCGCAAAGAAGTATTAACCGGCAAAGCCAAGTTTGGCATATTTGGCGACGGAAAAGAGGTGGCGCAGGTAGCCATGTCCAAATTTTTTAAGCCCGGCGATTTTTATGCAGGTTATTACCGCGACCAGACCTTTGTATTTGCCAACGGCGCAGCAACCATACAGGAATTTTTTGCACAGCTCTATGCCGATCCAGATACTGCACACGACCCGCACAGTGCAGGCAGGCAAATGAACTCACACTTTGCAACTGCATTTGTAAATGAAGACGGAAGTTTTGTTGATTTTGTAAACCGTAAAAATATTTCCAGCGGCATGGCGCCTACTGCCAGCCAGATGCCCCGTGCCCTTGGTTTTGCATTTGCTTCCCGTTGTTTCCGCAATGTGGAAGTATTAAAGCAGTTCACTGAATTATCAAGACAGGGCGATGAAGTATGTTTTTGTACCATTGGAGATGCCAGCACCAGCGAAGGTCATTTCTGGGAAGCGATGAATGCCGCTGCAGTATTACAGGTTCCGCTGGCTGTTTTTGTTTGGGATGATGGGTATGGTATTTCTGTTCCCAGGGAATACCAGACCGTAAAAGGCTCCATTTCAGAAGCATTAAAAGGTTTTCAGAAAAAAGACAACAGCAACGGGCTGGAAATTTATAAGGTGAAGGGATGGGATTATGCAGGCATGTGTGAAATATTTGAAGAAGGTGTACGAAAAGCAAGGGAGCAGCATGTCCCTGTGCTTTTTCATGTTGAAGAAATTACCCAGCCGCAGGGACATTCCACTTCAGGCAGCCATGAAAGATATAAAAGCCCCGAACGGCTGCAGTGGGAAAGGGAATGGGATGGCAATAAAAAGTTCAGGGAGTGGATACTGGCCAATTCACTGGCGGGTGAAGAAGAACTGGAAGAAATTGAATCTTCGTCAAAGTTTGCTGTAAGGGATGCGAGGCAGCATGCATGGGAAAATTTTCTTGCTCCCATCAGGCAGCAGGTAAATGAAGTGATCAATCTTGCAGGCCATGTAATTAATCATTCAGCAGAAAACGCATCATCCATACGGCAACTGGTAAATGAACTGGCATCCAACAGGGAGCCCCTCCGCAGGGATGTGATGCGCACTTTATCACAAATCATCAGCAGGATCAACCAACCCGCACTTACTTCCGAAATTCAGTCTCTTTACAACAGGCTGAAAAATGAAGGCAGGGCTTTGTTCAATAGTTTATTATATAATGAGGGGCCTGCCGGTGCACTAAAAGTACAGCCGGTTGCAGCTCATTATCATTCAGATGCGCCTGTGCTTAATGGTTATGAAGTGCTGAACCGTTATTTTGATGCTTTGTTTGCAAATAATCCCAAAGTGCTTGCATTTGGGGAAGACCTCGGTTTTATTGGCGACGTGAACCAGGGCTTTGCAGGCCTGCAGGCCAAACACGGCAGGGATAGAATATTTGATACAGGCATAAGGGAACAGACGATCATCGGCCAGGGTATCGGTTTATCCATGAGGGGCCTGAGGCCCATTGCAGAAATACAATACCTTGATTATTTACTGTACGCTTTTCAAACGCTGAGCGATGATGTGGCCACCATGCATTACCGCACCAAAGGCAGGCAAAGCTGCCCGCTGATTGTACGCACAAGGGGCCACCGGCTTGAAGGCATCTGGCACAGCGGTTCGCCAATGGGTGTTGCCATTAATGGTTTAAGGGGCATGCATGTTTGTGTGCCGCGTAATATGGTGCAGGCCATCGGTATGTACAACACGCTGCTGCAGGGCAACGACCCCGGCCTTGTTATTGAATGTTTGAATGGTTACCGCCTCAAGGAAAAACTCCCTTCCAATTTATTAGCCTGCACGATACCGTTAGGTGTTCCCGAAGTAATAAGGGAGGGGGAAGATGTTACCATTGTTTCATATGGCTCCACACTGCGTATTATACAGGATGCTGCCTATACGCTGGATAAACTGGGCATCAGTTGCGAGATAGTGGATGTACAGACCCTCCTGCCTTTCGACCTCCATCACAAAATCCTTGAATCACTGCAAAAAACCAACCGCATTGTATTTGTTGATGAAGATGTGCCCGGTGGCGCCGCTGCTTACATGTTCAACAAAGTAATGGAAGAGCAGGGCGGCTATAAATTACTGGATGTTGCCCCGCGTACCATTACCGGCAAAGCCCACCGCCCCGCCTACGGCAG
>JANRKT010000362.1:0-1845 GCA_033763355.1 Chitinophagaceae bacterium | reverse complement strand
TGTGCCAAAAACATTTCCCTGTTTATCCACTTTCATTCCGTCGGGTACGCCCTTTTCTTTCTTGCTGGCTTCAGTACAATCATAAAATATACGGCCGTTTTTTATTCCGCCTTTTGCATCCACATCATATACCATCCATATCGCTTTATCAGGGTCGGAACTGGCCACATACAATTTACTTTCATCCGGCGAAAAGGCAATGCCATTCGGCCATTTGATATCTTTTGTCAGCAGGTCAACCATGCCGTCGGGCTTTACGCGGTAAACACCTTTAAACGGTAATTCTTTTCCGGGATCTTCTTCTCTTTTTTCCAAACCATAAGACGGATCTGTAAAATACAAATCACCATTGCTTTTGAACACCGCGTCATTGGGACTGTTCAGCCGTTTGCCCATAAACTGGTACGCAAGTGTTACAAATTTTGCTTCGGGGCTGTCTAATGGCGCATCCATTCTTGCCATACGCCTGTCGCCATGCTGGCACAACACCAGCCTTCCTTCTTTATCCAGTAACAAACCATTTGAGCCCGGCTCACCGCCTCTTGGCGTAATACCGGTATAACCTGAAGGGTGCAGGTAATCCTGCAGGCCGTCGGCTTCACTCCATTTGTAAATTTTATTGGGGGGAATATCAGAGAACAACAGGTAATTACCGCCTGAAATCCAAAGCGGGCCTTCGCTCCAATCAAACCCTTCTGTAAGAATTTCAACAGCAGTACCCGGCTCTATAATGTTATCAAATGAGGGATCAAGTTTCTCAACTCCCCCTGTTGTTCTTACAGACATAGCACTATCTTTTTTTTCTTCAGCCTTTGGAGTTTCATTTGCAGTGGGCTCTCCGCAGGAAATCAGTAAGGTTAATCCGCATATACCGGTAACAAGGCCGGTTAATTTGTTAATCATGGCTGGCGGGTATTTGGGTTAAACAGGGTAAAGTTATGCCAGAAAATTAAACTTCGTATTACTTAATATTGATATAACGCAGACGGACCGGTACAGGGGCACAAATTAAAGAAGATTAGCTTTTTATGTAATATTGCCGTGCATAAACCCGTTACATTCCGGATGTTCCGCACCAAATTTTTTTTAGCTGCTGCCTCTCTCCTGTTTGCAACCCTGCTGGTTAAGGATGTTTATGCGCAAAAAAAATCTGCATTCATCTCCGGTAAAGTAGTGGATGAAAACGATAACCCGCTGGCCAAAGTTTCAGTTGTTGTCCTCGGCAGGCAAAGTGGCATCGTAACTTCTGATTCCGGGACATTCCGCTTAAAAGTTGCAGCCGAAAAAGCATTTGCCCTGGTATTTTCTTTTACAGGTTATAAAACCGATCAGCGTAATTTTTATTTAAGCGAAAATGAAGAAGAGCGTGTAATCATCAGGCTGGAGAAAGGAACCAAAACTTTGGAAGAAGTAGTGATAGCCACACAACCTGAAAGAAAGGAGGTCGGGCTTGTGCGGCTCAATCCCAAAAATGCACTGGTCATTCCTTCCGCAACGGGTAATATTGAAAGTTTAATCAAAACCATTGTTGGCAGCAATAATGAGCTGACATCGCAATATTCAGTACGAGGCGGCAATTACGATGAGAACCTGATTTACATTAATGACTTTGAAGTGTTCCGCCCTTATCTTGTAAGAAGCGGGCAGCAGGAAGGTTTAAGTTTTATCAATCCCGAATTAACAGGGCGCATCAGTTTTTATAACGGCGGCTTTCAATCCCGTTACGGCGATAAAATGAGCAGTGTGCTTGATATTGGTTACAGGAAACCCAAATCATTTGGCGGATCCGTTTACCTGAGTTTGCTTGAACAGGGCCTGCACCTTGAAGGAATTACACGAAATGAA
>JANRKT010000361.1:0-7509 GCA_033763355.1 Chitinophagaceae bacterium | reverse complement strand
CGGAATTTTGTATTTATTGTATTGGGCACATTCCACTCCCGGTCTGCCAGGCCAAAAGATTTTTTATAAACGGCTTTTCCTTTCTGCATCACCAGCACTGTGCCGTTAAACTCTTTCACTTTAAATTCAGCCTGGGCATAATCATCTAAAAGCTGCGGATAATTTTTCTGGGCAAAGGTTGCTATTGGTAATAACAGCAGTACAATAATTTTTTTCATGTTATGTTTATTTTTTTCACAATTGCATTTCCAGTATATCTGTTAATATCACATGCGGGAAGATAAGGTTAAGAGAAGCAGGTATGCAACACAGGGTGTTCTTCAGGTTAGCATTGTATAGCTAAATATAAGCAGGATTTTGCTGTGTTGATCAGGCGCCGCACAACAGCGGCAGGGTATTTTTCATATCGCGTTTAAGCAGACAGTTTCTTCAGCGCTGCTGCAATTTTATCAATGTCGGCCATCGTATTGTAAATATGAGGAGAAAACCTGATGCCACCTGTAGCTGCACAGGCAATGCCATATTGTTCATACAACTTCTGGTAAATGGATGCAGGTTCTTTTCCGGGTATGTTAACAATAACTATTCCCGCACTGATTGCGGGGGAAAGAGGTGTTACAAATGAGGCCTGCGGAATTTTGTTTTGTATTTGTTGTTTCAGGCAGGTGTTCAGCTGCACTACGCGGTTTTCAATATTTTTTTTGCCTATGCGGTAATGAAATTCAATGATGTCCGGTAATGCGGCTGCAGTGGCATCATTCCGCTGGCCCAGCATACAAATCCTTTCATCAACTGCTGCATTGCTTTCTTTCCAACCCCCGCCGATGATATTGGGCCAGATGTGGTTTGCACTTTCTTTTTTTATATACAATATCCCGTTTTCCATCGGCCCCATCAGCCATTTGTGTGTGCTTGCAGTGTAAAAATCACAACCTGTTTCCTGCAGGTTCATATCCAGTAAGCCAAAAGACTGTGCACCATCAATTAAACTGAGGATATTTTTTTCATTGGTCAGTTTGCAAAGTTGTTTCACCGGCAGGGCAATACCGCTGGTATTGGAAATATGGGAAAAAGCCATCAACCTTGTTTTTACTGTAATGGCTTTTGCAAACGGTGCAATTAGTTCATCAGGTGAAGCAGGGGAAGGCGGAACCGTTACTTTCTTTACAATAAAACCATATCTTTTTGCACGCAGTTCCACAGCAGCATTTGCTGAAGGGTGGTTCTGGTCCCATATTATAACTTCATCTCCCTGTTTAAAATCAAGGCTGTTTACCACAATGGCATTGCTTTCACTTGTATTGCGTGTAATGCCCAGTTCTTCTTTTGATACTGAAAGGAACTGCGCCATCATGGCAAGGGCTTTATTTCTTTTTTCAGCAAGCGTGGCACGGAACTGAAATGAAACATCCCTTCCGAGGTTTTTAGTGAAACTGTTTACCTGTTCACTTATAAAATAAGGGCTGGGGCAAAGATTGGCGGCATTTACCATGATAAGGTTGGGAGGAACAGTAAACTGCTGTTTCACCATTTCCCAATATTGCTCATCCGGCTGTAGCGGCAATAAAGGGAGTTTTGCAAAAGTATCCTGTGTTGCTGTTGCCCATGCTGAAGGCGTAAGGGCAGCCAATGATGCAGCAGAAAACTGCTTCAGGAATTTTCTTCTTTTGTTTTGAGAGGAAATATTCTCCGGGTGCATTTGAAATTTTTTATTCCATCCTGAAAACCGGGTTTTGCACACACACTTTTTTACTGTTATCCGGCTGTGTGCACCATGTACGCTTTGCTTTATTAACGGTTTGTTTTTGTGCGGCAACCAATACATCATTCCACGAGCTGTTATTGTAAAAAACCCCCAGCGCCTTATCAAGCGATTCCCTGAAATTAAAAGTAAAAATGCCCCCCGTACTGTTTCCTGCAGACAGCTCCCCTTTTTGCGCTGCGGTCACGAGTATAGAACCCGGTTTGTTGTTCATAAAAAGCGACCAGCAGTTGCCTATGTTCCAGCCAACAGATGATGTACGTGTGCTGGCGCCATCGCTTATTGCAATATTGCTTTGAGAGGGATCAGCATTACAGCAATCGCTGATGACAAGGTTCATCCTTGCCCCTTTCATCTTTATTCTTTTAAAGATATCTTCAATGTTGAGGGTGTAAGGCTCTCCATATTGCTGGTAGGTTTTGTCACGCAGGTCAAGAAAAGGAAATTTGTAATTGGTCTTTACATCGTTGAACCCGTGCCCCGAATAGTAAAACACCACAATGTCATTTGAAGCGGGCTTAATGCCATTGATGGCGTTGTCCACATTTATTTTGCTGAAATCTTTTCCTTCAATAACGTTAGGCACGAATTGTATTTTCAGGAATTCTGCAAGCTGGCTGAAGGTAGTATAAGTGGCATCTTTATCCACTTTGCATGTTGGCCCGATGGAGAGATCGTTTGTATTGGCAACAAGTACCAGGAAAAGTCTTGTGGCCTTCTGCTGCGGCGTGGGTGCCCTTACTGATGCTTCTTCAAAAAGGTTAACATAAATCTCATCTTTTTCTGTAAAATATTCCGACACCAGTTCTTTGGTAAGGTCCCCTTCATTCAGCAACCTCATTTCGGTAACCACACCTTCAACATCCTTTCCGTTATCATCTTTTGAAAGGACAGCCAACGGGTCATACACCCCGTCTTGTTTGTTTTTTTCAAACAAAAACAAATCAGGGTCATACTCCAGGTCCTGTGGACCGGTAACCACCTGTGGGTCTATGCCTTCAAAAACCAAAATACTGCTGTCGGTTTTCCTGCTGTCGGTTTCATCTTCATCACCCATGTAATGTTCCTGCATGTCCATGTCTACCAATATCCATGAATGTGTTGCACTGTCACGGAATTTTACCCTTATAAACCCTGTGCCGTCTTCGTAACGCACCATAAGGGCTTTGTAATGCTCACGGGTTTTATTGATATCGAAGTAATAATCGAATTCATATATGGATTGCGACAAAGAGAGGTTGCAGTAAAGCGATACAATAAGAAGTAACAGGCACCTTAACAACATGGCATGCGTGTTTTGGTTTACAAATCACTTTAAATCTACTGATCTGCAGCCGGATTTCAAAAAAACAACAAATGGAATTAATGCAACTGGCTTTTGTTAGCCTCAAAAAAAGCAGCAAGTCTGAAACATAAGAGGAGCCGGTTTCGTCGAGAAGGGAAATAAAAATTCATTCCGGCCAGGGCATTTATTTTTAATGCGTATAAAATGCAGCAGCCGGGGACAGTAAAATGAATTTACGGGAGCTTTAGTTGCCTGTTTTTACCGGCCTTGTAGAAGCAGTATCCATTTTTGTGGTATCCTGCGCATCTGTAGCGGGTGCCATTGATTCACTTTTTTCTGTAGCGGCGTCTTTTTTCTCATCACCACCACAGCCTATAGCAGTAAAAGTCAGAAGCGCTAAACCCAAAATAATTCTGAATGCTGGTTTTGGAGAGATCATTTTTAAATGATTTAGACTGTAAGGGTACGATAACTATCCTGTTATTCCAAAAAAATTACAGCAAAGAATGATTGCGCACTATTATTAAAATATTCAGTTATGTGTTGCCCTTATTTCAGCTTCTTCAAATAAGCAAGGCTTTGCGGTACCTGTTCCATACTCCGCGAAGATTCGTCTTCAATAAAAAAATGTTTTACACCTGCTTTTTTTGCCACTTTCATAATTTCAGCAATACCTACATCGCCTGTTCCAAGCACCACATTGGTTTCTACATCGGCCCTTCCAAACTGGTTGCCTTCTGTGCCGGGTTTGCGGTCTTTTAAATGCATCAGTAAAAAACGGTTGGGGTATTTTTTCAGCAGTGCAACAGGGTCCTGGCCGGGGTGTTTGATCCAAAACACATCCATTTCAAAATTGGCATAACGGGCATCCATGTTATTAATAAGATAATCAAATAAGGTCCCGTTTTCATGCGGCCTGAATTCATAGCCATGTGGATGATAGCATAATGAAAGACCGTTTTCTTTTAAGGTTTTTCCGGCAGCATTAAACACCTCAACTGCTTTTTTTACGTCATCCAATGTAAATTCATCTCCTTTATGCGGTATCCAGAAACAGGTAACATAAGATGCGCCGAATGATTTTGCTTCATTAATAATGGCGGGCAGATTGGTTTGGAGTTTATTAAAATCGGCGCCGATGCTGATCATTTTAAAACCGTTGTCGTCTAATATTTTTTTGTAATCGGTAAATGGTAATCCGTAAGTTCCGCCGCCTTCCAGTTCTTTAATGCCCATCTCCCTTATTTTTTTCAGCATACCGGCAACATCTTTAGGTATCTGGTTGCGGAAACTGTAGAGCTGCACGCCGATTTCGGGCTGGGCGGCTGATTGTGTAAAGGATAAAATAAGTATAACAGCAATTGCAGCAAAGCGGCTAATAATGCAGGAAACCATATAGAGCGATTTTTATTGTTTATTATTTACATTGTCCAATACCTCATCAAGATGAATGCTCTCCCCTTCGGTGTTCAGGATTACTCAATAGCCTGGTACACCAAAACTTTAAATTTATCATGTATTTCTCCATGGCTGTTGGGGAACAACTGCAGGAACAACTGGCCGGTGATTTTTTCTTTGGGGTCTATCCAGTAAGAAGAACTAAACATGCCGCCCCAGTCGAACGAAGTTGCAGATACAGGCCCCCGTGCCGCACTTTTGTCTGTATAAATTCCAAAACCTAATCCAAACTTCCTGTCACCGAGGTTCAGGTCGCCAATTTGATTTGACGTCATCATCCGCACTGCTGCCCGGCTTAAAATTCTTTTGCCGTTGTATTCGCCGCCGTTTAATAACATCTGCAGAAATACGGCATAGTCATACACTGTAGAAGAAAGCCCGCCGCCGCCTGAGTAATAAGTACCGCTGAGTTTCGGAAAGTCACGGATCATATCACCATTAAGACTGATCTTTTCATCCATTTTTATAACATGCTTTGTGGAGTCTTCGGTGTAAAGCGTTGCAAGGCGGCTTTGTTTTTCTTTGGGCAGATAGAAGTATGTATCCTTCATACCCAGCGGCTCAAAGATTTTTTTGCTGAAAAATTCAGCTAAACTCATTCCGCTCACCACTTCAACAAGGTATCCGAGTAAATCAGTATTCAATCCGTATGTCCATTTTTCACCCGGCTGATGAAACAAAGGAAGGCCGCCGAGGATTTTCATTTTATCGCCCAATACAATTTTTTCAACCCCAATGCCTCCTACCACACCGGCTTTGCAATAAATGGCATTGGCTTCTTTTGAGCCGATCTGTGCGTAACCAATACCGGAGGTATGTGTAAGCAGGTCACGGATGGAGATTTCCCTTTTGGCAGGAACTGTGGTATAGGTTGTATCCGCTTCATTGTATTTGTCCAGCACTTTGGGTTTTTTAAATTCAGGGATGTATTTGCTTACGGCGTCATCCAGTAAAAACTTTCCTTCTTCATACAATATCATTACGGCAACACTGGTAATGGCCTTGGTTTGTGAGGCAATACGGCAGATGGCATCCCTTTTAAGGGCTGTTTTTTTATCGGGGTCATCATAGCCCACTCCTTTGTAATAAACGATTTTTCCGTCTTTTACTACAATCGCAGTTGCCCCGGTAATGTATTTTTTATCAATGTACTCTTTGATTAAATGGTCTATCCTGCTCAGTCTTTCTGCAGACATGCCCCCGGCTGCAGGAGCGGTTTCCGTTAATACTGAGGAAGATTTTGAAATGACTGGTTTAGCAATTGAAACAGAAGACTGGGCAAGAACAGTTAAACCGTTTGCAACAACCAGTAAAAGAAAAAGGAGTTTTTTCATAATGACAATTTTTTCGTGGGCTGAAAATTACAATGCAACGAAATAATTTATGGCAGAAAGTTAAAACTAAAAACTTTTGAAAACAGGCCTGCAGGATATTAAAATTATTCACGGCGCTTGTTCTGCTCCCCTTTTCTTAAGGCAGTGCGCTGGTAGTGAAGGAAACATTGCTTGATGTAATAGGCGAATTCATAATCGGTGGCCTGCAATGTAAACTCGTAATCGGGCCGGTAGATGGCCATAAAAGAATCAAGCGATGCACCTGAAAGCTGTGTAATGCTTTTGATGGTGTTTTTATTAAACCGGTAACTGATAAATTTTTCCTGTTCTTCTTTAATAAGCCTTTCCTGGAATTTGCGCAGGCTTTTGTTTCTCCTGAAGCGGAACATGTTGATGAACTCATCGAGGTCAAGCCCCACGCCTGCTCCATAAGGTGAGCCGGAAGAAACGCCGATACCGGGTTTTTCGAAGTTGAATATTTTGGCATATCGTTCCCGGTTTTCAATGGAATCCTGTTTGTGTGTTTTGCCAAACACCACCACTTCTTTTAAGGTTTTGTATTTGTCAGTAAGACGTATCTGCAGGGCCAGTTCAAAATTGCCGGGGTCAGGGATGTTTTTTACCGGGAACTTCATGGTGGGCTTGCCGTTGTAAATAAAGATCAGTGAATCTTTTTCCATTACAAAAATGCTGTAGCGGCCTGTTGAATCAGTAATGGTCTGGTTTCCGCCGGTGCTTTTTATCAGCACGTCTTTTACCACAATCAAACGGGTGGAGTCGTACACCACACCGCGGACCTGGAGTTGTGCAGTTGCTGTTGTTTTAAAAAAAATAAAGCAGAGCAGTAAAAAGAATGTATGTGCGGCCCCCGTCTTCAAAGTATTTATTTCGGCAACAATAGTAAAAAGAAATAAAATGGTTTTGTTAAAAGAGAGGTAACCTGTATCAACGCTGAAACTTACTGATTTGTATGCAATTTGTTTTTTGAAGCGCTGACAATATCATCAATCACTTTCGGGTAATATTCATGTTCAAGCTGCTGTACTTTTTTTGCCAGCGATTCGGGGGAATCACTTTCATCAATAGCACACTTTACCTGCAAAATGGGTTTGCCATGGTCGTATAACTCATCCACGAAATGTATGGTGATGCCGCTTTCTTTTTCACCTGCCGCTATTACTGCTTCATGCACGTGGCGGCCATACATTCCTTTGCCGCCATACTTTGGTAAAAGGGCGGGGTGAATGTTGATTATTTTATGGGGGTAAGCCTCAATAAGTTTAACCGGCAACTTCCATAAAAAACCGGCAAGTACAATAAAGTCAATACCGCTTTCTTTCAGTTCATCAGCATAAGCATTGCCGCGAAAAAATTTTTCTTTATCAATAACAAGGGTTGGAATATGATGGGCTTCTGCAATTTTTAAAACAGCTGCACCGGGTTTATTGGTTGCTACTAAAGCAACTTCGTATTGCAGTCTTCCTATTCCCCCATCGGGGGAGGCGGGGTGGGGGCCATGTTCTATTATCTTCTTCGCATTACTCCCCGTTCCCGAAGCGAAAATGGCAATTTTCTTCATGCGTTAAAGATACTATTGTCGCATCAACTAATGTCCTGAAGGACCAACTTAAAACCTGACAGGTCTGTGGTTGCCATTCATTGCTTAATTG
>JANRKT010000360.1:0-5769 GCA_033763355.1 Chitinophagaceae bacterium | reverse complement strand
TATCATCCTGATGGATGTGCAGATGCCTGAAATGGACGGCCTGGAGGCTACTCGTATGATCAGGGCCTGCCTTGCTGTGCAGCCTGTTATTGTTGCGGTAACCGCAAATGTAATGATGGGCGACAGGGAAGAATGTATGCAGTCCGGCATGGATGATTACATGAGCAAGCCTTTTGAACTGGAGCAGTTATTAAACATGCTTGAGAAATGGGCACTCGTAATCCGGGATAAGAGAAAAGTCTCTTAAAATATTGAAGCTTGCTCCTGAAAGTGAATATTTACTTACGTGCACGAACAGGTAAAAGTTGAAACTTTTTTAAAGCCTTTATTATATATTCTGCCATTACCTTAAAGCCTTAACCCGTCTTTATTCAGCCAATCAAATTAAAACCCATTTTCAACTTACTCCCCCGTTTGCACTGATGCATTATTACCGCGTTGGTTTTATTTGCTAACAATTGACCCTCCCGTAAATGGTTTTTGTTTTTTTTCTGTTTTTCTTCCTATCTTAATCACAAATTTCGGCCCTCACCTTAAACCATACGACTTTTGCACATAACTTAAAACAACTATGGCCATATTACAACAACCCGATTTTGTATTAGGTAAAAAAGTTACGCCTGAACAACTGCAGTTTTTTCACAAATACGGCGTACTCCAGTTCAGGCGCTTTATAAGCAGGGAAACTGTAGCCGTTTTTCTCAATGAGGTAAATAAAGTTCAAAAAGAATTCCTGGATAAACAGATGACCAAAATAAACGGGATTCCCCTGAAGTTTGGCACAGATGTAAACGGTGAAAAAATTATTCAAAGGCTCGCATTTACCTCGCATTTCAGCCCGATTTTGAGCGATTTTTTAAAAGATGAAAGGCTGGCCGCTTTAACGGAATTGCTGCAACCATACGAAGGCAGGATAGGCGAAAATGAAAAAGACGGGCTGGTGGTTAATCATTACATTAATACAGCTGAGAGCGAATACAAACAACTGGGGTGGCATACCGACAGCCCCAGGGATATCTTTCTTGGTTCGCGTATTATGCCAATGCTGAACGTGGGCCTGCACCTTGATGACTGCCCCTTCGAAAATGGAGGTCTGCGTGTACTTGCCGGCACACATAACCAGGGCATTTTTACATTGCTTTTTAAAAAGAAATATTTTGTTGATAACCGGCCCGACCCAAAGGAAACAGGGCTGAACATTGAGGCGGGCGACTTAACCGTTCATGACGGAAGACTATGGCACAGGGTTCAAAAATCCCCTAACACCGGCGAAAAAAGCCGCAGAAGGGTGATGTACATTCCTATTGTAACGGGAGCTTATCAGCCTAAAAACGACAAGAGCCCTACCCCGTTCTATCATAAAATTGCAAAATTTGTACTGAGAAAATCAAAAGAAAATATGAGGGATGCCCCATAACCCATTTTAATTAATCAGTATTCTCATTGAATTCAATTTAATTTTATCATGTCCTGATATGTCATACGCATTAGTTACCGGTTCAGCAAAAGGCATCGGCAGGGGTATTGCAGAAGAACTGTCCAAAAGAAATTACAACCTGCTGCTGATAGACATGGACGAAAAAGGCCTTAACACAACAGCAAACGACCTGCAAAACCGATACAAAGTAACAGTTCAAATTTTACCAATTGACCTTTCATCAACCGGGGCTGTTGGTAAAATAAAAGCATGGAGCCAGCCCCATCATGGGCAATTGCAGGTGGTAGTAAATAATGCAGGCTTTGGGTTAAATGGCCCGTTTAATGAACTGCCTTTAGCGGAACAACTGAATATTATTGATGTTAATATAAAAGCATTGGTGGAAATGTCGCACACATTTATACCGGTGCTCAACAAGCAGCAGAAAGGATATCTCATGAACCTGGGCAGCAATGCCGGTTACCAGGCGGTGCCTTACCTGTGTATTTACGCTGCCAGCAAAGCATTCATTGTTTCATTTACCAGGGGCATAAGGTATGAACTGCGTAACTCTAATGTATCTGTTACCTGCCTTACACCCGGCAGCACCACAAGTAATTTTATGGACAGGGCAAGAATGGGTGAACACCTCAGAAAAACTGCAGTGAAATATGAAATACCTGCCGAAGAAGTAGCAAGGCTTGGTGTAAAAGGATTGTTTGAAGGGAAAGCCGAGGTAATTACTGGTTTTAAAACAAAACTCAGTACTGTATTATCAAGGCTTGCCCCAAAATCAATACCTGAAAAGTTTGGCGCCAATATTTTTGAACCCAAGCAATCTCCGCAGGTTTAATCCCTTTTTGATCCTATTTTTTCTTTTTGGAAGATGCTGCTTTACTGCTATCAACCTGTGGTACGGGCGGCATTGGGTTTTGTTGTTGCTGAGGCACCTCTTTTACCTCTACCACCTCAATATCAAAAATCAGGTTTTCATTGGGTGCAATGGCTGGTGGATTTCCCCTTGGGCCATATCCGAGTATTGAGGGGATAAACATCCTGCCCTTACTGCCCTGGTTAAAATAAGTTATCGCTTCAAGCATACCTTGTATAGCGCCTTCCTGTTTGGCAACAAAAGGAAAGGGTTCAAGGGGGTGGGGTTGTGATTGCTTGGTGCTGTCAATATTAGAATCAAAATATTTGCCTGCAAAATTATAGCCCGAATACTTTATTGAAACAAGTTTACCTGAATCACATGCGGGCCCGTTTCCTTTGGACTGTATCTCCACAAAAACCCCATTCTTTGTTTTTTCAGCTTTTATGTTTTTCTGGCTCAGGTATTTTTCTATTACCGCTACTTCACTCTGCTTAAATTTCTCAATTTCTTTGTCGTAATCAGCACGGGCATTGTCCATACCAGTCATGGTGCCGAGGATTTTAATGGTTGTTTTTTGCTGCTCACCCTTCTTCATATAGGGCGGCGGCCCGTAAGGAGAGATTTTGGAGAGGGTATCAAAATTCTGGATGCACACGGCGCTGTCGCCCACTTTCATGTCTTTAAGAAATTCGGAAAAATCATGCGGCCGGCCAACGCTGTCCACCACATCATATCCGGGTATAAATCCATAAGCGGTAGCAATAACAGAATCCTTATAAGTGATTTTATAATTGAACTTTACATAATCCCCCACTTTTAAAGCGGCTCCTTTACCATCAGAAAAGATTTTATATTCAAGGCCTGTTTTTGTTTTTTTATACCCGATGTTGGTACAACCCCAGCCACATGCAACCGCTATGGTAAGCAGCATTAAACTTGTTTTTTGCATTTTTATGTATTTATATTTTTACTGTAATTGAAAAGCATTTTCTTTTATGGCCTGCTTAAACCTTCTGATGTTTTCATCAAGCGTTTCGCTGCTCCGGCCACCTGAAGCATTGTAATGGCCCCCTCCTTCAAAATAAGTACGTGCAAAATTGTTACAATCAAAATCACCTTTGCTCCGGAACGACCATTTTCTTTCCTCATCCCTGTCAATAAGTATTGCCGCCAGTTTAATACCTTTTATAGAGAGGGGATAATTCACCAGTCCTTCTGTATCCCCGGTTTTAATGTCAAACCGTATCAGGTCGCCTTTGGGAATAGCTATCAATGCACTGTTGTATTCGTAATAAATTTCCATCCGGTTCACCAGCACATGGCCAATAAACCTGAAACGGTTTTCCAGGAAATTATCAAATAACTCTTCGTGAACCTTCGAGTGGTTAAGGCCCCTTTTCTTCAGGTCGGCCACCATCATGTGCACACTGGGTGTAGTAACCGGAAAACGGAAAGAACCGGTGTCCGTCATTACCCCGGCATACAAACATTCGGCAACGGGAATGTTAATTTTATCAGCATGTCCTGATTCAATAATAAGGTCATATACCATTTCAGCCGTGGAGCTCTTTGGAATAACGCTGATGCCGTAAGTAAAGCTGCTTGTTTGGGGCTCTTCGTGGTGGTCAAGCAGAATCTTGGTGCATCTGAGCTTTTCGAGTTTGGGGGCCATATTTTTTGCACGGTGGAAAGCATTAAAATCAAGACAGAACAACCATTCAGCCTGGTCGAGTATCTTATCGGCCTTGTCACGCTGCGCTTCATAATCTACCACTTCCCTGCAGCCGGGCATCCATTTCAGAAAATCGGCCCAGTTGGTGGGGGAAATAACCGTAACCTGGTGGCCGAATTGCTTGAGAAACCATGCAAGGCCAAGCGCAGACCCCATCGCATCGGGGTCGGGTTTCTGGTGCATGGTAATAACCACTTTGCGTGGGTTTACCAGCTCCGGATATATCTGTTGAACAGGCTTCATAAACGAGGCGCAAAAGTAGGGATAATCGGCCGAAGTAAGAAGTAAGATGAATGATGTACCAACAACCCCAAAAAAGAGTCTTTTTAACCCTCCAAAAATACAGGCGCTTGAATACCCGGAAATAAACTACCAACTTTTCTGCTATCTTTGCCGCCGCAAAAAATAGTCATTACATTATGAGCAACAGAACATTCACAATGATTAAGCCAGACGCCTTTTCAAACGGGCATACAGGGGCTATTACAGACCAGATTATAAAAGCAGGTTTTCGCATTGTGGCCATGAAACTCACTAAACTTTCTTCAGAAAAAGCAGGCGAATTTTATGCTATTCATAAAGAAAGGCCTTTTTATGGCGAACTCGTGGAATTTATGAGCAGCGGGCCTCTTGTTGCCGCTATTCTTGAAAAAGAAAACGCAGTAGCCGACTTTAGAAAACTGATTGGCGCAACTGACCCCTCTAAAGCCGAAGCTGGTACTATCAGGAAACTATATGCTGAAAATGTGGGCCGGAATGCCGTGCACGGCAGCGATAGTGATGCCAATGCGGCCATTGAAGGCGACTTTTTCTTCAGCGGACTGGAGAAGTTTTAAACCTGTTCAACTTTTTTAAATAAAAAGCCATCTCATTCTCAATTGGGATGGCTTTTTAATTGCCGCAAAACCCACTATCCTCTAAGGGTTTACACTTATATCAATGTTAATTTTATTAAGCTCAGAACCATTGATTTGACTTTTTTCAAAAAATAAATTAGCCTTGTTTTGAGTTATCTAATACAACAATTTTCTTTTTTAAACACTAAATAAGGCATCAACTTATGAAACACTTTTTAACCCTGGCCGCAACCATTATTTTATCGGCAACTGCATGGGCACAGAAAGATTTACCCCAATTCGGAAAAATTGATAAAGCTGACCTTGAAAAAAAGAATTGTGATTATGACAAGGATGCCGAAGCGGAAATGCTGTATAATATGTACGATTTTCTTATGGATGTAAACTTTAATGGCTTGACGGTTGACATCAGGAGACATGTGCGTATTAAAATATTAAATGAAAAAGGGCTGGACAGGGCCAATATAAAAATCCCGTACGAAAGGGCACATGGTGAAGAACTTATCAGCAAACTTGAAGCGCAAACCTACAATCTTGATGCCTCGGGGAATATTGTGGTAACCAAAGTTGATAAAAAATCAATCTATGACAAGAAGCGCAATAGTTTGGTGTGGGACCAGATATTTACTTTTGCCGACGTTAAGCCAGGTTCAATAATTGAATATAAATATACTCTCACAAGGCAATCTCCGACATTAGATGACTGGTATTTTCAGCGGTCTTTACCTGTAAGGTTGAGCTTATGCCGTTTTGCTTACCCCAACTGGTTTCACTTCTCTCACATGGCTTATACTACTATGCCTTATGATTCAAAAGAATCACCAGATGGTGGAAGGATTGTGAAAACATTTACCATGAAAGATATCCCTGCACTGCGTGACGAGCCTTA
>JANRKT010000359.1:0-30657 GCA_033763355.1 Chitinophagaceae bacterium | reverse complement strand
CTGGCTACAGATTTGCCGTCGCCTGCCAGTTTCAGTTGCCAGATTGTGGCGTCCTTTAACGTAGCGACGAGCAAAGAGTTTTTCCATTGAGCAATGCGGTCGTTATTGTAATAATCCATTCCGGATACTGCCCTTGTGTTTCCGCCGGTTGACCATATGGGCTGCTTTACATTATTTGTATTACAGAAAGTGGTTTCACCTCCATCACAGGGACCTTCAACACCGGGCCAACCGTAATTCCGGTTCTTTTCTATAATGTTTACTTCATCTTCTATACTGGCCCCATGTTCTGATGCATATACAATATCATTAGCAATTACAAAGCCTTGTTGGTTCCTGTGGCCCCAACTCCATACCGGGCTTCCGGAAATGGGGTTGTCAGCAGGAATAGAACCATCCAGGTTGACCCGTAAAACTTTTCCGTTTAAAGCGCCTGTATTTTGAGCCAAAGCAGGATTTGCCGCATCACCGGTGGTAATAAATAATTTGGGGTCTCCTCCTGATGTAATCCATAAACGTGAGCCATTGTGTATGCCGGCAGCGGCAATATCATCAATAATGGTGAGCGGATCAGACAAGGCATTGTTTTTAAAAGTAAGCCTTACTGCTTTTTCAGTGTATTTGCCGGTTTTATTGTAATTGTAAACAATGTACAGGTAGCCATTTGAAAGAAAGTCGGGATGCTGTACCATGCCCAGTAAACCACCTTCACCGTTGGTTACTACATCAGATATGGTTGTTGAATAATTTACAGTCCCCGTTTTGGGGTCCATGCGGGTAATTTTACCACCCCTTTCTGTAAGCCAGATGTAATCGTCTTTGCCCCATAAAATTTCCCAGGGGAAGCTAAGGCCTGATGCTACTGTGCGTATATCATCCGTGGGCCAGTTATCAGGATTTGGATTAGGCGTAACAACAAGTGATTTTTCTTTTTTGCATGAATATGCTACCAATAAAAAAATGATTGCCAGCAAACTAACAGAAATCCGGTTTTTCATAATTTTCATTTCGTGTTTGATTTATACAAATACCTTGCCTCTGTTTATATTAAACGATTTTTTTGTGAAAACTTCCGGTACAGGTATATTTGCAATCCCTTACAGGGCAAAGGGATAACAAATTAACTTAACCCGTTGCCCCTGGTTGTAAAAAAGTTGTTATAATTATAAGATGGGCAATTAGCTCAGCTGGCCAGAGCGTCCCGCTTTGAGCGGGAAGGTCAGTGGGGGGTGGGATAATAAGTTTGTTCTTAATATACAAAGGGGAATTAGCTCAGCTGGCTAGAGCGCTTGCATGGCATGCAAGAGGTCGTCGGTTCGACTCCGATATTCTCCACAAACTAAGTCCTGTACAAGCGGGACTTTTTTATTAAAGTTACTGCGAAATAAATTTTTGCTGGCATCACCTTATGAACCCGGGCAACCCGTCAAAATAATCTGCTTCTTCGGTAGTAAGCAGATAATCCTTTAAGCCGAATAAAAGTGATTTGAAAGATGTGTACAGCTCCCTGTTAAAGTTTATAAGAGTTGAAATTTCCACTTCGCTTACCCGGTTGGCAAGACTTTCTTTATAAAGCAGTTTTAATGTTTCAGAATACCCGGCGGTTACGGACTGATAAAGTGAAGTGAGTTCTTTAAAATTGTCTGTTCCTGCATTACTGTTCATCATTTGCGAAATCCTCCGGTAAAAGTCAAGCAATTTTTGTTTTGACTGTATATAAAAGCTGTATTTAATATCATTGGAGGAATTTCTCATCTGCCGGATGTCATGTTGTGCATCCCTGATATTTTTTGCTGCATACATGGTATTGCGTATGGCCGAACTCAATTGTTCCAGCCGCTCTGTTTCCGGTTTATCTTTTGCAGTGTTAAGCAACTTCAGGTAATAGCCGTGCATTTCTCCATGCAACTGCTTGATGTAATCATATTTTTCAGTTATAGATTTCCGGTGAAAGGATCTATGCATGGAATGGTCTGCCACTACATTTTCTTTCAGGTCAAAAGTATCAAGGCTGTACTCAATTACATAGTTCAGGAAAGCGCCGGTTTCTTTTTCAAGCGCCTGCAGCGCCGATTCTGTATCTGCAACGGATACTGCGCTTATATAGGAGCTTTCCTCCTCCGCACCTGAAAACCTCCTGCGTAAAAACCTGCCCAAAAATTTTAAAAACGGAAAGAATATAAGGATACAACACAGGTTTACAAAACTCTGAAATACCACCAGTGCAATAAGGTTATTCCCCGGAGGCAGCATTTCAGTTATCATGTAATTAACCGGTTTCAGCAGCAGGAATACAACAATTACTGTAACAAGGTTGAAAAGGAAATTTCCCAGCGCCACTCTTTTTTTTACTGCTATACCACCGGCAGAAGCAAGAAAGAGTTTAAAAGTAGTTCCTATCTCAGCTCCCAGTGCAATTGCAGTGGCCATGTACAAAGTAATTGCATTTGCATGAAGGGCGCTTAACGTCAGCGCTATAGTAGCAGAACTGGATTGAACAATCCCGGTAAGAACAATTCCCGCCAAAAGAAAAACCAGTGACGGGTATTTGCTGAATCCGGATAGATCTGTTTGCTTTACAAATTCTTCCATCCCGCTTTTTATAAAACCAAGCGCAATAAATAAAAAAGCAAGGCTGAATAAAAATTTAAACCACAGGAAGGGTTTACTTTCATTGCTGATAAAAGCCATGAATATCCCTGCTATACCTGCAACGGGCAGCGCATAGTTTTCAATATTATAAGCAAAGCCAAATACTGCCACTATCCAGCTGTTAAATGTGGTTCCCAGGTTTGAGCCTAACATCAGAGCAAGGGCATTTTCCATTTTTACCACACCGGAACCAACCATGCTTAACACCAGGAGGTTGGCTATTGAACTGCTCTGCAGCAGCCCGGTTACTATAGCCCCGCCGCCAATTGCTTTTATTTTGCTGTCGGTTTGCTTTTTTAATATAAGTTTAAACCTGCGGCCTGCAAGCTGGCGCAGGGAGCTTTCCATAAAATTCATAGCCAGCAGAAAGAAGGCAACCCCCGCAGCCATTTTCCAGATATCGAATGATGAAAACATGTTGGTATAATAAAGATTACAGCTTATTTTGGTTCAGTTGCTGATAAACATCATTACGCCGGCTTACATATGTCATCATTCAACCGGCCCCCTTTCCCCAATTTACGTTACTGTTCTTTATGCAGCCCGATATAAAAACTACTTTACCGGCATTGAGATATCTGCAGGTTATATTTTTTGCTGCAGTGATACTGTATTTCGGAAAAATGCTTTTCATCCCTTTATTTTTCGGGTTGCTTGTTGCCATTGTGATGTACCCCATATGCAGGTGGTTTGAAGCGCATGGATGGAATAAAGCATTGGCCATTACGGCCTGCCTGTTGATTGTAACTTTGCTGTTTGCAGCGCTGTTTGCATTGCTGCTCTGGCAACTCCGCATATTCAGCAAAGATGCGCCTGCCATACTTTCCAAACTGGAAGAATCACTACAGCAGCTCAGGCATTGGGTGGTTGATCATACCGGACTTACCACAGTTTTGCAGGACAACTGGATTAAAAACCCCGGCGCCGGTATTGGCAATATTCTCACTTCAACACTTCAAACAACGGCCAGCACGGTTTTTATTCTTTTCCTTATACCAGTATATACCGCTCTTTTCATGTATCACCGCAGAATATTTGTTCAATACCTCAGGATGGTTACACCTGAAAGGTACAAGCGCCAGCTTGAGCGTATTTTGCAGCAGACCATTGATACCTATTTTAATTATATCAAAGGGATGGCGCTTGTTTACCTGATTGTAGGGATACTTAACAGCATCGGGTTGTATGCGCTGGGTGTAAAACATGCTATATTGTTTGGAATGCTTTGCGCCATCATGACCATTATTCCGTATATCGGAATTACCATCAGCGCTTTGCTTCCCATTTCAGTAATATGGCTTGAAACTGGCAGTATCTGGTACCCGCTTGGTGTAGTAGCGGTATTTGGCTTTGTGCAATACCTTGAAGCCAATGTAATTTTTCCGAAGGTGGTGGGTACACAATTGCATGTCAGCACCTTGGCCATGCTTGTCGCCGTTATTGCAGGGGGAATTATCTGGGGTGTTTCCGGAATGGTGCTTTTTATTCCTTTTGTTGCCATTCTTAAAATCATCAGTGATAATATTGAAGAGTGGAAACCGGTTAATACCCTGCTGAGCCGTAAATAAATAATAATGAAGAAAGCTGACTCCCCTTTGCGCAGATAATTACTGCCGCTTAGCTTGCTGCAATAATAAAATAATTATGCAGCCCACTTTCCTTTTAACTGGTAAGCCGTAAGCATGATGAGTAAACCAATGATTAAATAAAGTATGTGAAGCCAGTGAACAACTCCAATTAAAATAACCTGGGCAATAATCCATAAGCTGATGATCATTCCGCCAGCTATGGCCCATTGATAACGCCGGGGATGCCGCTGCATGTTAAAGAACACTGCAAGCAGGTTAGTGCCGCCTGCAGTTGCAGTTAACAGTATGCCGGGTATCCTGAAGTCTTTAAACGGAGTTCCTTCCAGCAGGCTTAAAGGCAAATTCAATATCCCGCCGGATGGGTCACTTATCATCAGCAATCCGGATAGTGTGGCTGTTAATGCAATAAATGCAATAAGGATAAATAAAAGTGATTTCATATGGCCTGTTTATTTCTTTTATACAATCCCATGAGTTCACCAAAAGCAATGATGTGTTCGCTCATCGTCTTTTCAAATTCCTGTTTTTTAATATGGGCCGCTAAATTCAGTACAGCATCCAGTGCATATATTTTAAAAAAATAACGGTCTGTGCGCAAAGGGGGACAAGGGCCGCCATAGCGGTGCTGGCGGAAATCATTAAGGCCCTGCACGCCGTGTATCTCATTCTCTTTGATGTGATGGGTTACCGGTATATTCCACACGAGCCAGTGCAGCCATGTGCCGGAAGGGGCGTCAGGATCGTCAACAACCAGGGCAAGGCAATTTGCTTCATTGGGAATGTTTTTAATATCCAATGGCGGGCTTACGTTTATGCCATCGCAGGAGTATTTGACCGGTATCATTTCGTTGTATCCGAAAGCCGGACCCGGAACTTTCAGTTGTTTATAATCTGCTGCTTTTGTTGCACTAGTATGACCAGGAGTTTTATGCATATCTGTTTATTTATGGACCTTCCCCGGGTGGCGGTATTTCATAAGGAGGGTTTTCAAAAGGATTTTCCTCGGGTATGATATCAGGATTTTCTTCCGGCAACAGCGGTTCTTCCGGGTCAGCAGGCGGATTTACTTCCGGATGTTTTTCAGGCTTTGGAACCTCTGGTGGTTTATCAGGTTGTTTTTTCTTTGGCATAAAAGAATTTTAAAATTTACAAATTAAATGACCAAAAGACGGCATAACTGTATTTATACCCCGAACGGATAAGTTTCCGGGATTTGTTTTCCATCGGGTTCTATATGCAACGGATGCAATGCCCTGGTTTCATCAATGTAAATAAATGCATCATATCGTAAGGGTAATATTGTAGGAACATAATTTCCGTATTGCTCATATTGCGGGTTATAAACAACACCAATTGCCCTGTGACCAATATGATTTTCCATAAACATATCATTACCTGCAAAATCATCCATCATCAACAGTTTATTTTCCATTCCTGCTTTGTGAAGAAAATATTCCCAACTTCCTTTCCTTGCTTCAGGCATTCGTATACTTTTCATCGTTGCACCCCATCCCCTGCCAGCCATTACTGTTCCTTTATATGATCCAAAACCTACCAGCACTACACCTTTATCATGATGCTGGATTCTTGCCAGCTCTCCAATATTGAACATTCCTTCATCTATCATATCGGTGGCTCTTGCATCGCCAATATGTGTGTTATGTTCCCACACAATTACTTTGGAATTATCGCCATGAAATTTTAATAACCTGTCCAGCGTTTCTGCCATGTGACGGTCACGGACATTCCAGCTCCGCGGTCCGCCCTTGATCATAGCCCGGTAATATTTTTCCGCATTCACAGTTATCAATGCATTCTGTTCTACACTGAATACATTTTCATAATCGGTATTATAAGTAGGGAGCTTTCTTTGTATTTCTTTCAACAGATGTATCACTTCATTCTGGCATAATTCAGGAACAAACTGAGATGCCCTTGCATACGATTGACCTTCATCTTTTCTGTAGGGTTCAAAACAGTGAAACGCTTCTTCAGCCATTTTTAATGCCTTCGGATCAGGTTTACTTAAATACTGCATAATGCTATCCATACTTTCCCAAAGACTATACACATCCAGGCCATAAAACCCAGCTTTCTTATTAGCCGGCAATCCTGCATTATGTTTCTGTAACCAATCAGCCAATGCTACTATTTCCCAATTGGCCCACATCCAGGTAGGCCAGCGGTTAAAAGCATGCAGTACATTGAATGCACTTTTACTCGAAATATCATATCCCTTCACAAATCTGTTCAACCGGTAGCAATCCGGCCAATCACCTTCTACTGCTATAAAATTGAAACCTTTTTCCTCAATCAATCGCTTAGAAATATGCGACCGCCATGTATAATATTCATGTGTACCATGGCTTGCTTCGCCCAGCATCACAATCCTTGCGTCACCTATGCGGTCAAACAAAGGCTGCAATCCGGCTTTACTTGACAGGGGATATGCCCGCTGTTTTATGGCATTTCCGGCTTCTTCTTCATCTACTGCAACTTCTTTGGTAAAATACCTGCGCATGTTATTTATGTAAAACCAGCTAAAGTAAATTCATTTTAAAAGCTTTGCCAATGAGCACTGTCAATATTTAACTTGATGATGATCATTTATTACAGTAAAATGCACAGATAGCTTTGTAAGCAAAAAAGAATTATGGAAGAAAATAACAGGAACATTACAACACTCCACAACCTGCTGGATTATGATGCTGGCAGGTTTATAAGCGCAGAGATACAACTGCAAAATATTTTACCTGAATGGATTAATAAAGCAACCTCATTAAAGCTGAAGGGTGTTTTACAGAAATACTTCGATTATGTACAGGTGCATATTCAAAGGCTGGAAGGTTTTATTGCTGGGGAAAACACCACATCTGTCAGCAATGTCAGCCACATTATGCAGGCATATATTTCTGAAGCTGATGAAAAATTTTTAAACTGCGCTGATACTGAAGTAAAAGACGCCTGCCTGCTTGCCTGTGTACAGGCAATCAATCATTTTAAGATAAGCGCTTATGGTACCGCAGCAGCATTTGCCAACGCATTGGGAATGGAGAAATATACTTCTGTTTTTCATGAAGCGGGGGTAAATGAAAAGCAAATTGACGACAGGCTTTCACAGCTGGCAGAACATGAAATTAATTTAAGCGCAAGGGCGCCTATTGTGTTGCCGGGATAAAACAAGTCTTATGGATTTCAGGTTTAATGGTGAGGTAAAAATTCGGGTAAGAAATGTGATGCTGGAAGGTGAGTTAATTATTCCGCTGAAAGCGGAAGCTGTTATTGTTTTTTCGCATGGCAGCGGAAGCAGCCGGTTTAGCAGGAGAAACAGGATGGTGGCAAAGTACCTCCATGCAAAGAACTTCGGCACATTGCTGTTTGATTTGTTAACGAAAGAGGAAGATATGCATTATGCGAACCGGTTGGATATCGGGGTACTTACAAAACGGTTAATCGGGGCAACGGAATGGCTGGAAAAACAGCCTGCAGCAAAAGATTGCAGCCTGGGATATTTTGGTGCCAGCACAGGTGCAGCTTCCGCCTTAAAAGCGGGGACATTGTTACCGCAAATTGCGGCAGTAGTATCAAGAGGAGGGCGCCCTGACCTGGCTGAAGATTCACTGCCGCATGTTGAAGCGCCAACACTATTGATTGTTGGCAGCCTTGATTATGATGTGCTGCAATTAAACAAAGAGGCGTATATACAATTGTCATGCGAAAAAAAACTGGAAATAATATCCGGCGCTTCACATTTGTTTGAAGAACCCGACGCTATGGAAAAGGTATGCGAACTGGCAGCCGCATGGTTTGAAAAGTATTTGCACATTGTTAAAGCACAAAAATAAATTTATGGTTGGAGAGCTCAATGATATACAAATGAAAAATATTCTTACCAGCCAGGTAGTGGGAAGACTGGCCTGTACCGACGGAAAGCAGCCGTATATAGTTCCCGTTACCTATACATACGACGGCGAATACATTTATGGGCAAACCAACGAAGGAATGAAGCTGAAAATACTCCGCAAAAACCCGAATGTATGCTTCGGGGTGGATGTTATGACAAGCATGAACAACTGGCAAAGTGTGCTGGTGTATGGAAAATTTGAGGAGTTGAAAGGTGAAGCAGCACAAAAGGCAAGGGATATTTTATTTGGCAGGGTGCTTACGCTGATGACGAGCAGCACTATCCACCCGCATGAACATGGAACAGGTACTGAAGTTGACGACAGGGGGAGAATAAAGTATGTGATGTACAGGATTAAAATTAAAAAAATGACAGGCCGCTTTGAAAAACAATAAAACCCTTTTTATGTTCCGTGACAGGATTGATGCAGGCTTGCAGCTTGCTGAAAAATTAAAAAAGTACAAAAATGATGCGGGCATCGTATTGGCTGTGCCAAGGGGCGGCGTACCGGTTGCTTATGCGGTTGCACGGGAATTGGGTTTGCCTATAGAAATCATTCTCACCAAAAAAATCGGGCACCCTTTTAATAAAGAATATGCCATCGGCGCTGCAAGCCTGACTGATTATTTTGTTATTCCCCATGAAAACGTTGCGCAGGAGTATATTGAACTTGAATTGCAACGCATCCGCACAAGGCTGAAGGAAATGTATAAAAGGTTTATGGGCGACAAGACACCGGAAGACCCTGAAGGAAAAACAGTAATTGTGATTGATGACGGTGTGGCTACGGGGAATACCTTACTGGGTACAATACATGTGCTGCGTAAAAGCAAGCCACGAAGGATCGTGATCGGTGTTCCGGTGGCATCAGAAAGCGCATTTCAGAAACTATCAAAGGAAGTGGATGAAGTAGTTGCAGTACTGGTGCCTGAAGAATTTTACGGAGTCGGTGCTTTTTATGAAGATTTTGAGCAGGTAACAGATGAAGAGGTTATATTTTACCTGGATAAACTCAGGGAACTTAGGAAAGCGGGATAAATGCCTTTACACTTTAACCGTACTGAGTTCAGTATCCGGAGGTTCTTTCTGCTCTTTTACCTGTTCTTTCACCAGCCGCTTTAATGCTTTAATTACTTCCCTTGCAGATACTTCAAAACTTTCTGACCGGCTGTATGAAAATACAGTATCCCCGAATGATGTAAGTGTAGCTTCACAAACTTTGTTTTCTGCAGAAATAATAGTGTTATCTTCTTTCATGGTAATTTCGGCCCTTGAAATCTCTTTATTGGCAGCGGCCATTTTAAGTATTTCTTTCTGCATAAAACTTTCCAGCTTTTCTGAAACTTTTCCTTTTGGTATCTGAAATTCTATGGTCATCTTGTTTATTTCAAATGGTTTAATACCTGTAATCCGGAAGCCCGCTCATTATTTCTTTATTGTAGTACTATCATGCACTGAATCCGCCGTCCACGGGCAGTGCCACTCCTGTTATAAACGACGCGGCATCAGAGCACAGCCATACTACGGCTTCTGCCACTTCTTCGGGATTGCCCATGGGGCCTACGGGTTCCATGGCGATATACTGTTTCTCCACTTCCTTGTCTTTACCTGTTATACGATCAACCATTGCGGTGTGAATAACACCCGGACAAACTGCATTTATACGAATACCCTGTTTGGCATATTCCAGCGCAGCGGTCCGGGTTAAACCCACCACGCCATGTTTGGTAGCCACATAAGCGGGTAAACCCGCAAAGCCATTTAAGCCCGCCACAGAAGCGCAGTTTACAATTACTCCTTTTCCGTTCTTCAGCATATGCGGTATTTCATTTTTCATGCATAGCCATACCCTTTTCAGGTTTTCGCCAACGGTTTTGTTCCGGTTTTCTTCCGGGCATTCATGCGTATTGGCCATGTGCCCTTCAACGCCGGCATTATTAAATGCATAATCCAGACGGCCATACTTTTCAATTGTTTTTTCTGTCATCGTTCTTACGGCTGAAGTGGTTGAAACATCGCATCGGACAAATACCGCTTCGCCCCCTGCACTTTTAATCAGTTTGATGCTTTCGTTTTCTTTATCTTCTGTCCGGTCGGCTATTACCACTTTGGCGCCTCGCCTGGCAAATGCAACAGCAGCCGCATGGCCAATGCCAAAACTGCCGCCTGTGACCAAGGCTACTTTACCTTCAAGAATTTTTTCCATAAAGATTTCTCTTATGATGAAAAGATGGATAAAGTTATCCTGACAAACGGCAGGAAAAGATGACATTCATCAGCAGGAAGAATGATGGTGGACTATATTTTTTTCCTGGCCTTCCGGCGGTCTTTTATATTGAGTACAATGCTGAGTGCAAAACTTAAAATAAATACACTGAGTGTAGCACGGTCAACCAGTTTAAGGTTAAAATTAATTCCCGTAAGTTTCAATAACAGAAAATGTATATAAGAACCGGAACGGTCTTCATAACCCAATTTCTCTCTTACATCCCAGTGCCAGTCGGTACAGAAACAATAACCCCAGCCATACCAGATACCCAGTATAAACCAGGAGAAAGCGGTAAGCAAAAGGGTGATCAGATGCAGTTTCCTGGTTTTTGGGAAAGCCCAGCCGGCTATATTAAATAAAGTAAATACGGTGTGAAAGACAAAGAAAAAAATATTGAGGAATGAATACCACATATTATGGTGTAGCCGCATCAAAAGTAAGCAATGCCTGCCACGCTCTGGTATAACATAAAAAGGGAACCGGCAGCCGCCGGTTCCGCGATACAATAGTTTTCCCGCCTTTTTGCAAGCAGTATTGTCTATTTTAATCTCACCTGCTACGAAACGTCTCCCGCCTGCCGGTTAAAATAAAAATAAGGTGGAACAGCCGCTTTTAAGTATGAAACAAATCAGCAGTTTTACTGATGTTTATCATTCCGCACGTTCTTAATGTTGTTCAACTTCACCTGATGAACCGGATTGTTAAAAGGGACTCCAATGAACAAGGCGCTCCTCAGCAGCCTCCTGCGGGAAAATCATTTAAGTGGTGGTGGATTTATGTTTTTATGCTTTTGCTGATATTGTATCCGTCGGTAACGAGAATGTTTTCGGCTGAAAGGGAAATCACATGGCAGCGGTTTGAGAGGGATATGCTGAGCCGTAAGGCAGTTGATAAAATTATTGTGGTGAATAACGAGAAGGCAGAAGTGTATATAAAAAAAGAACTTGCCGGAGATACCGCATTTAAAGAAGTTTTCAAACCAGTAATGGGAAAAGAGCTTAACCCGGGGCCGCATTTTTCGTTCAACATCGGTTCGGTGGAATCATTTGAACGAAAACTGGATGAGGCGCAAAAAGATTTTTCTGATAATGAAAAGGTAGCCGTGAGTTACATTAAAAAGACCAACTGGTTCCTGAACATTATGGGCTGGGTTTTACCTCTTGTTTTGATTTTGGCATTATGGAATTTTGTTTTTCGCAGAGCGGGGGGTATGGGTGCAGGCGGAGGTTCGTCCATTTTCAGTTTTGGTAAATCAACCGCCACATTGGTTGAAAAAGAGAAAAGCAATGTTACGTTTGATGATGTGGCCGGGCTTGAAGAAGCAGAAATGGAAGTCAGGGAGGTAGTTGATTTTTTAAAAAACCCGGAATCATTTACCAGGCTGGGTGCAAAAATTCCCAAAGGTGTGATACTGGTTGGGCCTCCCGGTACCGGAAAAACTTTATTGGCAAAAGCTGTAGCAGGCGAAGCGCAGGTTCCTTTTTTCTCCATTTCGGGTTCAGAGTTTGTCGAAATGTTTGTTGGTGTTGGCGCTTCAAGGGTACGCGACTTATTTAAAAAGGCAAAAGAAAAAGCGCCTTGTATTGTTTTTATTGATGAGATAGATGCCATTGGAAGATCAAGAGGTAAAGGGGCATTCTTAACCGGGGCAAATGATGAAAGAGAAAGCACATTGAACCAGTTGCTAACTGAGATGGACGGCTTTGGAACCAACAGCGGTGTAATTGTACTGGCTGCTACCAACCGTGCAGACATGCTTGACCCTGCATTGCTCCGGCCCGGGAGATTTGACAGGCACATCTATCTTGAATTACCTAACCTGAAGGAAAGAGAGGAAATATTTAAAGTGCATTTACGCCCATTGGTAATGGACGAAAGCATAGATGCCCATTTTCTTGCTGCACAAACGCCGGGATTCTCCGGAGCCGATATTGCCAACATCTGCAATGAAGCAGCATTGATTGCAGCAAGAAAGAAAAATGAAAAAACGGGAAAACAGGATTTTTTGGATGCCATTGACAGGATAGTGGCCGGCCTGGAAAAGAAAAGTAAAATCATTTCACCCGAAGAGAAGAAAATTATCGCTTATCATGAAGCCGGGCATGCAGTGGTAAGTTGGTTACTGAAGCATGTGGACCCCATAGTAAAAGTATCCATTATTCCCCGTGGCAAATCATTGGGTGCTGCCTGGTATTTGCCCGAAGAAAAACAATTGCGCAGTGAAACTGCTTTTACCGAACACTTATGCGCTACATTAGGCGGAAGAGCAGCCGAAGAGCTTACTTTTGGAGAAGTATCCTCCGGTTCACTTGATGACCTTGAAAAAGTTACCAAAGAGGCATATATGATGGTGGCTTATTACGGGTTTAATAAAAAAATAGGCAATATCAGTTTTTATGATTCTACCGGGCAGCGGGATTACGGTATCCAGAAACCCTACAGTGAAGAAACCGGTAAGCTGATAGATGAAGAGGTACGCAAGCTGATAAATGATGCTTACCAGCGTACCAAAGCCATCCTTCAGCAAAACAAGGAGCTGCTCACAAAGGTTGCGGAATTGCTGTTGAAAAAGGAAGTGGTATTTAAGGAAGACCTTGAAGCTGTATTGGGCAGGAGGCCGGATGAAAAACCAGGTATATGCAAAACAGCGGAAGGTATTATTACGGCTGCATATAAATAACCCTATACTTATTTCCCTTGTTACCCTGTGATAACAATCATTAAACTTAATTATTAATGTCACACGGCCCGGTATGGTATGATGATAATTTGCCTTCCGGTAATGCTGATAGTTTTAACTATGATCACATGCTATGAATTTTTCTTTCCCTTATACAATCAACCCCCTGTTTAAAAAACGTGTAGCCTACTTCTGCATGGAATATGCCATTCATCAATCTCTTAAAATTTATGCCGGGGGCCTGGGTTTTCTTGCCGGCTCACATATGCGCAGTGCTTATGAACTGGGCCAGCATGTAGTGGGTGTTGGAATTTTATGGAAGTATGGATATTACGACCAGGTAAGAAAAACAGACCAGACCATGGATGTGTTATTCCAGGAAAAAGTGTACGGTTTTATAAAACCAACCGGCATAAAATACACTATTAAAATCAATAACCATGATGTATGGGTTGAGGCTTATTACCTGCCGCCGGAAATATTTCAGACGGCTCCTGTATTTTTTCTTTCTACAGACTTGCCTGAAAACGATTATCTCGCTAAAACCATTTCTTACAGGCTGTATGATGCAAATCCAGAAACCAAAATTGCTTCTGCCATTCTGTTGGGCGAAGGCGGCGCCCATTTGTTTGATTATCTTGACTGGAAACCTGAAATATACCATCTCAATGAATCACATGCCCTGCCGCTGGCTTTTCATTTATACAGCCGCAATAAAAATATTGATATACTGAAAAAGCAACTGGTTTTTACCAATCACACACCAGAAGAAGCGGGTAACCAGAAAACGGATATTACACTGCTGGACAAAATGAATTTTTTTTGCGAAATGCCTTTAACTGAAGTAAAGGCGCTTGTACGTACAGAGGGAGAATACCTTGATCATACTTTAGCGGCTTTGCGGATGTCAGGTATAGCTAACGGGGTATCACAAATGCACCGGCAGATACTCTGCAGCATGTGGAAGAAATTCAACAGTACTTGCCCCATTATTCATATTACCAATGCACAGAATTTTAATTATTGGGCCAATAAAGAAATGTACTATGCCCTTGAGGCCGGGGATGATGATGCATTGCTGAGATATAAATCAGCTTGTAAAAAGCAGTTGTTTGAGGAAGTGGCTGACCAGAACGGGGAAATTTATAATGAAAGCATACTGACCATTGTTTTTGCAAAGCGTTTTGCGGGATATAAAAGACCTGAGCTGCTGCTGCATGATATGGAACGCTTCCGGCGGCTGGTGACCAATAAAGAAAGACCCTTGCAGATTATCTGGGCAGGCAAACCTTACCCCATGGATTATACCGGCATTGGCTTGTTTGACAGGATTGTAAATATCTGCAAGCAATATTCCAACTGTGCTATATTGGCAGGGTATGAAATGAAATTGTCAAAACTTTTAAAAGGCGGTGCAGATGTGTGGCTTAATACACCAAGGGTAACACATGAAGCTTGCGGCACCAGTGGTATGGCGGCTGCCATGAATGGCGCCGTTAATGTGGCACTTCCTGATGGCTGGTTTCCTGAATTTGCAAAAGATAAAGTAAACAGTTTCGTAATTCCGCCCTGCGATATTTCAATGCATGACCATGTACAGGACAAAAGCGATGCACAAAGCCTTTACAATTTACTGGAGCATGAAATCATCCCGATGTATTATGATTACCCCAACCGATGGCTGGAGATTATGAAGAACGGGATGAGGGATATTACACCACAGTTTGACAGCAACCGTATGGCAAAGGAATATTATGAGAAATTATACCTGGCGGTATAAATCATCAGCTGTGGTACAGGGAAAGGCAGGAGAAAACCCCTCAAAGTAATTTGAACTTTCTTTTTTATTGGGAGCTGCTTGCTGCATAAGCAGCACTTGGTTTTCATACTTCAAAAGTTGATGATTTTTCAGGATAACTTCCCGTACCATTAAATTTAATTGATGCTTTGTTTTCAAACAGGCACAGAAGCAAAGCAGAAAAATGCTTAGCGGAAGTTATTTTGTATTCAATTTCAGCAGATCAGTTTTAAATACCTCGAACCACATCACACCTGCAAATGCCGCAGAAAAGGATAGCCAGAACTGAGCAGAACTGACAGGGGCCAGTTGAAAAAGATTGCGAACTGCCGGTACAAGATGGATTAAGGCAAGAAATACCGCTGACACAATAATAATAAAAGGCGCCAGGTTGTTTTTATAACGGCTGGTATAATAAATGCTCCTGGTAAATGACCGGTTGGCAAAAGTGAGCAACACATTGCTGAGTATAAGTGTGGTAAATACAATGGTTCTTGTTTCTTCAATTGGTGTTTTACTATTCATGAAGTAGTAGTACAGGATTAATACCATTGTGGCTATGATAAGGCCCTGCACAATACTGATCAGCAGTTCTTCGCCTGTAAATAGCCCGCTGTTCCTTCCGCGGGGCCCCTGCAGCAATGTGGATTCTTCAACGGGCTCACGTTCGAAAAATATGGAACAGGTAGGCCCCATAATCAGCTCCAGGAAAATAACATGAATAGGTGAAAAGATGTTGGGATAGGCCCAGCCGAAAATTACCGGCAGCGATGCTGTAAGAATAATGGGTATGTGGATGGAAATAATATACCGGACAGCTTTTTTAAGATTACTGAATATTTTTCTCCCCTCGCTGATTGCAGTTACCACATTTTCCAGCTTATCATCGGTAAGGATTAAATCTGCAGCCTGCCGTGCAATTTCTGTACCTTTTTTACCCAATGCAATACCCACATGTGCTGATTTCAGTGCAGGGCCGTCATTTACCCCATCACCGGTCATGGCCACGGTTTCACCATTTGCTTTTAATGCATCTATCACTTTTGTTTTTGCACCGGGGAACATGCGTGCAAAAATATTTGTGTTTCTGACGGCTTTTCTCAACTCATCTTCTTTCATATTCATTACCTGTTTACCGGTAACACACTTAAGGTGGTTGGATATTCCCGCCCTGCCCGCAATATTCATTGCTGTTTCAGGATAATCACCTGTTATAAGTTTCACTTCAAGCCCGGCATTGTAAAACTGTTTAATCACTTCTTCTATGTTTGGTTTGGGCGGGTCGTATAAAGCAATCAATCCTTCAAAACGCCAGTTGAAGTCATCGTGTGCAGGTGGCAATACCTGTTCAGTATAAACTGTACCGGCCACTCCGATAACCCTGTACCCTTTTGACGCCAGTGACCTGATGTGCGCTGTAATTTTTGTTTTATCAGTATCGTTTAAATGGCATACTTCAATTATTTTTTCTGCAGCGCCTTTTGCCGCCACTATTTTTGTATTGCCGTATTCATACACGTGGGTCATCATTGGCGGTTGCCCCTGAAGCGGGTATTCATAAATCATTTTCAACTGCTGGTATAATTTATCATGTGTATGGGCATGATAAGCTTCCCAGATTGCTTTCTCCATGGCATCAAAAGGGTTGGTTTCACTGGCCAGCACTGCGTAACGCAATACGCTTTCGTTTTTCAATTGCATAATACCTGACAGATCAGTCAGCTCATCATTTTCATAATCGTAAATGGCTTTTGCCTTCATCTGGTTTTCTGTGATAGTCCCGGTTTTATCGAGGCAGATTACATTTACAGCGCCTAAATTTTCTATAATCTGTGGCTGACGTGAGATAATGCCAAGTTTGCTCATCTTATATGCTCCCAATGCCATGAAGGAGGAAAATGCCACCGGGATTTCTTCAGGTATAACAGACATCGCAAGTGTGAGTGCAAATAATAAACTGGTGGCCCATTGATGATGATTAATATAATTGGCAAAAAGAATTATGAAGAAAGCTATAAAACCAAATACTGCAAGCCGCCTGACAAATTTATTCAACTGTAGCTGTAGTAATGTTTTGGGCGGCTGATAACTGCCTACCGCCTTGCCCAATTTGCCCAGTTCAGTATTATTTCCCGTAGTGGTTACCTGCGCTACACATTTCCCGCTGTTAATGGTTGAACCCTGGTATAGTTTATTGTTTCCTTCGGTTTCATGTTTATCAACCGGTAATGATTCACCGGTGACGATGGATTCATTTACAGTAAAATCATTTTCCTGGAGTATAATGGCGTCAGCGGGGATATTCATCCCCTCCTCAAGAAGCATAATATCGCCGGGAACAAGTTCTGCGGCAGCAACAATGGTTTCTTTTCCATCCCTTATCACCTTTACTTCAGGTTCGGTGAATTGCTTCAGGGCTTCCACAGCCCGGGTACTTTTTATTTCCTGGTATAGTGAAATGGATGCTACCAGAGTCATTGCCACCAGCATCATTATTCCTTCGCTGGTTTCACCGAGGATAAAATACAAAGAGCAGGAAATTACGAGCAGAATAAACATGGGTTCCTTCACAATGTCCCACACAATGTGTTCGGGCCGGCGCCGGGCAGTTGTATGAAATACATTTGGCCCATACTGACTGCGTAATGTGGCGACGTCTTCCGGGGATAATCCCTTTGTGCTGATTGGTTCTGTTACCTTTCCTGACATCCGATGCCAAAAATATTATTTAATTTGTCGCCTTTATACATACAGCTTCGTTTCCTGCTATGCTTTCCTTAATAAATTTTTTAAGCTCGGCCGGCATTACACCTGTAATGTCATTCATTTCTCCTTCGGAAACATAATGATTCAAAGCCTTAAAAACTGCTGATGCTGCAAGTTTTGCTTTTGTATTATTACCAAAATCATAGTTTGCCAGTCCGCCATCCTCCTGCCTGATTTCATCAAGAAAATTATTTAATTTGCTGATGCGGTTATATTTCCTTTCAAATTTCCATCCATCTGCATACACTCCTTTCAGAGCCATGGGCAACTGCCCTAATAACTGAAATGATTCTTCATGGTTCAGCCGGTTGCGCAGTGCATGCAGTACCGCACGGATGATTCTGCCTGCTTTATCTGACGGCACCAAAAGCTCATCTGCAACAAGGTGAACAAATTCATTTCCCTTTGCGGCATATTTTTCAAAATCGAGTGACATGATTTTTTATTTTAAGTTTTAATTTTTTAAAGGCCGGGCTTTAATGCCATCCGGACTTTAAAACAGACAAATGCGACGGTGCGGTTTATAAGCGACCGGGGTTTTAAAAACCTGATCTAAAATTATTCCTATTCCCACTCACCGGATAACTAAAATAAACCTTTCTATGTTCAGTAAACCTGACTGTTGTCATTGCAGCAAGTGATTGTAATTGGAGTGAATAATAAAATGTGAGACAGGTTTTATGCCAGTTATGGCTATTTGGATACAACATTTGGGTTGCTGTTATTTTTCCTTTTTTGCTTTTCGAGTTTCCTGAAATATCCCCTGAAAAGGAAATTATGCTTTAAAGCATCCATGTTCTGATTAAAACCATTCGTTCCGTCACGGATATTATCCAGGCTTTCATTTAGCCTTGCTGTAAGAACTGAATCTTTAAGCAGGGCATTGGCCGCACCTTTTCCTGAATTTATATCCTGGCGTACGTCTGCCAGCAAGCGCCTCATTTCAAACGCTAATGAATCAGATTGTTCGCCGGCTCTTTTTATTTTCAATACAGTCTCATTCAGGTTTTGGGCAAAGATGGTATCTCTGAGAATTGTGCCTGCTGCACCTTTCCCTTTTTTTACATCAGCTATTATTTCGTGCAGATCGCCAGCCATCTCATTGGCGTGGCCTGTTGCCGAACGTATCCCTGCGACTGATCTTCTTAATTCTTCCGGAACGGACTGGTCATTCAGCAATGACCACAAAGCACTGCTTTGGTTAATCCGCTGAACGGTTGATTTTAGTTCTTCTGCTATGACGGAAATATCCTTATTGGTTTTATAGAGGGTTTGCATCATCTCCTCAGTATCCACAGATTTTCTTGAAACCAGTATGTCATTCTCTTCAGCAAGCGGGGAGGGCTGCCGGGCCGGAGTGATGTTTAGCACTTTATTGCCCACCAGCCCGTCTGTGCCAATTGATGCAATGGCATTCTTACGTATAATCTGCTTCATCTTTTTGTCAACGATCATTATTACTTCAATTACCGTATCGTTCAGTATTGTTATTTTTTTAACGGTTCCTGCCTCGATACCGGAGAAGCGTACATTATTGCCTGATACAAGCCCCTGCACATGTTCGAACCTGGCTTTAAGTACGTAAGTAGCGCCAAACAGGTTCCTGTTCTTTCCGATCATATACAGTAAAATGATCAGGAACAATAGTCCGCCCAATACAAATAGGCCCAGCTTTACATTAGTGATAACCTGTTTTGCCATATGCTTTCTATTCAAAAAATTGTTTCACTTTGGGATCTGCATCTGTTTTCAATTGTTCATACCCGGCGCTTTTATAACACCGGCCTTCATACAGTATAACCACCCTGTTAGACGCCATCTTTACACAATTCATATCATGTGAAATGATAAGTGATGTAGTGTTGTACTTTTTCTGTATTTCTACCATCAGCTCTATAATTTCCCTGCCGGTTATGGGATCAAGCCCTGTTGTAGGTTCATCATACAAGATAATTTCCGGTTTCAGTATTAATGTGCGTGCCAGCGCTATACGTTTTCGCATCCCGCCTGATAGTTCTGCCGGCATCATATCAACCGTGCGGGCAAGGCCTACGTCTTCGAGTGCTTCCGAAACCATGGTATTCACTTCATCCTGCGAAACCTTTATCCAGTGCCTCCTAAGGGGGAATTCAAGATTTTGTCTTACAGTCATTGAGTCGTACAATGCATTGCTTTGGAAGAGGAAACCTACTTTAGCCCTCATCCTGTCCAGCTCATCATTTTCTAACCCTGATATATTTTCACCAAATACTTCAATTTCACCATTTTCAGGTTTCATCAGGCCAATGATGCATTTGATAAGCACAGATTTACCCGAGCCTGACTTACCGAGCACAACCACGCTTTCCCCTTTTTCAAGTTCAAGGTTAAAATCAAGCAGTACATGGTTATCTCCGAAAGACTTGTAAAGGTTATGTACTGCGAGTACAATATCTTTCTCTTTATTCTTTTTTTCAATCGTTAATATGACGGGTTGTGATGTCATACCGGTTAATTCAATCCCAGCAAATCTGTAATCTGCACTGCCAGCAGGTCAATAATAAAAATCATAACTGATGACACCACCACAGCTGAATTGGCAGACCGGCCCACACCTTCTGTTCCTTTGTTGCTGTTGTAACCTTTATAACATCCTGTCATGCCTACTGCAAACCCAAAAAAGTAACTTTTGATGAATGCAGGAAGTACATCGCTGAAAGAGAGGTTGTCAAACACCTGTGTCCAGAACAAATTAAAACTTGTAACACCATGTATATTCACCCCGAGCCATGAGCCATATAATGAAATGGCATCACCCAGCATAACCAGCACAGGAAGCATCAGGGTAGATGCCAGTACCCTTGTAACAACCAGGTATTTGAACGGATTGGTACCGCTTACTTCCATTGCATCTATCTGTTCTGTTACTTTCATGGAGCCAAGTTCTGCCCCGATACTGCTGCCGATTTTTCCTGCAAATATTAAAGCGGTAATTACCGGCCCCACTTCCCTCACAATAGCAATACCAACAATGGCAGGCAGTTGGGATTGTACGCCATAATCCTCCATTGAAGGCCTCAGCTGCATGGTTAACACCAAACCCATAATAAAAGCAGTGAGCCCAACGAGAGGGAGAGAATGATAACCTATAACATAACATTGTTTCAGAAATTCAGAAATTTCGTAACGCGGCCTGAACCATTGCCCGAAAAAGCGGCCCGTAAAACGGGAAAGTTCACCTGCTTCGTTTAAAAACTTATTGGTTACCGCGGACTGAGACATTTCATGTAATGTGAACTCAAATCTGTTAAATGAACCTGAAATACAAAATGAAAGTTATCAGCAACGGGTATGATTGTAGTCACACATGAGTTACTTGTATTATACCTGTTTAAACTCCCGTTGTAGTTTTCTTTCGGCCCGGTTAATATTTTCTATGCCTTTCAGCAAGGCATCGGGGTTAAAAGAAATACTGTCTATTCCCTGTTCAACCAGGAAACCTGCAAATTCAGGAAAATCACTTGGCGCCTGACCGCAGAGACCGATTTTTGTTCCTGCTGCCCTGGCCTTTTGTATCATTGAAGCTATCATCTGCTTAGCCGCATCATTCTGTTCGCTGAACAAATTGCTTACAATGGCAGAGTCCCTGTCTATACCCAATGTGAGTTGTGTAAGGTCGTTTGAGCCGATGGAAAACCCATCAAAAATTTCTGCAAATTTTTCAGCGAGAATTACATTGCTTGGTATTTCTGCCATCACATATACTTCAAGGCCATTCACCCCCTGTTCCAGCCCATATCGTTTCATTACTGCAATTACTTTATTGCCTTCTTCAACAGTCCTGCAGAAGGGGATCATCACCTTTACATTGGTCAGCCCCATTTCATCCCGCACTTTACTTATGGCTTCACATTCCAGCCTGAAACCTTCCCGGTATAAATCATTATAATACCTCGATGCACCCCGGAAACCAATCATTGGGTTTTCCTCATGGGGTTCAAAATCCCGGCCACCGGTGAGATTGGCGTATTCATTGGTCTTAAAATCACTCATTCTTACAATTACATCCTTGGGATAGAATGCTGAAGCTATTATGGCAACACCCTGGGCAAGTTTATCAACAAAATATTTTTCTTTATCAGGATAGTGATGTGTAAGCTCTTCAATTTTTTCCCTCGCCGGTTGATCTTTCAGTTCATTAAACTTTACCAGCGCCATGGGATGAATCTGTATAGCATGTGTAATAATAAATTCAATACGCATCAGGCCCACGCCGTCATTGGGATAAAAAGATAACCTGAATGCATTATCGGGGTCGCCGGCTATCAGCATCACCTCTGTTGTTTGCGGTTTTTTTATTCCGCTGAAATCAAGTTCTTTTTCATTATACTTCAGTTGCCCTTCGTAAACAAACCCTGTTTTCCCCTCGCAACAGGATGCTGTTATGATTTGGCCGTCAGCAATTTGATCTGTCGCATTGCCGCAACCTACAATTGCCGGAACACCCAATTCTCTTGCCACAATAGAAGCATGGCTTGTTCTTCCTCCTTTGTTGGTGATGATTGCAGATGCATTCTTCAGTATGGGGTCCCAGTCGGGGCTTGTAATATCGGTAACCACAATTTCCCCGGGGTTTAACTTGCCCGATTCACCCGGGCTGCGCAAAATTCTGGCTTTCCCGGATGCGATGGCTGAACCAATAGCTGCTCCATTTGTGAGGGCTTTCCCTTTGTTCAGCAGCTGGTATTCTTTAATGACAAAAGGATTCTTTTGCGAATGAACTGTTTCCGGCCTTGCCTGTATAATAAACAACTCATTGGTAATACCATCTTTCGCCCACTCTATATCCATCGGTTTCCGGTAATGCTTTTCAATAACCAGCGCCCACCTGGCTAATTTTATTATTTCTTCGCTGTTTAAAACATATGCTTCCCTTTTTTCTTTGGGGGTAATGATGTTGACAAGGGTATTGTTTTCATCATCTCCATAAATCATGGTTTTTTCTTTTTCGCCTGATTTTTTTTGGACGATGGCATTTTTCCCCTGCATCAATGTTGGTTTAAAAACATAAAACTCATCAGGGGTTACAGTACCCTGAACAATGTTTTCCCCCAGCCCCCACACTCCGCTGATGTGAATAATATCCCTGAACCCGGATTCAGGCTCCAGTGTGAAAATAACACCTGAACAGGCTTTGTCGCTTCTTACCATTTTTTGCACGCCAACTGATAATAAAACTTTTTCATGGGCAAAGCCCTGGTCTTCGCGGTATTTAATTGCCCTGTCGGTGTACAAAGAAGCAAAACATTTTTTTACAGCCGATAACAAAGCCTTCTCTCCTTTAATGTTCAGGAAGCTTTCATGTTGCCCCGCAAAGCTTGCCTGTGGTAAATCTTCCGCAGTAGCGCTGCTTCTTACAGCTACTTCAAAATAATTATTACCGCACAATTCTTTATATGCATCTAAAATGGCAGTTTGCAGTTTAGGGGGCAGTTCAGCCCCAAGCAGCAGGTTTCTTGCCCTGAAACCGGTTTCCCTCAGGTCAGAGAATTTTTCCCTGTCTAACTGTTTCATCAGGCCATTTAAAGCCCCGCGGAGATTATTTTGTGTAAGGAATTCTTCAAATGCCCATGCTGTGGTTGCAAAACCGTCGGGAACAGCAATGCCTTTTGCAGAAAGTTTCGAGAACATTTCACCCAGCGAGGAATTTTTGCCGCCAACTGATGACGTATCTTCAATACTGATTTCCCTGAATTTTTTTATGTACTGGTTCATTTTTGTACGGCGTATTATTCATGAATTGACATCACAGGTACATGGGTATGCAACACCAGCCGCTTTGAATGACTGTAATGAAAAATTCTTTCAGAAAGACTGTGTTTTTTAGGAAATATAATGAGGAGGTCAAGTTTGTTTTTTTCAGCGAAATCAATGATACCCTTTTCTGTATCAGTATCAACAATAATGTGGTATTTAGGGTTAAGCTCTGAAATCATATCTTTCAGCCATTCTGATTCCCGGATGAATTCAAAATTGGCTGATCCTGTTTCGGCCCTTCTTACATACAACACATGCAATTCAGCATCAAATTCCTTTACAAGGCTTTTGATTTCCCTGAACGGAATACTGTCAGTTACTTTTTTATAATCACATGCAAGACCAATTTTGCGCATACTTGCAAACCTTACATCAGGCGGAACTACAATCAAGGGCCATGGCAGGTGCTTTAATGCTGCAATTGTTTTTCCGCCCAATAAAAACCGCTCCAATCCGGCAGCGCTTTCAGCTCCCATTATTACTGCATAAACATCCACCGTGTCACAGTATTCTTCTATCCCCTTCAGTACTTCTCCCGGCTTCACCTGTGTTTCTGTTATTATTCTTTCACCTGTTCTGAACCTTATTTTTTCAACGAGATGGTGCATGCGTTCCCCCGCTTCCGCTTCCAGTTCTTCAATACTGTAAGCCGCAACTGGTATTTCGCTTATTGCAACCGGTACGGGATATATATGGATCAGTGTAAGTTTGGCCCCCGTAACGCAGGCCATATCGGCAGCATAATTAACTGCATTTATTGAAACACGGGAAAAATCTGTAGCGGCTACTATTGTTTTCATAAATTAAAATTTAAGGATAATTCAATGCGGGATAGTCCGGGATTAATGCAACCCTTTTCCGCTATTTTTAAATACCACACTATAGGATAACTCCTTGTGAGCTAAGCTAACTTTATCAGTACCCCGGATAACTGACTCCTGTCACTCCTGGCTTTGATTCTTCTCATTTGTAAGATTGGCGGATTGCTGGTTATTTGGACAGTTGTAAAGAAGCAGTAGTACAAATTTTTGAACAAGTAAATTAATGCCGGCAATACGTAAAAATATAATTATACGCAACAATGCCATGCTTGCATCTGTATTTCACCACATGGCAGACTGTTACCGGTATTTGGGAAGTGAAGAGCGTTTTCGTGCCATAGCATATGAAAATGTGGCTAAGGTCCTGCATAATATGAAGGAGGATATCGCTGTTTACGCAACCGATGTTAAATCGCTGGATGAAATTGGCGGAATTGGTGAAAGTATTGCTGAAAAAATCATTGAATACCTGCATACCGGTAAAATCAAAACATTTGAACAGCTAAAAAAGAGAGTGCCTTATGAGCTGACAGGGCTTATGGATGTAACAGGCTTTGGACCGGCAACGCTTAGGGTGCTGCATGAGGAATTGCGTATTAATAACAGGGAGGATTTAATTAAGGCGCTGGAAACGGGGAAGCTCGTTGGGCTGAAAGGGTTTGGTGAAAAGAAAATTGAAAACATGAAGCGGGCCCTGAAACTGTATAAGGAAAGCAAACGGATGTTGCTGAAAGACGCAGAAAAAACCGGTAATGAAATACTTGCTGATATAAAAAAATTTCCCGGTGTGCAAAAAGCTGAACTTGCCGGGAGCCTCCGGCGCAGGAAAGAAACCATTGGCGACATTGATATTGTTGTTGCCGCCGATCCGCGGAACCGCAAAAAAATTGTGAGTATGTTTATTGCTTTGCCACAGGTTGAGAAAGTACTCGCTAAAGGAACAACAAAAGCCAGTGTGGTGCTGAAACATTTGCATGCACAGGTTGACATACGTCTGGTGCATGATTACGAATACGGAGCGGCATTACTTTATTTTACAGGGTCCAGGGAACATAATATTAAATTAAGAACAATTGCAAAAGAGAGGGGATATAAAATAAACGAATATGGAATTTTTGATGCTGCTACAGGTAAAAGGCTCGCAGGCGAAACCGAAGAGGAAATGTATCGTTTTCTGAACCTGAAATACATTCCTCCTGAAAAGCGGCTGGATAAAGGCGAAATTGAAAAAGCAAATTTGAACAGGGATGCCGCAATTGCAGGCGCAGTTTCCTGAAGTGTGTGTTTCTGCACCGGCGCATGAATCTTAATAATGGTGGGCAATAAAGAGCGGCAGTTTCAGTTTTTTCATCAGTACATCTGCCATGCTTTCACGAAACCACATGCTTACTGTTCCTCTTCTGTAAGCTCCGGCAATCACAAGGGTATTTTCAGGTTGTTGTTTGAGGTATTTTACAATTTCATCTTCCGCTGTTCCCTTCATTACTTTAAGTTTTGCATCGGGGTAATGTCGTTTTAAAAATTCTTTCATCAGCTTATTATCAGGCAGGTGCAGTGATTTATTTACGGGGTTAACCAAAATCACTTCTGTTGCCAGTTCTTTTAACCGGGGCAGTAAATAACTGAACATTTTTAAGGCATGTACTGATGACGGCGCTCCATCATAGAGCAAAATAATCTTTTGCACCGGTTTGTATTTCTGCGGAACCAGGAGCACAGGACATTGTGCATCACCCAGTAAATCACGGATAAAACGTGTGGGCATGTCTTCATCGTAATGCGTCAGGGTTTCTTTTGAGTCAATTATCAGCAGGTCGGCATAAATGCTTTCATGCTTTAATTCCTGTATTGCAATATTGCGGTCGTGGTGTATAGTGTATTTCAGCCCTTCTTTCTGACAGTTTTTTTCAAAGTCATCAGCTGCAGCATTGCGTGTGGCCTTGTCTTTCGCTTCGGATTTTTTCAGCCTGTTTTCTGACAACCCCTGTTTTGTAAGCAGCTCATAAATTTTATAACTCGTATAGGTGGGGTCGTCCATAAATATACCAACAAGGTGGGCGCCTGTTTGCTTTGCGAGATATAAAGCATAGTCCCTTGTGGCTGCTGAATACTTAAGTCCGTCGAAAGCGGCTGCAATTTTTTGCATAACTGGTTTATTTACCGGTAAATGTTTCAAAGCTATTAAACATCATATCCGCATTGCATGACAGCCATTGGCAACGCAACTGATAATTGTCAGACAAATTGAAGAAGTTAAAAGCCGGTATTTTTTCTGCAGCAGCGTAATTGTGGCAGAAATATGCTATTCATTAAATCCCAGCTTCTCAGTAACCTCCTTTGGCAATGCAGGTAAATTTCTTCGTTCAACCAAAAAACTGGTAAGCCGGGCAATCTCTTTAAATATGTAATGTTTGTCCATCGCCTCTTTTAAATAACCGGCGCCGCTGCTGCCGCCTGTTCCTATGCGGGTACCAATCATCCGCTGCACCATGTTCATATGCCGGTATCGCCAGGTGCCCAGTTGTTCATCTGTTTCCAGCAACACATTCAGCAACTGAAACGGGAGTTCCAGCATGGGGTAGCCGCGGTATAGCATGATGAACAAAGCAGAACGGCAGGCCTTAGGCGAAAGCTGGCGATGAGGATTTGTCATTGCATCGCTGAATACTTCATCAAAATATTTCAGGTTGTCTTTTTCCGCATCTGCAAGACTGTTGTGATAGGTGTATTTATAATCGGCCCAGAAAACAGAAGGTTCCTTTTCGTCTGAAATGCTTTTATAATTCTTCCAGTATGGTTCATCAAAAAAAGGCATCCGTTCCAGCCATTCATTCACCAGTGCAAGCAACGATTTTTCTTTTTCCGCTTCTTTGATGATTCTTACATGTTCTTCCCTGAGCTGAGAAATATAATACTCCTGGGCATGGCGTTGCTCATATTTTAAACCCAGTTTTGCTTCAAGAACTTTAAACTGCCAGCTTTGAAAACCGGATGCAGGGCGCAGCATATCCCGGAAATCAAGAAAATCCATGGGTGTCATGGTTTCCATAATATCCACCTGCTGCACCAGCACTTTCATAATGGCAACCACTCTTGTAAGCCGGTGAACGATGGTCTGCAGTTCGGGCGAATTATCATTAAGTGCAGGTTTGTTCAGGATGGATGTAACAGAGTTTACTTCGTACAGGATTTGTTTAAACCAGAGTTCGTAAGCCTGGTGGATGATGATGAAAAGCATTTCATCATGTGCAGGTTCGTTTCCCGGCTTTTCGCTTTCCTGCTGCTGGCTACGGAGTATTTTATCCAAAGCAAGATAGTCTGAGTAATATAATTTTTCTTTTTCCATAAAATTGGCATGTGGTTTTGCAGCACGAAAGTTAGTATTTTACCCCCAACCCCTGAAAGGGGGAATTATAACATTACTTACCGGATATTGATGTAAAATATTGCAGTTGCAGGAATGGTAATATTTCTAAATTTGATTCTGAATTTCCAAAATATATTTTGTTATGTCAGCACTATTAGGCATTGGTTCAAGAGTGGAGCATCCCAATTTTGGCAGAGGTGTGGTGGTGGAAACAGCTTCGGAGTTTTACATCATCTGGTTCAAATCGCAAAACGGTACAAAGTCAATCAGCAAAGATTTTACAGATTTAAAAGTGCTGGAGAAAGCAGAACCGTCATCATCAGCCGGCGAAAATATTTCGCTTGCAGATATTGAAAGGGCGCTGGAAAATGTGCTGAACCAGCGTTTGCATGAAGTGGAGATGGTGCCCATTGCCGGTAAATGGTACAATGGCAAACTGTTGTTAAAACCGGGTGATGCAGGCCTGCAGGACAAAGAAATACCACTGGAAACTTTTTTTCATAAAATAGTTATGGTAAGGGACAAGCTCAGGCTGACAGAGCAAAAGATCAATTCCCATAAAACGCTCAATGATGCTGAAAAGGTGGAACTGCAGCAATACATTACCGGTATTTACGGGTCATTGACCACATTTAATGTACTCTTTAAAGAAACCCATCACCAGTTTAAAGGGGCGGGAGGGAAGGAGTAACCTGAAACCTGTAACCCGTAACAGCTATTAACAAAGAGCAACCAATAAAACCAACTGACATGAGTACTGCTGTGCGTTCCCGTATCCAGTCTATTGATGTATTGAGAGGAATTGTAATGGTGATTATGGCGCTGGACCATGTACGCGACTTTTTTTACAAAGCCGATTTAACGAAAGCCGCTGATGCAGCCCTTGACCCCACCAATATGCAGACCACAACGCCTGCATTGTTTTTTACAAGGTGGATTACCCATTTCTGCGCACCTGTTTTTGTTTTTCTTGCAGGCACATCCATGTACCTGATGACTGCCAGGAAAACCAAAAAAGAGATCAGTGTTTTTTTGATTAAAAGGGGGATATGGCTGGTGTTTGTTGAAGTTATTATCATAACACTGGGCTGGACTTTCAATCCTTTATTTAATGTACTTATCCTCCAGGTCATCTGGGCAATAGGCATCAGTATGATATTGATGGGCCTGGTGGTTTACCTGCCTTACCAATTCATTTTTGCCATCGGTTTACTGATTGTGCTGGGTCACAACCTGATGGATTTTCCGGCAATAAGCAAAAGCCTGAAAGGGGGTTTCCTGGCTGATCTTGCTTATTTCTCTGAATTTTCAATTTATACCATCTTTGAAAACCACATTGTGCTGATTGTTTATGCTTTTCTGCCCTGGACCGGCCTGATGATGCTGGGTTATTGTTTTGGAAAACTCTTTGAAAAAAATGCTGATGCGGTATGGAGAAGGAAAATGCTGCTGAGAATGGGGGCGGGCATCATTCTTTTATTTATTGTACTTCGTCTTATAAATGTTTACGGAGACCCCGTTCCCTGGTTTGCCCAGCAACGTGGCCCTGTTTACAGTTTTCTTTCTTTTCTCAATGCCAATAAATATCCGCCCTCACTTGTATTTATTTGTATGACCATCGGCCCTGCAATGATAGCGCTGGCATTTCTTGAGAAAGTGCAAAACAGGATAACATCTTTCTTCAACATTTTCGGGCGGGTGCCGATGTTTTATTACATCCTGCATTTTTACATCATCCATACGCTGGTTGTAATTGTGTTTTACCTGCAGGGTTTCACCTCAAAAGATATTATTTCTCCCAATAACCCCTTCCTTTTCCGGCCGGATACATTCGGGTTTAATTTATGGGGCGTATATGGGGTGTGGTTACTGGTTATACTTATTCTTTATCCCTTATGCAGAAAATACAACCGTTATAAGAGTACACACAACAAATGGTGGCTGGGTTATTTGTAAATTTATTATTCAGCTTTTAATTAAAATCAACGACCAAACTTTCCATTATGAAATACTTAATTAGAAAAATGCTTTCTTTTTTCTTCCTGTTTTTTTCATGCGCTGTATTTGCACAAACTGATACCACCTATGCTGAAAAACTCGGTTTCCCGAAGGGAAAGAAAGTGGTCATCTTCCATGTAGATGATGTGGGCATGAGCTATGATGCCAACCAGGGCGCAATTGATGCCATGACCAAAGGTGTTGCCACATCCTGCAGCATCATGATGCCATGCCCGTGGGTGGCGGGTTATTTTCATTTTCTAAAAGATCATCCGGATACCGATGCAGGCCTTCACCTTACGTTAACTTCCGAATGGAAAGATTACCGCTGGGGCCCGCTGAGCGGAAAACCCAAAGTACCGGGTTTGGTGGATGGAGAAGGCGCTATGTGGGATAATGTGGCCGATGTGGTAAAACACGCAACCGCAGATGAAGTGGAAACTGAAATACGTGCACAAATTGAAAGGGCTTTGCAAATGGGCTTCAGGCCTACGCACCTCGATTCCCACATGGGTACTTTGTTTGCAACACCTGCATTTATTGAACGCTATATAAAAGTGGGAATGGAATATAAGATGCCGGTGATGTTTCCCGGCGGGCACAATACGATGATTGCAGCGCAAATGGGCGCCACTGCTGCCGGGGATATGAACCAGGCCCGTGCCGTTGGTAAAATGCTGTGGAATGCCGGGCTTCCGGTTATTGATGATTTGCACAACAACAGTTATGCGCCGCATCTTCCAAAAGGTATGGCGCCCACAAAGGAAAACCTGAAAAAATACAAAACGCAGTTTTACATGGATGCTTTAAAAGTGGTAAAGCCAGGTATTACTTATGTCATTATGCACTGCATTAAAAAAACAGAAGTGTTTCAGCACATCTCTGATTCGGGCCCCATACGTGAAGGCGATTACGAAGCCATGATGAACCCGGAGCTGAAAAAGTTTATAGAAAAAGAAGGGATTATTTTAACTACTATGAGGGAATTGATGGAGAGAAGGGAGAGGGTGAAGTAGG
>JANRKT010000358.1:0-2586 GCA_033763355.1 Chitinophagaceae bacterium | reverse complement strand
ATGAAATTCTACAGATTTTAGGAACCTCCTTATTGGACAAAACTCCTATAAATCAACTGCTTCTAAAACGAAACAATCAAGATGTCAAAGAACTTTTATATAATCAACTGAAAATCTTTTAGTTTAAACGGGACACTACTGGTATCATGTTTCTTTTAAATAGCTTCTCTTATCCTCAAACATTTTTCAAGCAACGCTTCCAGTTTATCTAAGTGCAGCATGTTTTTGCCATCGCTTAAAGCTTCTTCGGGTTTGGGATGTGTTTCAATAAACAAGCCATCAACGCCGGCAGCAATACCTGCTTTGCAGATGGTTTCTATCAGTTGGGGCATGCCGCCGGTTACGCCGCTGCTTTGATTGGGCTGTTGCAAAGAATGAGTTGCATCTAATATTACGGGCACACCCAATGCCTGCATAATGGGTACACTGCGGAAGTCAACCACAAGGTCCTGATAGCCGAATGTGGTTCCCCTTTCTGTAAGTAAAATTTTTTCATTACCTGTTGAACGCACTTTGTCAACAGCAAACTTCATGCTTTCAGGAGATGAGAACTGACCTTTTTTAATATTAACCCACCTGCCGCTGTTTCCGCACTCAACCAGAAGGTCAGTTTGCCTGCAGAGGAATGCAGGTATCTGTAAATAATCGGCAACAGATGCTACCTGTTTTACTTCATGCGTTTCATGAACGTCTGTAAGAACAGGCACTTTGTATTGTTGTTTTACTGAATTGAGTATTTCAAGCGCTTTTTCAAAGTCAATACCTGTAAATGATTTTAAACTGGTACGGTTGGCTTTTTTGTAGGAACTCTTGAAAACGTAATCAATGCCCAGTTTTTTGCAAACCGATGAAACTTTTTCCGCTACTATGAAAGGAGTGGTTTCATTTTCTATTACGCAGGGGCCTGAAATAAGTAAAAGTGGTTTCTTCATCAGCTTTTTTGTTGACCGAGGTAACCGCCGTGGTGTCGTTTAAAAAAATCTTCACGGCTGAATTCAATTTCTTCCATCACCAGCATACCCAGTACATCACCCAATGCAAGCATGGCAGTGGTGGATGTGGTAGGCGCCATACCGAGTGAACACACTTCTTTTACTTCACCGATGCTTAAAACAATATCAGCTATATTTCTCAGTTCAGATTCAGGATGCGAAGTAATGGCAATAACCGTCATTTTATGATGGAACAGGCGGTTGGCAAGATTTACCAGTTCCAGTATTTCACGTGTTTTGCCCGAATTGGAAAAAACCAGCAATACATCTTCGGGGCTTAACATACCCAGGTCGCCGTGCTGCGCTTCGCCGGGGTGCAGGTAAACAGACGGAGTGCCTGTAGATGAAAAAGTGCTGCTTACTTTACGTGCTATGATACCGGCTTTGCCTACGCCGCTGCTCACCACTTTGCCTTTGCATTTTACAATGGTATCAACAGCCCTTACTAAATGTTCATCAAGCGGAATATTGCGTATGGCTTCGCTTTCCAGTTCAAGAATTTGTTTTGCCCTTGCAAGTTTTTTATCAGTGGTTATACTGCTCATGTTTTGCAAAAAGTAATTCAGTTATGGGCGGCAAAGATATTGAATTCGGGCCAAGCGAATCTATTCCATCCCCATCTTCGCCAATAACTCTTTAAACCCTTCTTCATTCCTCAGGGGGTCGAAAATTTTATCCACTTTAATGCTGATAAGGCTGTAATCATATAGCCTATATGCAAGGTTTAAGTATTTTATGGCATTTTGTTTTTCACCCATCCATGCGTATATAATGCCAATGTCAAAAGCATTGTCGTAAGGGGAGGCTGTTTGAAGTGAATCAAGCAGTTTTCTTGCTTCATTCATTTTCCCGGTTTGGGTATATGTAATACCGGCCAGTACAGGATTGAACCGGGCAATCCTGCCTGCTGGGATACTGTCGTATTCGTTTTTCACAAAATGGCGCCATAGTTTTATAGCAGTATCGACTCCCCGTCTTTCGTTTGAACGCAGTTCATATGAAATTGCCATTAATTTTTCAGCGTTACGGGAATACCTGTAATAAGTTATCCATGCGGCCCACATAATTCCCGAAAGCGGATCAAGTTGTTTTGCCTTCAGCAGATTTGCTTCAGCTTCTTCAAATTTTCCAAGTTCCATTTGTGCAAAGGCAAGGTAAACGTACGCTTCGGCATTGTTGGGGTTCAGCGAAATTGATTTGTTTTGTTCTTTAATTGAAAGGGCCGGGTTAAGTGTAATGGTTTTAATCACATCTCCGAGGACCATGTGCGTTTCTGAAAGATGCGGCCCGTATTTCATAGCTGTTAATGCAGCGTCAAGCGATTTCCTGATGTAATAAGGTTTGTCTGCGGGATTTCTCAGCGGCATTTTTGAATACGTGTAGGCCAGCCCCGCCCATGCCAGTGCAAAAGTGGAATCTTTCTTTAATGCATCCAGGAACAATTGTTCTTTTTGCAGCAAGGGGGCTTGTTTCGCTTTCAGGTAATCTTCATAGGCCGCTACATTGTCTGTGGCTTTTTCGCCAATACGCCTGCCTTCTTCCTTTGTTAATTTCACATTCAGCTGGTTGGCTATACGCTGGGCCACTTCGCTTT
>JANRKT010000357.1:0-39987 GCA_033763355.1 Chitinophagaceae bacterium | reverse complement strand
CATCCGCACTGGGATCATATCGGCGGTGTGGACCTTTTTCCCGGGGCCACTATCTGGATGCAGAAAAATGATTACAGTTATTTTGTGACAGATGCCTGGCAGAAAGGGGGTAATCCTGCCGGATTCGATTCTTCCGACGTACCCAAAATAGCTGGCTTTAATGCGAAAGGGAGAATAAAACTGGTAAATGGTGATGATGTGGAAATCATATCGGGAATAAAAGTATATATTGGTTCAAAGCACACCTGCGAGTCGCAGTATGTGGTAGTAAATACAACAACCGATAAAGTTCTGATTGCTTCTGATAATACCTGGTTTTACTACAACCTTGATCATATGATCTCCATTCCGCTAACTTTCGATCCGGCGGCCTATGTAAACGCTATGCAGAGAATGAAAACTTTAGTAAACCCTGATCTGATTATTCCGGGCCATGATGCAAAAATATTTGAGAAGTTCACCAAAGTAAAAGACGGAGTTGTGAGAATACGATGATCTGTTTCTTTTGCGCCAGGCAGAAAGCTCTCCGAAGAAGTCCTTCGAACCTTCGTCGCCATGACTTCAGAGCGGGGGATGGTTTTAATCTGAATGGTATTAACAATCACTCCTTCGCCACTTCCCTGATATGGTACTCCTGTATGAGCGGGGGGTTTTCGGGGGAAAGTGTGAAATACACTTCAATGTTGATCTTATCCCCTTCAATAATGAATGAACCCCGCAACTGGTTCTCAGGTTTCATTTCTTTTACAGAAAGAATTTTGCCTGCTTTGGCATACAGGTCTGCCGCATGTTTCTTCAATGTATCAATGGGGTAATCAGGAAAAAAGTTCTCAGCAAAGATGCCGCTCTGTTCAGCATTGTTCCAGCCGGGTAAAATTTTTAGCAGTTCATTTTTCCGCTGCTCAAGAATTTTTGAGGGCGGTAACTGCACTGGTTGCAATCCCGCAATCTTTATGATGGTATCAAGAATTTTAAGGTTCGCAAAGCCCATTGGTGAATAAGTACGGTTGGCAAATGATACAACGCCTATTCCATATTCGGGCATGATACGCCACTGGCTCCCGAAACCCGGCAGTCCCCCGCTGTGGGCAATATAGGTTTTGCCATCGCAGTCTTTCATCCAGCCCAGGCCATAACAATAAGCGGTGGTTATTGCACAGCTTCTTCCGTCAGGGTACCTGTAATTGGGGTTAAAGCCGTTCCACCTCCAGGGATGGTGCATCTCCCTCACCGAACTTCTTTTTATTGGCCCGTTATCTGTTGCGTTATTGGGCGGCCATGCAGAAAGATGAAAGGCCATGTAGTTTGCAAATTCATCAATAGAAGAGATCATTGCGCCCATGGCCCCCCATGAACCATCCTTTGTATCATGAAGCAACTCTTCCTCATTCCATTTGTTATTCAGCCAGCGGTAACCATGCGCCAGTTTATCAGGCGCCACATCTGCATATTCGTATGTTGTTGTTTTCATGCCCAATGGTTCCCAGATGTATTTTTTTATATAATCCTGGTAACGCATACCTGAAACAACAGAGATGATCTTTCCCTGCAATGCAAAGCCGAGGTTGCTGTATTCAAATGCAACACCCGGCGGATTGGAAAAGGAAAGCTGCTTTTCAATTAAAGCAATCAGATCCTTATCGGTATCTGCAAGTTGCCTGTCGCCCCAAGGGTTGTCTTCAGGAAATCCTGCGCCATGCGTCATCAGGTGCCTTATGGTAATATGTGGTGCATCAGCAGTGGGGTATTTTAAATTTTTCAGTTCAGGTATATACAGATGGGCGGGGTCATCAAGATTGAGTTTTCCTTCGTCACGCAGTTTTAAAATAGCCATGCATGCAAAACTTTTGCTCATGCTGGCAATGCGGAACAATGAAGAAGAGGTAACAGGTATCTTCTTTTCAATATCTGTGTAACCCATATTTCCCTTATAAACCAGCTTTCCATCAACGACTAATCCATACGCCACACCGGGTAAGTGCTGCTCATTTGCAAAGTTTTTAAAAATGCTGTCAATAACTGGAAAAGCCCGGCTTATTTTTTCAATGCGCCCCTTATCAGCAAATGCAGCAGGCTGGTAAGCGCTGTCATAAACTGTTTCTGCAAACGCATCTGCTGTTTTGGTTTGTTTGCAGGCAACAAACAACCCCATAAAAAACAAGTAAGAAAGGATTTTATGCATTATGACTATATTTTAAGCGGTGAATCTTTCCCTGATCTTTTTCAGCAAGGCGGCAATCCGGGGGTCTTCCTCAATTCCTTTCAGCATGGGAAGTTCTACAATATAAGTGAACGGCCCGGTTTCATACTCAATACATTTTTCTAAATAATAATGCACTTTCTCAAAATCCCGTAATGACCACCATACTATCATCAGGTCGCCGTCAAGTACAGCATCAGGCTCTTGCTTTTGCCGCTGTTGAATTTTCTCTATTACCTCAAGCGCCTTTTCTTTTTCACCCAGCATGCCCCAGGCAAATCCAAGCGGCGCCAATCCCTTCAGCGGATGATTGGTAAGCCTGTGTACTTCTTTAAAACATTCCACTGCCTTTTCCCAATCACCTTTCAAACCAAAACACCAGCCCCTCGTTTCAATTGCAATTCGCATCTGGGGGTTCATTTCAAGCATCCTGTCTGCAATGTGCAGGGCTTCATCATACTGCATCACCATCATATAGGCTTCGGCCAGCATGTGGTTCAGTGTTGGCGAAAGCGGATCTGTTGCAATGGCCTTGCTGAGTATTTTCACGGCCTCTTCTTTTTTGCCGGTAAGTATATAATACAAGCCCAGCAAATCATAAGCTTCTGATTGCGCGGGGTTCAGTTGTATTGCTTTCTGCAGTGAATCGTAGGCGGCTTTCGGGTTCCATTTGTAAAACATGTGTGCATTGGCCTTTGCAAGGTGGCTCTCAGCAATTTTGTCATTCAGCTGCATTGCTTTTTCACTGTATGTATTTACTATACCGAACGCTTTTTCAGGTTTTACCTGGCCGGTAGCGCCAAGATAACTGTAAGTGCCGGCGATATAAGCATAAGCTTCCGCATAACCGGGTTCGATCTGAATGGCCTGTTCAAACAAATCAATCGCCTTAAGCATATCAGCCGGGGTTATCTTGCTGCGGAAATGAAGGGCTTTGAGGAAGAGTGTATATGCTTCTATGTTTTTTACAGGTGATTTAACAATGTGCCCGGCCTGTTGTGCAATGGAAAGGTTTTCCCTTAACCGGTTGGTAATAATATTGCTTATTTCATCCTGCACTTCAAAAATATCTGTAAGGTTACGGTCATACGTTTCGCTCCAGATATGATAGCCGTCTGCCGCATTGATGAGCTGTGCAGTAATACGTACCCGGTTACCTGCTTTCCGCACACTTCCTTCCAGTACCTTGTCAACGTTGAGCTTAATGGCAATCTCCCGTATATCATCCTGCTTTCCTTTAAATGCAAAGGCAGAGGTACGTGAGGTTACCTGCAGGCCATCTACTTTCGTTAATGTATTCAGCAGTTCTTCGGTAATCCCGTCACTGAAATATTCATTGTCGGGATCGGCACTCATGTTTACAAAAGGTAAAACAGCAAGCCGGTTAGCCGGTTGCTTTGTTTTTCCTTTTAATTCATCACGGGACGGAACAATGATGCCCTCATTGGCTATTGCATAAAGGTGAACAGGTTGCTTTACATTCTTCAGCTCAAAAAAACCCATATCACGGGTTTTGATATTGTCGTGGTTTTTTATTTCATCAAATACTTTTTCTGAAATAAAAATACCGCCCGGAACGGCAAGCGATTCCACCCTTGATGCAAGGTTTACGCCATCGCCATAAATGGCTTCTTCTTCAACCACCACATCGCCGGTATGGATGCCTATCCGAACTTCTACTTTGGGTTCCAGCTGAAGCTGCTGTTGCATGGCTACCGCGCAGCTTACACTGTTTATGGCGCTGCTGAAAATACTAAGGGAACCGTCGCCATAGTTCTGCAATAATTTGCCTTCGTGTTTTTCAATAGTTGATTCCAGCACCTCTTTAAACCGTTTCCTTTTGAGCCGTGCAAGATGTTCATTATCCTGCATCAGTGCAGTGTAGCCGGACATATCGGCGAAGAGTATAGCGGCTAATTGTCGCATACGTAAATGTAAGAAACAGTTTGGCTAAAATTGTAAGGCCTGTTTACCGGCAGAATAATAATCAGGCCAGCCCCATTGTATCTGTATTGGCCGCATTTTTTCTTATCGGTTGCTTTTTCCAATAGGTAAGGCTTCTCCACAGCCATTCCAGCGGACCAAAGCGAAAATAACGTAACCATATGTGGCTCCAGATGATTTGAATAACCCATACAATGCCCGTATAAATGTAGAGCTCATATCTTTCAAGTTTTCCAAAATAACCCAGCCCGATTCCATAGAAAAACAGGCCGCCAATCAGCGATTGCATCAGGTAATTGGTGAATGCCATTTGCCCGACAGGGCGGAACAAGGCAAAGAACCATTTGAAGAAACCAGATTTATACATCAGCATTATCAACCCGAAAAAACCGAGTGAACGCAGTGCCCTTGCAACCTGGTAATATTGAAATGAAACATTTTTAGCTGTCTCAAACTCGCTGAAATGATTGTCAATAACCGATTGCTGAATGAACCAGGACAATAAAAGCCCGGAGCCAAGCCCGCAGATAAACAATATCCAGTAAACCCCATTTGAAGCCTTTCCGGTAAGAATCCCGTTTTTAAAAAATGCCATGCCTAAAAACATAAAAAGCAATACATCCCAGATGAGAAAATAGGTATAGTACAGCTCAACGTGTACGGTTTTTTCGCTTTGGTATTCGTACAGCGACGCATAGTTACCAGTAATGGCACGGAGTTCTTTTTCAGCATCTTTTAGTTTGGCTTCACGGGTTGATTTCTCTTTCAGCTCATTCATTGCCCCAAGGTCTTCCTGTTGCTGTGCAGTTAATTTTGTTTGCGTGGTATCAATCTTTGCCGCCATTTCTCCTTTGACAATAATACTTTTAGTATGGTACAGGTCCCTGTTTTCTCTTGCTGTCATCAGCAGCAGGCAGGCAATGGCAAGAAAGATCAGGGTTCTTGGCGGCAAACGATAAAAAATAAACAGCAGCATACCGTAAATGGCGTATGTATATAAAATATCCCAGAACCAGAGCAACACAAACCCGTTTATGAACCCAAAAAACAAAAGCCACATTTGTCTCCGGAAAAAATAAATAGCGGGCATTATGCCATCCATTTTTTTCTCAAGCCTTGTAATAAATAAAATCATTCCTGCTCCAAACAACATGGAAAACACTGCCCTTTGTGTACCGGAAAAAACCCAGTCAATAACATACCATGTTTTGTAATTAATCCCGGTTTCATTTAATACAGAAGGGTCTGATGCCCTTATTACAGGAAGCCCGAAGCCCGGAATATTCATCAGCAGTATTCCTAATATAGCAATGCCGCGGAGGCTGTCAAGAATTACAATTCTTTCCCGCTGGTCAACAGGGACAGCCTGTGCAGCATTTTGTTGATTATGCATGATAGTGGTTGGGGAATTTTATATACCGGTTTTATACGAAGCGCCTTTTCAGATGCGATAAATCACCTTTCCCATACGTATTCTGTATATCCCTTTTCTGAAGATAACAAATCCGCAGATTTTCTTTTATAGCCAATTTCAACCTGCATCCCTTTTGCTGATTTTTTTACCGCCACACCAGGATAATTTTTACCGGGTTTTAAATAAAATGGAAATATTATTTTTCTTAGCCCTGTATTACCATGTACCCTTACTTTAACCCGGTTGTTCATTATCTCAATTTCTGCCTCTCCGCCGGATGTTGTTATGTTATCAGCCGAAACCGGCAATGAAGTAAATGATCCCAGCACAGCAAGGCCGGTTTCTTTATAATAATAATGTTGTGGTGAAACCACATATGTACCTCTTCCCGCATCAATTAAAACCTGGCTTTGCCCAATCATTTTAACTTTTCCGTTATAGGGGTTCCGGCCTTTGGCATAAGGGAGTAAAACACCCATAAATGGTTTTGTACTTTTCCATCTCAGTATCTGCTGCGCTTCGCTGTAAGGGCGGCCATTGGTTGCAGTAAATTCGTTTGTTTCGGCGGTGTTTTGCCAGGTATTGGTCCATTGCGCCAGTATAAACCCTGAGGATGATGTGGTATAGGTATAAAAATCCCAGTTGATGCCTCCGGCAGGATGAAATTTTTTTGACCATTGCTGGCCTGTAAAAGAAAATTGATTCAATCCTGCCTGTAATTTTTTTTCCGCTGTTGCTTCAGGGAGCTGCTTTAACGTATTGTTATTATATATCTTTTCGGCAGGAGTAATACTTCCGGCGGGAGTAATTACAGGCCCTTCAGACATAAACATCATACTCCATATATTGGCTGCATTATTATTTAAACTGTCATAAAAAACAAATATTGGCTCATCATCCCTGACTGTAACCATTACAATTTTCCTGTGCCATATTGTTTTATCATTTTCAATAACCGAGTGGGAGAAGACGCTGTTGCCCAGTTTTGCAAAAACAAGCTGATCGCTTTTCTGCCACACTTCGCCTGATGTTCCTTCGGCGGTAACCGGCTGTGCCGGGCCGCTCCACTGCGGGAAAAGTGTTTCAGGAATTACCATACTGCGGATATTGGCGCTTCTTGCAAACGGGTAATAAAAGCAACTGCGGCTTAAAGAAAGTGGCGCCTTCAGGGCATAGATCATCATTTCACCCCTGTCATCATTCCGGTGGTCAAAATATTTATCACCATTAAGTACCCATAAGGCAGTTTCATTTTCTGTATTTACCGCATTGCGGAAATGAGAAAGATACCCTGTATAATTAGATGATGAAGATGTGTAGCCTGCATTTGATTTACCTGAAAGGTCAGCCGCCAGTGCTATGCTGCCATATGCAGACGCCCTTGGTGCACCGTTTTGAAAAACATAATACAATTTTGATGATAATACAGCGTCGGTGTTTTCCCATCCGGCTGCCAGCAATGCAAAAACTACAGCGCTTTCTTCAGAACCATCTCCTATAGAAACCAGCTTACGGTATCCGCTGAACCTTACAGAAGGAGGCACGAGCAACGACGTATAAAAATCAACAAACTTTGTAAGCAATGTTTTTTGTTCTGCAAATAAATCGCCTACCCCTGACTGTTTTAATTGAAGCATGGTATATAAAAGCGGTTCAAGAGTGGGTTGTATGTAGTGCGGTGTGCCAAAAGAAGAACCATTGTTATAAACAGCGCCTTTCAGATCGGCTCTTGTTTCATTAAGAATTTTTGCAGCCCTGCCTTTAAACTCAGGATCGCCTGCAAATAACAATGCAAAAAAATTTCTCCCGTTGTTTTTGTACATAAACGGCATATTGGCTGTGCCGAAATTTACGCCTGCACTGTCAAAAAAAGGAACATTGTCATCATCCCAAACCATCCTTGCTATCATTCTCAGTACAGCAAGCACCTTTTCCCTGTCGGGGTTACTGATCTTAATATTTTTATCCGCAAACAAACAAGAAGCCTGAATGGCAATTTTTTTAAAAGATGTTGTGCCCATCCAATATTTAAGATAGAAAGAATGAATGCCATCTTCTTCTTTGATTTGTTTTTTTACCTGCTCCCCGTAATTTATAATTTGTTTTATAACTGATTGCGCTGAATCGGGAAAACGCCATGCATCCATAATAAATTTAAAGCCGGGATCAACATTAAGCAGGTAATTATAAAAATCAACATTCTTTTTAACCTTATCAATAAGTACCTGAATATTTTTTGAAGGTATATAAATACTTCCGTCATAAAAAGCGGGAACCATTTTTGCCGGTTTGACTGCATAGTCATCAATACGCGACGCAAGGCCTGAAACATAATTCATTTCCCTGCCGATGGGCTGAAATTTATCCGGCGGCAGCAAATCCTTCATCGTACTGATGTATAAGCACCACTGCGCCCTTTTACGGGGGTACCATTTATTGTCAGCGCTTCTGCGCAGCATTGCAATTTGTAAAGCAATATGGCTTTCCTCATTTCCCCTTATGTCACTGCCCGGCTGGTTTCGGGCATTAACAATGAGCCGGGGCCCGATTAACCTTGAACCGATAAGTTTTGATGGCCTGCCCTGGAAAAAACCAAGCAGGTTGCCATTGATACTGCCCCTGCTGTTATACAGCATCCAGTACCTGCCTGTATTGTATTCACCGCCTGAAACATCCCATAAACTCAGGAACGGAAAAACCCTGAACTGGTCATACTTGATATCAACCGTTGCGTCCAGTGGTGCGCCCCTTGCATTTTCCTGGCGGTAAGCAATACCCGTTGGCTCATAACCATTGGCTGCATTGTCAGAAGCGGCGCCACGGTACCTGGCTTTATCAGGATTTAATCCTTTGCTGATTTTTACCTGGTAATACACATCATAATCCGAATCTTCCTCAATTAAAGCAGATTTTGATGTTTTTGTCAGTGTAATGGTAGTTTGATAGTACCCGGGGCCGGCATTGCCGCCCTTATAGGTTTGCTTATTATAAACAAATTGCGGTTTGTTGAAATGATACCTGATCCTGACAATACAGCGTTCCGCAGTTTTTTCATCAAAAATAATTTTTACAGAAACCGGGGGCACATCGCTGATAAGATAATTGGGGGTATCATCACTGTATGTCCCGTCTCGGTAAATGATGGATTGGATGGGGGCAAGTACCTCTTTGGGGTTTTTAAGATTAAAGTTTTTTTCTTTGGGGATTACTATTCCGAAGTTTTCATTTCTTATTTCAAGTAAAGACGAATTGGGGTTATCAATTATCCATACGCCTTTACCCTGGGCCATGGCGCAATTGTTTATGAATAACAGAAAAAACACAATGAGCAGTCTGCTGTAATTCATTTGCATAGGTAAGACAAATAATACAGTTAATCTCTAAATAGTATTTTGGATCAGCATAAAATCAGTTACAGGTCTTTTGCAGGCATTTTTTTTTACAACACCTTCTTCATCTGAAATGACGAGGTAGCTTTTTTTGCTTTTGTTTCAATTATAACCCTCTCTATCGCTTTATCAAGGACAATTTTTATTCTGCCACTTAAATCTTTCGTCGTCTTTGTTGTTCTCATATTTCACTGATTTTCTTATAAACATTAAAGTTAAAGATTTCAATTTGTCCATCAATGCTTTTGGCTGCCAGTGTATATTCCGACCCCGAGTTATCGTATATATACCGCCATCTCCCCTTTTGTATAAGCCTGGAAGTTTCTTATCCCTTTTTTAAAGCTTCGCTGAATTACATCGGCAGGAATATTGTGTCCTCCTTTACTCACTCTGACAGCAACCCAGTTTATAGCTAACTCAAAAGTGCTAACATAAATAAAGAGCAGTGTAATTATATATCCCCATGATTTTGCATGCTGGATGTGTTTTAAATAAGTTAAACCAGATAAAGTTGTTTCAAATGCAAAACTTACATCTTTCTTTATAAGGCTTTTAATTCTTGTCAGCATTATTTTACCTGTGCCTGAAAAGCAACGCCTTCCGAGTTCAAAGGCGATAACCTTCTTGCAATTTCATCAGCATTTATAAACTCTGCTGCCTGAAAAACTTCTGGCAAAAAGCTGTTGTACGTCACCCTATTGAACATGCTACACATATACAAACATCCATGACTTTGCCGATCCGACCCAACGCTATTTTTAGCATCCCGCCATTGGCGGGATAAGGCACACAAAACCCTGGCACAAAGCCAACCTTGCAAAGAGCTATAAATGCCAACGCACAGCCCACCCACCACCCAGCTGACGGAATTCTTATGAGCTTCAGCAGCAAAAAACACTTCCAAATTTCAGCAGACAAAACTCACATGGTATGCCTCTGACGGTAGACAATTTCTCTGAAGAAATAAGAGGTTGACACGGTATCAAATTATTATCATATAGTCATTACGTAAAAGAAAAAAAACTATTTTCAATTTTATAGCCAGTTCATTAAGGACTTCCCTTCTTGTGCAAGCTTCGCCAAGTTGATGCAATCACAATTAAGCAATAAAGCCAATCAAAACAGGGGAGCTTATAAAAGCCTAAACCTTTATTTACAGATAAAACCAGGGCTTTTTGAATATTTTTTTCTATAACATTTGGTAAATTTGAGACAAAGCCATACCATAAATAAAGTCTGTGAAGAAGAATTATACAATAAAGTGGAAGCCAACTTAAAGCGAATAAGTATGTATTGAGTTCCTATATTAATCTGCAAAAACCCTTTAAGAAGCCATTGCCCTCAATTACTATAATTTTATGATCGGAACTTTTAAACCCGATTCAATTGAAAAAAGCCGAAAATATAGAAAAAAAGCAAGTGCGTAAACTGCAAGCTGCACCAGATGAAAGTAAAATTAGTACACTTGGGCTGCAACTTGATGCTTACAAAAAAGAAAAAGATATTCTGCTGGCATTAAGCAATGACATTACCAGGGTTAGGGATAAGAACGACCTGATCATTATTTTTAAACAGCGGATCAAAGGGCTGTTTCACATTACTCATTCTATCGTTACACTCATTAACGACCAGGAACAAACCTACATACCTTTTCTCCTCGATAATACAGGCTCGCCCATCCGCTCACATGAACGCTACAAGGAAATGGTGCTTTCTCATTTTTCGTTGAACGAACCGTTTATCCAGGCGGTACTGGCAGCAGATGAACCTGTTTCTTTTGTATTGGAAGAAATAATGGACCTGCCCGGAAGGCCTGCTTTTCTCCGTGTCAACTATGAAAGAGGTGTAAGAGAAATCATGATGACCAAGTTGATGAAGGAAGGGAAGCCAATGGGCTTTATTCATACCTATACCGATAATGCGGAAGGTTTCAGTAAAGAATTCAGAAACCTGATGAAGGGCATCGCACCTCAGTTATCAAGCGCTGTATCCAATATTATTAAAAACGAAGAGATACAGAATAAAGAAAAAGAAAAGTCCTTCCTTCTTGATTTCAGTAGCGAGATTGCGACGGTAAGAACAAAAGAAGAATTGGCCAGCGCTGTTGGTGCTTCCATAAGCAAATTGAATCAGAAAAGAGGCTATATTATCCGCAGGATCAATGATGATGATGTTACTATGAGCCCCTATGTATTTGATATGGGTGAAAGAGAGGTTGATCCAAAAATATTAAATGCTATTCTGAGTTCCAGTTATCCTATTAACGATGGAATACAAGATCGGGTATTGAATAGCCCCAGTCCTGTATTACTTAATGTAGAAAAAGAAATACAACGCGGCATTAAAGCGGCTTACCTGGATTATTGGAAAAAGATGGGCTTTGAAAACCTTGTGGCAGTGAGGTTGCGCACGGGGGAAACCAATCTTGGCATATTGTTGCTTGACATTGACGAGATCAACGTTCCTTTGCTGCAGGGTATTTGTGCGCAAATATCTATTGCCATTTCCAATGTCAGGTCAATTGAAGAACTGGAGCGGCGCCAAGAAGAAAAATCAATACTTCTCGAGTTGAGCGATGAGATTGCGGCACTCAGAAGCCGAAGCGATCTACTACACGTAGCCAATACGAAGATCAAAAAACTGCTTTCAATTCACCGATTCGGAATAATGCAAATAGATGGCGACGGTGCTACCTACAGCGTGTTCATGCTCGACCACGACAACACCTATACTGCACTTCCGGAATTCGCAGAAATATATACGAAAAAGTATCCTGTAAGCGACAAGCTATTCCATAGCTTGATGAAGTCGGAACAACCGATTATCTGGGACGTATCAACGATAGCTGAAGATCCCGTGATGCCTGCCTATGTAGGGCTCTGGAAAAAGGTAGGTCTCAAACAGGTTTTGGGAAATGCCTTGCGGGCCGGCGGAAAAAATGTGGGCGCTGTCCTAATTCACCTCGAGGCAGGCCATCAAGTGAAACTCAATCTGGCAAAGGCTATCAGTTCGCAATTGGCTGTCGCCGTTTCGAATATTCTGGCCAATGAGCAGATAGCCAGGAAACAAGCGGAACAAACTTTTTTGATCGGGTTTAGCCATGATATTACCAGAGTTAGAACAAAACAGGACCTGCAGGATGCTATTTCAACGGTACTCAACAAAACAATGAATACACAATTTGTCATGATCCGTGTGATTGAGGATGATGGCAAACACCTGTTGCCGTTTATGTTTGACAGAACTCTGTTTGAAAAAGCAAATGCAAAAGTGGATTTCGATAAAATGGCGAAAGATCGTATTACTATTGAAGAAACTTATACGGCACAAGTGCTGGCCAGCCAGGATGGAATTTTGTTTAATGTAGAAGAAGAATTAAAAAGCGGTAACCTTTACGCCAAATTGTGGAAGACGACCGGCCTGAGAAATATGTATGGCCTGCCGTTGCGAATGGGCAATAAAAATATCGGTACTATCTGGATGCTTGCCGACAGATTAAGTAGTCTGCTCCTGAATGGTATCTGCGCTCAAATATCAATTGCTATTGACAATATACAAGCCAATGAAAAACTATTAGCCTATAAGAAAGGACTCGAAGTAGAAAATGATTACCTGAAAGAACAAATCAAGACAATTTATTTTACGGATATCATTGGCAGCGCTGATGAAATGCAAAAAGTATATCGCCTCATGTCGCTTGTAGCGGAAACAAATACTACTGTATTGCTGACTGGTGAAACAGGTACGGGCAAGGAACTTATTGCCAGGGCTGTTCACAATTCATCTCCACGCAGAGATAAATTAATGGTTAAGGTCAATTGCGCTGCGTTGCCAGCAAATCTTATCGAAAGTGAATTGTTTGGTCATGAAAGAGGTGCTTTTACAGGAGCTATTGATCGCCGCATTGGTAAGTTTGAGCTGGCTAATAACAGCACATTGTTCCTGGATGAGATAGGAGAACTGCCGCTTGAAGCACAAGCAAAATTGTTACGTGTTATACAGGAACGTGAACTGGAAAGATTGGGCGGCAAGCAAATAATAAAGATAGATGTAAGGTTAATTGCTGCTACTAACCGGATTCTCGAAGATGAAGTAAAAGCCGGTCGTTTTCGTGCAGATCTTTATTTCCGTTTGAATGTATTTCCTATTCAACTTCCTCCATTGCGCAACCGGGCCGAAGATATCGAACCGCTTACTCATTTTTTTATTTCTAAGTATAGCAGGAATACAGGTCGCAAGATCAGGATAGTTTCTCCGAAGGTGCTACAGCAGTTACGCAGCTATACATGGCCTGGCAACGTAAGAGAACTCGAGCATTTGATTGAACGGAGCATATTGCTGGCAACCGATGGTGAACTGAATGATGTGTTTATACCTGAAAGTACTGATGGCAATAAAAAAAGCGAAGCATTTCTTTTAAACCGTTCACTTGAAGATGTTGAACGCAGTTATATTATTGAAACATTGAAGCGTTGTGCCGGCAAGATCTCCGGTACCGGCAGCGCTGCCGAAATATTGAAGATCCCCGGTAATACTTTACACTCCAAAATGAAAAAATTAGGTATTAATAAAGGCGATTATTTTGCCTCCTAATCTTTTCAGGTATCTCCTCTCATTTTTCCCTTAATAAAGTGAAAGAGTTAGTGTTTTCACTAAATGCAGTGAAAAATAATAAGGCCTTTTTCCATCACATCGTTGGCTGTCAGCAATTTGAATGTTTGGCATTGGGTTGGCCTTTAATGCTACCAAACAAACAAAATTAAAAATCAAATTATGAAAATAGTAGTCATCGGAGGTACTGGCCTCATCGGAAGTAAAGTGGTTGAGCAACTTCGTCAAAAGGGACACGAAGTGATTGCTGCTTCGCCGAACACTGGTATCAATACCATCACAGGTGAAGGATTAGCAGAAGCGCTTAAGGAAACGGAAGTTGTAGTTGACCTTGCCAACTCGCCATCGTTCGAAGAAAAAGCAGTAATGGATTTTTTTCAAACATCTGGCCGCAATTTATTGGGCGCTGAGATAACAGCTGGTGTAAAACATCATGTGGCGCTTTCCATTGTTGGTGTTGATATCATGCAAAACATTCCCTACATGCGGGCCAAGCTGGCGCAGGAAAGTTTGATCAAACAATCGGGAGTTCCTTACACCATTATCCGCAGCACGCAATTTTTAGAATTTCTGAAAGGCATTGCCGATCAGGCTACCGGGGGGAACGAAATACATCTTTCGGATGTAAAGTTCCAGCCAATTGCTTCAGATGATGTTGCCGCTTTTGTAGCTAAGTATGCGCTTGCAACTCCCATAAACGGAAGAACAGAAATAGCAGGCCCGGAACGCTTTGAGATGTATGAAATTGTTACCCGCTACCTGCAGCATTCAAATGATCCCCGTAAAGTAGTGGCCAACGGCAGGCCGGAATATTTCGGTGGAGAAGTCAGTCATACCGCACTGGTACCAGCCGGTCCGGCAGAATTGGGAACCATCAACTTTGAACAATGGTGGAGCAACCAATCAAAAAACTGAGTAACAGAAATGGTCAACCACCTGTTGAAAAACGAAGATGACGGGTGACAGCTTGCCGAGGCGGTTGTAACGGGAGTACACTTTCCACCTGTTCGTGTACCAGGATATCCCAACGCCGGCGTAATGATCCTTACGAAAACCGGTCAACAACACGGCAAGTCAACAGGCAAAAGATCAAACTTTTATCAATCACCCATTAATCAATGTAAAAATCATGAATCTTTTTTTCATACATCATCAAATAAAAAATTTCAAAGAAAAATTGGGCGAACATACAACTGTTCCGATCCCCAATCACGAGCATAACACAAATCAAGGCAGCGAGTTTCTTGATGATGCTATTCGTATGAACGATCAGCCATTAATCTACACTGAAGAAATTGGTATTCCAGGAAATCCAGGTCAAAAACTAATGCCATGACAATCCAGGAAAAACAGGATCTGAAAGTAAATATTACAAATGTTATAACTAAAATAAATATTTATGATATATCTCAATCAATTAGAAGTAATGCTTTTTCCAAAGTATTCCCGTAACGATCTGCGTCAGAAAGAGCTAATAATGTGGCTGGGAAAAACAGCACGATCAGTAATCGGCCTGCAAAATGAAAAAGCAAAAAAATTAAATCTTCGAACATTTAAGGGTATTCCAGCAATTCATCTGTCATGAAATGGGAAAGTCTTCCGGAAGCTTTTTCATTTTTTTATAACATCTGGAATTGACTAAAATGGCAATAGATAATGCTATTGCAAAAAGAAATCAATCCCAATAATTAAGCAAGCATAACAATATTCAAATAAAAAATATAGAGATATGAAAAATCATGAATCACTCGTCGATGCTTTGGATGATCTCAGGAAAAGAGGTTACGAAGCTGATTTTACAACACAGACGGTCTGCCTTTACTGTGGAGATTTAGATATACGGCTGAATCCTGAAGAATTTAACATAGATGAAGTTTATCCCTTTGAAGAAGAGTCCAGCCCAGACGATAATTCCATTCTATACGCCATCTCGTCTGCAACGGGGGTAAAAGGCACGCTGGTGGATTCTTACGGGGCATACTCTGAGAATTTAAGTTTTGAAATGGCAAAGAAATTCCAAACCCATCATGCAATGACAGATCAATAATCTTTTTTACTGCTATAAAATATTTTATTATGAAACATAATTCTTTATACTCCGTAGTTCTGTCAATATTATTTATAAACATAAACACATTAGTTATGTCACAAACGAAAGTCATGTCACAGCCGAAAGTTGTGTCACAAATGAACAAATCTGCAAAAGCAGAAAACGATCTTCGCATTTTCACTGAAGTGAGAGCATTTTTAAAAGTACTCAATTCAGGAACAGGCAAGCCCATTGAAGAGCTCATTCCCAGAGAGGCACGAAAAGTATTGACCGATGCCCAGAATTCGGTAACAGTTGATTACTCAGGTATTGAAGAATCTGAAAGAACAATAGTGCAGGATGGCGAGAAAGTTACCATCCATATCACAAAGCCCATAGGCGTCAGCACCAATGCACCGGTTTTCATATTTATCCATGGGGGTGGATGGGTGCTGGGAGACTATCCCACACACAGAAGGTTAGTAAGGGATTTAGTAGTGACAAGCGGAGCTGTTGCTGTTTTTCCCGATTATACACCCTCTCCCGAAGCCAGGTATCCTGTTGCTATCAACCAGATCTATGCTGCGCTTAAATGGGTGTCATCCCATGGCGATGAAATAGGAGTTAATGGAAAAAATCTCGCTGTAGTAGGAAACAGTGTAGGAGGAAATATGACTGCCTCTGTGGTTTTGATGGCCAAGGAAAAGAAGGGCCCAGCTATAAAACTCCAGGTAATGCTATGGCCGGTTACGGATGCAAATTTTGAGACTACTTCATACAAAGAACTCGGTGAAGGAAGGTTTCTTACAAGAAACATGATGATCTGGTTTTGGGATAACTATCTGCCTGATAAAAAAGCCCGCAAAGAAATATATGCTTCACCGTTGCAAGCCAGTTTGGAACAACTAAAGGGGTTACCTCCTGCTTTAATTCAAACTGCGGAAAATGATGTACTGCGTGATGAAGGCGAAGCGTATGCAAGAAAGCTAAACGAGGCGGGTGTTAAAGTAACGCTTACGAGATATGGCGGATTGATACACGACTATGGTTTATTAAACCCATTGGCAGAGGTTCCCGCAGTTAAAACTGCTTTGACACAGGCAGCAGTTGTAATCAAAGAGGCCTTAAAAGAAAAACGAACAAAATTGGCGGGCGTGGAGGCTACTTCAACTTTTTGAAAAAGTATTCATCAATCACTTACATCAATGCTACATGATGCAAAATAGCAGATTTATCATTAAAACCGCTGAGATCGTCAACCCAACGTAATCTAATTTTCAAACTTAAAACATAAATAATATGACAAACTCAAAAACGATCATCCTCATTCACGGAAATTTTGTGAATGACAATAGTTGGACGGAATGGAAACACCACTATGAACAAAAAGGTTATAAAGTTTATACACCTTCTAATCCTGGACACGAAGGTGATCCTGCTGAGCTAAGACAAAAAGTACATCCTGAACTTATTAAATCAGGGTTTATAGATGTCGTAAACAATATCGATCAATTAATAAATACTTTACCTGAAAAGCCATTAATTATTGGCCACTCTATGGCAGGTATGGCAGTAATGAAATTGGTTGAAATGGGAAAAGCAGCAGCTGGAGTTAGTATAGATGGTGCGCCACCAAAAAATGTTTTTCCGCCGTTTCAAACGCTTAAAACCGTTTTACCAGCCTTTGGTTTTTTTTCCTTTAAAAAATATTTCATGGGTAGTCGTGAGTGGTACAATTATGCATTCTTCAATACAATATCAAAAAAAGAGAAAGACAAGGCATATGAAAAGTTTGCAGTACCGGAAAGTTATAAGGTCAGTCGCCAGTTGGTTTTAAATTCTTTTTCAAATATAGATTTTAAGAAACCTCATCCCCCTATTATGTTTGTTGGTGGCGGCAAGGACCACATTTTCCCGTCAACTCTTACGCAAAAAATAGCCGGCAAGTATAAGGACACAAATAGCAGGGTTGATGTAAAAATATTTGAAGACAGAAGTCATTTCACTTGCGGCGAACCAGGTTGGGAAAAAGTTGCAGACTATATTTTAGATTGGTATGAATCTCTAAGTATGACTAAGCAGGCAGTTTCATCTAACGGGAAAGTATTCAGTGAGGCCGGGGTCCGGTAGTCAATAGTATTTTGCAAACATGTCGAATGCCTTTGTCAATGGCAAAGGCATTCTTCCGAAAAGAAAAAAATTGATAACAACTATAATTAACGAAGATGTTACCCATAGGAAGTATTGCACCGGGTTTTGAACTTTACTCAAGCCCGGATCAAAGAATAAGTTTGGATGAATGGAGAGGTAAGAAAGTAATCCTCGTCTTTTATCCTGCCGATTGGAGTCCTGTATGTGGAAGCCAGATGAATCTCTATAATGAGATGGAAGAATATTTTACCCGCTACAATGCGCAACTGCTCGGCATTTCAGTTGACAGCAGATGGTGTCATGCCGCATACGGTGAACAAAACGGTTTTTATTTCCCTTTGCTTGCGGACTTTGAACCCAAGGGTGAAGTATCCAGATTGTATGAAGCCTACGATGAAGAGACAGGCGAATGTTGCCGGGCATTGTATGTAATTGATGAAGACGGCGTGATCATCTGGAATTATCTGTCACCTATTAATGTAAATCCCGGCGCTGATGGAATTCTCCAGGCACTGGAAAAATCAGAAACACTTAAAACTATTGAATTATGACAGACTTAACACCTGCTGTAAACAGCAACGATCATATATATAACAATATAAATGCGCCGCTTGAGCTGGTGGAATATGGCGACTATGAATGTCCATATTGCGGCCGGGCTTATCCCATTGTAAAAAATATCCAGGAGAAATTGGGGCAAGATCTCAAATTCATTTTCAGGAATTTTCCATTGAGAAAAATTCATCCCCATGCTTACCCTGCTGCCGTCGCAACGGAAGCTGCCGCAAGACAGGGAAAATTCTGGGAGATGCATGATATCATTTTCGAAAATCAAAAGACATTGGAGCCTGAGAATATCCTTGTTTTCGCCAACAGTCTCGGACTTGATATCGAACGTTTTCAAAAAGATATTCTTGACGAATCGTTATATATAAAAGCAAGGAAAGATTTTGAAAGCGGCATGAGAAGCGGAGTGAACAGAACACCGACATTTTTTATTAATGGTGAAAAATATAACGGAAGCTGGGAAGAAAATGAATTTCTTCAGTATCTTAAAGGTCAGTTAGCGGAAATTTCTATTTCATAAAAGTGCATACAGGCAAATCATACAAGCTTGGCGAGTTCCTGACCTGGACAAGACGAAGCATTTTCCAACTGTTGATATGGAATACTATTCCTATCGTTTTATACCAGGTGTTTGATTGGAAATGGTTATTCATTCCCTGGCAGGTAGTGGCATTGCTTGGTACTGCCACAGCTTTCATCGTGGGATTTAAAAATGTACAAACTTATAACCGCACCTGGGAAGCAAGACAGATATGGGGAGCGGCCATGAGTTCAAGCAGGTCATGGGCCTTGATGTGCCGGGATTTTATTTCTGATGCACAAAAGTCAAGGAAAATTATTTATCGTCATTTTGCCTGGATCACCGCTTTGCGATACCAGCTTAGAATAAGCCGCAATTGGGAGGCAGCAGATAAACCGTATAACAAGGAGTATAAGCGATTTTATACTATACCGGAGAAAGAAACTCCATTGGAAGAAGAATTAGTAAAATACATCACAAAGGAAGAGTTGGAAAGCATCTTGCCTAAAAGCAATAAGGCTGCTCAATTGCTGAGCCTGCAGAGTAATGCTTTAAAGGAACTTTATGATGAGGGATTGCTTGATAACTTCAGGTTTATGGGAATGCATACGATGATAAGAGAATTTTCCGATCACCAGGGTAAAAGCGAAAGAATAAAGAATTTCCCTTACCCGCGGCAATACGCTACCATCAATAATTTCTTTGTAAAACTGTTTTGCTTTTTACTTCCGTTTGCGCTGATTGGTGAATTTGCTAAATTCAATGATGAGGTCGCCGGCTTTCTTAGAGGAAACATGGTTTGGCTCGTGATACCCTTCAGCGTTTTGATATCCTGGGTATATACTTCACTGGAGCAGGTGGGAGAAAGCACCGAGAATCCTTTTGAAGGCAGCGCTAATGATGTTCCTATATCTCAAATGAGCCGGGCTGTTGAAATAGATATACGGCAAATGCTCGGAGAAATGGATCTGCCGCCATTGCTGATGCCTGAAAACAACATTATTTTATAAATACAACAATTATTGCTCATCACAACAAAGGGGAGTGGGCAAGGTCTCTAATAGCCAACGCCATAAGGCAGGCACACAAAACCCACAGCACAGAACCCAACCTGCCAAAGAGCTTGCCTTCTGCTCGGCTTGGGTAACAGCCTTTAGGTTGACAGAGTAGAAATGCAAGATTCTTATAACAGACAGACGGAAGGGCGAACGTACAATAGGGGGGTTGCCAAAATTCGGGCTGACACTTGTTATTTTCGGCATTTGTAATTCTACTGTACTTCGGCAAGCCCTGTCTGTAAGCCGCAGTCGTTTTTCCTGCACCATTCGGCCCCGCTATTATGTATAAGTCGGGCATCAGTATTGCAATAATTTTTTCACACACTCATCCAACCCTGTTTTTGCCATAAAATTATTTTCAAGTTCAATGGCAAATGGTACGGGGGTATCCAATGATGCACAACGCATAACCGGTGCATCTAATTTTTCAAAACAGTGTTCTGCAATCCAGGCTGCTATTTCACCACCTATTCCGCCGGTTAATGTGTCTTCATGCAGTATCAATACTTTTCCTGTTCTTGAAACAGAAGCACGTATGGCTTCATAATCCAGCGGCAGAAGTGTCCTCAAATCCAGTATATCAAAAGAAATATTCTGATGTTGCGCTGCATATTCTTCTGCCCAATGCACGCCGCTTCCGTAAGTAATAATACTGATGTCTCCGCCTTCCTGTACCAGTCTTGCTTTGCCGATTTCAATTTCGTAATAATCTTCCGGCACAGGGCCGCTGATACTTCTGTACAAAGCCTTGTGCTCAAAATACATTACCGGGTTGGGATCATTAAGGGCAGCAATCAATAACCCTTTTGCATCCATGGGTGTGGAAGGATAAACCACTTTCAGTCCCGGTGTATGCACAAACCATGCTTCGTTGCTTTGCGAGTGAAAAGGCCCGGCGCCTACGCCACCACCTGTTGGCATCCGTATCACCACATCCGCATGTTGCCCCCAGCGATAATGTATCTTGGCAAGGTTATTTACAATCTGGTTAAAGCCTGCAGTTACAAAATCGGCAAACTGCATTTCCACCATGCTTTTGTATCCTTCAAGTGATAGTCCTAATGCAGCGCCTAAAATGGCGCTTTCGCACAATGGCGTATTCCTCACCCTTTCTTTACCAAACTCCTGTACAAACCCTTCGGTTATTTTAAATGCGCCTCCGTATGCAGCAATGTCCTGCCCCATTAATATTAAATTCTCATGGGCTTTCATGCTTTGGTGAAGCCCTTCTTTAATAGCGTCAATATATCTTTTCCCGGGGGAGCTGGCATATGATGAATAAAAGGCCGGGAGTGAATTATCAATTACGTGTATTTTATTTGCTATTTTTTCTTTGGGTTTATACACATCGCCCAGTTCTTCGGAAGTATCAGGCTTTACGGGCTTTGCTTCAAAACCGATTTTGAGTTCTTCCTCAATAAACAACCGTATCTCTTCCCTGATGCCGTTGGTTTTATCACGATTCAGTATTTCCTTTCTTACCAGGAACTGCTCATAATTTACAACCGGGTCTTTCTGCGCCCATTCTTCAAACAACTCTTTGGGAACATATTTTGTACCACTGGCTTCTTCATGCCCACGCATACGGAAGGTCATGCATTCAATCAGGTAAGGCTTATGGTATTTGGCGCAGTATTCCCTTACCCCTTTTATGGTATCGTAAACAGTAAGGATGTTGTTTCCATCAATACGTATCCCTTCGAGGCCATAGCCTTTTGCACGGAATACAAGGCTTTCGCAACGGTATTGTTCATTAACAGGTGTGCTTAATCCGTAACCATTGTTTTCAATGATAAAAATGACCGGTAAATCCCATACCGCAGCCACATTGAGCGCTTCATGAAAATCCCCTTCACTTGTTCCTCCTTCACCGGTAAATGCGAGAGATACTTTGGATGCTGTGCCCGGTGCAATACTTTTAAGCTTGTACGCAAGTGCCGCCCCGTCACTTATTGCAAGCTGCGGGCCGAGATGCGAAATCATTCCGCAGATGTGATGTTCTTTTGAACCGAAGTGAAAACTCCTTTCCCTTCCTTTGCTGTAACCTTCTTTGCGCCCCTGCCACTGCATAAACAATTTGCTGAGTGGCATTTTGCGTGTGGTAAAAACGCCGAGGTTGCGGTGAAGCGGCATGATCCATTCGTCTTCCTTCATGGCCATGGCAGCGCCAACAGAAATGGCTTCCTGACCAATACCACTGAACCATTTTGAAATTTTTCCCTGCCGCAGCAGCACCAGCATTTTTTCTTCAATCATCCGCGGCAGGAGCAGGTTATAATATATCTGCACCAACTGGTCATTGGTAATATTTTTCCGGTCAAACTGCATCATGAAACGAAGATCGGGGAGTTTGACTGAATAAAAAACAGAAAGGAAATGACGAATTTGCTAAAAATTGTTACAGGAGCATCAGGAGTTACTGCTAAAAAAATCTTATATAAACGTAAACCGGGGGTGCGCCGTTTATTAATGAAATACAATAAAAAAAGGATTCGCTTTGCCGGATAATTATTCATCTTTCTTTCCCTGGAACTTTTTATCAAGCCCCTGCAGCATCGCTACAATTACTGAAACAATAAGACTGAAGAGCAGGGCCCACCAGAAATTATCTACCTTAAAACCTTTTACAAAGTAGGCGTCAATTAAAACAATTACTGCATTAATCACCAGCAGGAAAAAACCGAGTGTAACAATGGTGATGGGAATGGTTAGTATGATCAATATGGGTTTAACAAACGAATCCAGCAGCGCCAGCACTGCAGCAACTATAAGGGCTGTAATGTAATTGTTGATGTCGATGCCCGGCAATATATGGGAGGCAATGATTACAGCGAGCCAGGTAAAAAAAAGACGGAGAAGAAAACCCATGTGAAGTTTTCAGAAAGTTAAATCTTTTTTAGTCAAAGCGGCAATCAAACCACAATCATCTCGTAAAAATCTCCGGGCTGCAGGTATTTTACAGCAAGTGCGGTAAGCTCTGCGGCTGTAATGGTTTTGATGGTTTGTATGGAATTGTAAAAATATTTTTCATCAAGGTTATTGAGTATAATATTCTTCCACCGGCCGATGATCTGGAAGGGCCCGTCAAGGTCGCCGAGGATGGTGCCCATCATGTAATTTTTTACCAGCAGCAATTCCTCTTCATCAATTACGCCTTCCCGCAGCAACTGCATTTCCTTATACACTTCCTCAACAGTGGCTTCGCATACTGCCCTTCCGGCCTCTGTGCTTATCATCCATGCGCTTTGCCGTATGTGGTTCTGCAAAAAACTATGAATGCCGTATGTGTAACCTTTTTCTTCGCGTATATTGCTCATGAGCCTTGAACCAAAAAAACCGCCAAACAAAGTATTCAGCACCTGCACCTTTAAAAAATCAGGATGGTGGCGGTTGGGAAAATGGCGGCCTATTCTTACTGCGCCCTGTACACCGTTGGGATCATTGATGATGTTGTATTTTTTTTCAGCCGCCTGTTCAACCGGATGTTGTTTTTCCGGCAAAGGTCTCCGGTTAAGTGGCAATTTGCCAATATAACGGTTAAGCAACGGCGCCAGGTCTGCCGGCAACCTGCCCGCTGCAAAAACAACACAGCGGCCGTTTACATAATACTCTTTAAAGAATTCCTGCAACTGTTCCCTTTGCAATGCATCGTATGCAATGGTAGAACTGTATTTGCCATAAGGGTGTTTGCCGCCATACAGGCATTCATCTATTAAACGGTTGGCTACAAAATCGCATTTCTTAAGGTTTACCTGCAGCCTTTGTTTCATGTTTTGTTTATAAATATCAAGTTCCTGCTGCGGGAACGCAGAGTCAGTTATAATCTCCTGCATTACCGGCAGCAAAACCGGCAAATGTTTGGTAAGGCAATGCAGGTTGATGGTGGCGGTTTCATTGTAGCAGTTCCGGTTGAGGTAAGAACCATAAAATTCGAAATGCTCATTGATGTCAAAAGCTGATTTTTGGGAAGTGCCGTTCTTTAACAGAAAGTTTGCCGCTGATGCCACGAGGTTCTGCTCTTCGTACCAGTTGCCGGCGTAAAAAACAATTTCAAGCTGCAAAACATCTTCTGCACCTGCTTCAATGGTATATACCTGTACGCCGTTATCCAGTATAATTTCCCGGAAAGGTTTAAGTTCAGGGTTCAACTCTACAGCATCTTTAATTCCGGGAGCAAATTTTCTGTTTACCATAATCTTTCATCATCCACAGGGGTTAATTCCATTTTTTGATTTATCGTTCAAAGCAGATTTTTAATTCTCGCTATGATAATACATTGTGCAGCTGTTCTTTTCTTCAAACACCAGCCTGCTTTCCCTCTCAATATCTGCTATTGTTATGGCCTGGTATTTTTCCAGTTCTGTATTCATCATGCCCGCATCACCCAACAATTCATAAAAAGCAAGGCTGTTGGCCCGGTTCATTACACTCATGTCTTCAAATGCAATCATGCTTTCCGTTTTGTTCTTTACCTTCTGCAGCTCTTTTTCAGCAATGGGGTGCTCCCTGAATTTCTGCAATTCTTCTTCTACTGCACGTTCTGCCTGGCTGAGTTTTATACCTTTTACAAGCTTACCTTCCACCACAAGTAACCCCGCATCAACACTTCCGAAATGATAACACTCAATATTGCTGAACAGTTTTCTTTCTTTTACCATTGACTGGTACAATATTGAAGAACCCCCTCCGCCAAGAATATCCGCCAGCAGGTCAATAACATAATAACGGGGGTCAAGCCTTGAGTAAATATGCCAGGTTTTGTAAAAAGCATCGAGGGGCACATTAGCTTTTACTTCAAGCCGGCGTGGCTTTGTTTGTTCGGGTTCTTTTGGCAATTGCCTTATGTATTTGTCGCCTGCAGGAATATCGCTAAACCATTTTTGGGCCAGGTGCCTTACCTTTTCAGGCGTTACATTTCCTGCTACCACAAGTATTGCATTTGCAGGTGTATAATGGCTAAAGAAAAACTTTTTTACATCATCAAGTTTAGCCTGTTCAATATGGCTTAGTTCCTTCCCAATGGTCATCCACCGGTAAGGATGGGTAGTATAGGCCAGTTCACGCATTTTATGCCATGCATCTCCATAGGGTTTATTGATGTAATGCTCTTTAAATTCTTCGCATACCACTTTGCGCTGCACTTCAAGGCTGCGGTCGCTGAAGGCAAGCCCCAGCATCCTGTCGCTTTCAAGCCAGAAAGCGGTTTCAATATTTTCAGCAGGCAACTGACAGTAATAATTGGTCAGGTCGTTGGTGGTATAGGCGTTGTTCTCGCCGCCTGCCAGTTGCAACGGCTCATCGTAGTTTGAAATATTTACTGAACCGCCAAACATGAGGTGCTCAAACAGATGTGCAAAGCCGGTCTGGTCAGGGTCTTCGTCCCTTGCCCCCACATCATACATCACATTAACCACAGCCATGGGGGTGCTCCTGTCTTCATGCACCAGTACACGAAGGCCATTATTTAGTTTAAACCGCTCAAAATGAATCATTGTGCAAATTTGTGGCAAATCGGGGAAATATTCAGGCCTGCGGTTCAGAAAGTTGATCTATGCATACAGGAAACATGCATTCAGGCATTTGTGCTGTTAGGGCTTCATTTATTCGTCCCCTGCGCGGCTGCCAAACAGCAAACCGACCGATGAAAGATACATTCGTAAGTCACAATAGAATAAATGCATCTGGTTGCTGTTATTTTTTCTTTTTGAAAAGTTGGTCGTTCCATTTTCTATGATTCTCCTCAAGTTTAGAATATTCGATTAATTCCTTAACTGCTTTGGCAAACCTGGAAGAATCATTCAAGCACTCCGTGTAGTCTACAAAATTATATTTTTTTTGTGTTGCCCCTTCCAAAACATATCCATCCGGATGGCTCGCCTCACCTATACAATTATGTTCAATAGGCTTCATTTTCCAATATCCTGATTGGCTTATTAAATTCATGAAGTAATCATATTTTCCTTTTTCGAGAGAAATTTCCCGCTTATTATACGAAAAGGGCTCGGAACCCCAAGTGGCAGCTTTAATTGTCAGGGTTCGGTAATAATTTGCAGCCAATAGTTCAGGATACAGTTTAGTCATTGAGTCAAGATATTTTTTTGTCCACGCCTTTCCTGAATATTTATTTAACGGGAAATATGTGCGAAATAAACGCAAGTGTTCCTGTTCCGAAGAGTCAAGCCTTTCGCTTTCTATATATGGCATTGCATTTCCCGATTCTAATTCCTTTATAATCATCTTGCGGTCCTGGAGTGTAAGGATAGCCACATATCCTGTAAAACCAGGCTGATAAATAAGTCTGTAAACTAGTTCTTTAGTCGGTCTCAGGCTTAAGTTTGGTTCATTAAATGATTTATAGAGAAACTCTGAATACGTCGAAAATTGGAATGAGTCTCTGGTCGGTATAATATCTTTAATAGGATAGATATAAAGCAATGTGTCTTTATCCGCAAATGATTTTGGAAAGTTATAACCACCTTCTGGAATATATATGTCAGCACCCTTGTTGTGTTGACAGGCTGAGACAAGAATTAATAAGATAAGTTTTATTATTAGTAACCGTTGCATTATTATACCAGGCAACATTGTTGTGTTGGAACATCCATCTTAAGAGCATACAAACGTCATTACAAAATACTCTTTGGTTTAAAAGTTATGATCTGCGGCGTGCCTTCCCGCATAATCACAAGCTTTAATTTTTCACGGGTTGATTGCAGCAGGTTTTTATACGCCTGAATGTTATTGGTAAAGTTATTGTTTATGCCCAGTATAATATCCCCTTTTCTGAACCCCGCTTTATCGCCTGGTGAATCTTTTACCACATCATCAATCAGCACTTTCCCTTCTATAAAATATACGCCCAAACCCGTATAGGCGTAATCAAACAGGTCGTTGTAGTGCGAATTGGGGATAATGTGTATTTCCCTTTTGCGGTAATTGATGGTAGTATTAAACCGCCTCAGGATGTCATTACCAATGAGGCCGCCAAGAAAGGGGTAGGAAGTAACATTGTATTCGTCATTAAAAATAAATGCGGGCACATGGCTGAATTTATACGGGCCCACACGCAGTTCCCTTACTGTGGTAAGCTGCATCTGCATTTTGCCCCCCAATCCTTCGGCCTGTGTAATTACAGGTTTCTTTTTATTTTTTGTTTTAAGCACTGCGCTGTCGCTTGCATAATCTTCTGATAAAAGCAGGCACAAGCCAGCCCCGGTATCAAAATAAAAACGATTGGTAAAATTCTTCCTGTCTTTAAACCGTATGGTTTGTATGGGCAAAGAGGCAAGTAAAGGGCGCAGGATGTAGCCCCCTCTTTTGTATTTAAATTCACCAGGTGTAAATACTTCCATTCTTGAACTGTCATAATCCAGCCTTACGATATACCGGTTGAGGAAGCTGTAGCCAACAATACCGTCAATCTTTATACCATATACACTGGTAAGGATTTCATAATCATTAACATGAAAATTCAGGCTGTCAACTGTTAAACCGGGCAGGTTCAGCTTTGCATTATATAAAAAACTTACAGTACGGATTCCGCCAATACCCCTGATTGTTTTATCGGAAGGTTCAAGGGGAATATTAAGCTCCTGGCATGTTGTTGAATCAAGTGAAATACCGCCGCTGCCGGTATCCAGTATAAAATTGAGCGAATCTGGATATTTGTTAACGGTAGCCTTTACCAATATTACACCGCCGCTTAAGAGCTGTATGGGCATGCGGGTAATAAGCTTTGCAGGCGGTTCTGTAAACTGTTCCTGCGCTGGCAGAATATTAGAATATGATAACAACCCTGACAGTAAACAACAGGCGAAGATTTTTTTCATATTGGCTTAAACTAAGGCAACTACTTTTGCGGTTTCGCTGCCTTTACAATGTAATAAGAATTTGCAGCATAATCCCGCCGTTTAACCAAATATTTATCATCCTATACCAACAAAAAGCAGTGCCACTGATTGCCTTGTCGTGCTCCCGTTCCAACATGTGCGGGGGTGTGGGACCCATTGATCCCTTCTCTCTGCATTATGACCTTACAGATTCCCTACGACTACCCTCAGGCTGACTTCGCCGGAATGACAAGCAGTATGTTACACAACCAACTTTCCTGTTGTACTTTTGTTTTATATCAAAATAAGAGGCATATAATGAATATTGCTGATTTGTATAAAAAAGCGCTTGACTTTGAATTTCTCTCTGTTGAAGAAGGGGTATATCTTTTTCACCATGCACCGCTTGCAGAGCTGATGTTTGTTGCAGATGAACTGCGCAAAAAGCAGGTGCCCCACGGTAAAGTTACCTGGCAGATTGACCGTAATGTAAACACCACCAACGTATGCATTGCCAATTGCAAGTTTTGTAATTTCTACCGCATACCCGGTCATAAAGAAGCTTATATAACCGATATAGAAACCTATAAAAAGAAAATTGAAGAAACCATCAGGTGGGGAGGCGACCAGTTGCTGTTGCAGGGAGGCCACCACCCTGAGCTGGGTTTAAGTTTTTATACCAGTCTTTTCAGGCAACTGAAACAACTTTACCCCAACATCAGGTTACATACACTTGGCCCTCCCGAAGTGGCACATATTACCAAACTTGAAAAAAGCCTGCCCGACGGCAAGGCAGGCACACACCGTGAAGTATTGATGGCATTGAAAGAAGCAGGTATGGACAGCCTGCCCGGCGCCGGCGCTGAAATATTAATTGACAGGGTGAGAAGGCTTATATCAAAAGGTAAATGCGGCGCACAGGAATGGCTGGATATAATGCATGAAGCGCACAAACTGCACATCACTACTTCCGCTACCATGATGTTTGGCCATGTGGAAACGATTGAAGAACGATTTGAGCACCTTGTGAAAATAAGAGAAGTACAAAGCCGCAAGCCAAACGATGCAAAAGGTTTTCTTGCCTTCATACCATGGACTTTCCAGGATGTGGATACACTACTTGCCAAAATACGGGGCGTGCACAACCTTACAACGCCTGAAGAATACATACGCATGATTGCGATGAGCCGCATTATGCTGCCCAACATTAAAAATATACAGGCTTCCTGGTTAACTGTTGGTAAGAAAACAGCACAGCTTTGCCTGCATGCGGGCGCCAACGATTTTGGAAGCATTATGCTTGAAGAAAATGTTGTAAGCGCTGCAGGTGCACCACACCGGTTTACCTATAAATCCATACAGGATGCCATACGTGAAGCAGGTTTTGAACCGCAATTGCGCAACCAGCAGTATGAATGGAGAACGCTGCCTGAAAGGATCGAAGAGCAGGTGATTGATTATTGAAACCCCAAACCCCTGAAGGGGCTCAGGGTTCAGACTAAAACAGAAATTATTTTTTAATACGCTCTGTCAGCATTAACAAACATGATAAAGCAATTGCGATGCTCAGGGTTTAAAAGCCCCTTTAGGGGTTGGGGTTTATGAAAAAAACATTCAGCTGGTTCAGGAAAATTGCAATGGCCGAAGGGATTTCATTTATTGTTTTGCTTTTTATAGCAATGCCTCTGAAATACTGGGCTGATATGCCCATGGCTGTAAGAATTGTGGGAGGCCTGCATGGCATTTTGTTTGTTGCGTTTGTGGTGCTTGCCTGGGAAGCAAAGAGCGAATACAAAAAAGACTGGGCCTGGTTTGGTAAAGCAATGCTTGCATCCCTGCTGCCTTTTGGAACTTTTGTTATGGACAAGCAATGGAAGAAAGAAGTGGCTGCAGTGGCAATGAAACCTCCGGGGTTTTAATAACCCGCTATACTTAATACAGCATGGTTCCAGAAACCAGGCGGTTTTTTCACTCCCCGCTCACCTGGGGCACATTCATAACTCCCCCGTAAAACAAAGAGTTTAAAAAAAGTTTATTGGTGCCATACCATGTGCCGCGGAAATTGGGATTGTCTGTAAACATAATTACCCGGCCGCCTCCTTCTGCCCCAACAACTACAGATGCGGAGTTGCTTATCTTTTTTAAAGTAGTGGGATGAACATAGCCGCCGATCAAAGGGCTGTCAGTATATTTTACAACAGTACTGTAAGGGTTTACGCCGGGTTGCAGAAATGCTAACCCGTTCCGATAAACAGATATTTTCCTGCTGCCAAAACCAAACCCGATTGGGTGTGTGGTGTCAAGGTCTGCACGAAAAATGGAACCGCCCATGGCTTTGGCGCCTTCAATATAAACGGCATTGTCAAAGTCCTGCCTTGCTGGTATTCCTTTGGCGCTGTCGGCAGGCAGAAGTTTTTCTTTGGTAAAACCGTTTCGTATGGCCCATTCTGTCCCGCTCTTAATGGTAATAAGCGTATTGCCGTTTTGCACCCATGTTTTCAGTTTGTCTGTTGTGTTTTTGTCAATCAATGTATAATTGCCAGATACCATGATGATGGTATTATAGCGGTTAAGGTTTGCACGACCAAGATTAATTACATCCAGTTTCGTGATGGGCATTTGCAAACGCTGATCGAGCAGATGCCATATCTCACCAGCCTCTGGCGCAGCCACGCCGGTTCCAATGATCAATGCCACTTCAGGTTTCTGGAGTGTGCGCACATAATTACTGCCCAGGTCAACCCCGCCTGCATTGAACCCGGTGCCCAAAGCATGTACCTGTATTCCTGCCGACATGCTTACTGTGTTCATTAATTTATACAATGAATCGGCTGAGATACGCTGCAGGCCCACAGGTATTACAATGCTTCCATAACCAAAGGTTTCAGGCTGGTTGTTTATTGTAGCAGCAAATGGCCTGAAAGCTGACTGAACAAACACACCTCCTTTCTGCAGGTAATGTATGGCTTTGTGCACATTGTAATCGGTTGCTTTAAAAACATAGGCATAATTGCTTTTTTCAGTCGCAGCAATTTTTCTTTCAGGCAATGCAGTTACCCGGTTGCTTTTGTTAAGCGGGGTTTTTAATTCGGCATGCGGCAGGTTATAGGCATGTACAAGGCTCCATGCAGATGCGTCGTAAAAAGAACTGTCGCGGTAAGTAATCTGCTTTTCAAAAACTGATCTTACCATTACATAGTTGTCCTGTTCACAGGGAACATAGTATGTTTTTCCTGCTTCAAATTTTTTTCCTTCAATCGCCAGAACATTATCTACAGGGTAAACTTCAATTTCATGCAGCAATAACATATCAATAAAAGACCTTGTACGGGTTTCATCGTTTGCATCACCAAATACATAGCCTTTAACGGGTGATTTTATGGCCTGCTCTTTTGCCACACGGTAAAATTCCCTTCTCAGTTTCAGCAATTCTGCTTTTTCGGCAAGCGATGCCCTGATGGTAGTAAGAGATGCTATAAACTGGTTGCGGATGGTAAAAGCAAATGTTATGGGAACAGTAGTTGTTTCCTGCAAATGCCCCCTTGAACTGGCCTGCTCAAATAAAAAGCCGGCGCCGCCGTAAAAGTTAATATAGCTGCTGCCGTAACCGGGATAAAGTTTATCAAATAATTCTTTAGTAAAATACATGGAGCTGATCTTGTCTGCTGCCGCAGCAAAGTATTTTGCGTACCTCGGATAAATGGTTTTGTACAAATAATCCGGCACTACAGGATTGTTGCTCGCATCTTCACCCGGATCAAAATAAAAAGTTTGTGTACTGCCCATTTCATGATGATCAGTTTGCACATAAGGCCGCCAGTGATGAAAGAACTTAATGCGGTTGCGTGTTTCAGGAAATGTTCCCAAAAACCAGTCGCGGTTCAAATCAAACCAATAATGATTGAAACGTCCGCCTGGCCATATCTCCGTATGTTCCCTGTCAAGCGGGTCGCCCACAACGGGAGATGCTTTGTGCATGTTGGCCCAATGGGTATGCCGGTCCCTGCCATCAGGGTTAATTACCGGGTCCATCAGTATCACCATATCATTCAGCCATTTTAATGTTTCTTCATTTTCTGATGCGGTGAGATAATAAGCCGTGAGCATAGCCGCTTCACTGCTGCTGGGTTCATTGCCGTGCACATTATAACCGAGATGAATGATTAACGGAATATTTCCTGTGTTGCCTGTAAGTTGCCCTGCCAGGTGCACTTTTCTTATTTCTTCAATCTTCTGGTGATTGGATGATGAAGTGAATACTGCTGTTACCTGTTGCCTGTGCTCATAGGTTTCACCGATTATCTGCGTGGTAACCCTGTCGGAGAGGCGGTCGAGTTCTTTAAAATATTCTGCGAGTTTATCATGCCTTGTGTGATGTGTGCCAATGGGGTAACCCAAAAATTTTTCCGGCGTGGGTATAGCGGGGTTCATGTTTCCGGCAGCGGGATAAAAATAATCTGCCTGTGCTAATACAGGAATGCCCACTGCAATGAATATTACAGCAATAATGAATTTTCTCAGCATGTTTCTGGTTTTTTAATAAAGGAAGATAAAGAAAATACCTGCGCCAAAATCACAGGAGCTTCTGGCCGTCAGCCACGAATTGCGCCAATTACCCTAAATGGTTTTCTTATTCATTCAGTTCGTGTAATCGGCGGCTGTATTTTCCGTATCAATCTTCACCATCTGTGGCCAGCTTTTTTCCAGTTTAAGAAATTTGTGGTAAAGTTGCCCGGTTAACTTCCCCGGTTTGCCATCCATTATTGTTTTTCCATCAATCTTTACAACCGGTAATATTTTTTTGGTGGTGCTGGTTAAAAAAACTTCTGCTGCATTCATCAGTTCGTCAACGCTGATGTCCCTTTCTTCCACCGGGATGATTTCCGGAGCAAGCAATAAGATCTTTTTCCGGGTGATGCCGGAAAGGATGTTGTGCGAGGGCGTTACCAGTTTATGACCGGCCGTTACAATAAATACATTCGACCGGGGGAATTCCGTAATGATATTGTTCTTAAAATACAATACATCATCTGCCTGTTTTTCCCTCAGTATGGGTTGCAGCCAAACGGCCATTAAATAATTGATGCTTTTTATGTGCGGCAGTTCACGCTGGTATTCATATGTTATAACTGATAACCCTTTTTCAAAATCTTTTTGAGTTGCTGTTTTTACCGGGCTGCAGGTTATGATGAGATTGGGTTCTGCCGGCTGGTAACTGTCAGCCGAATAACCGCCGGTGAGCATGATGCGTATGCATGCTTCAGCAAGCGATGCTCTTTTTATCAATTCATGAATGACGACGGAAAGCTCCTCCCTGCTTTTGTTTACAGCCAAATGCATGGTCGCAGCAGAAGCAAAAAATCTTTCAAGGTGGTCGTCCATAAAAAGCGGCATCCCATTAACTGTTCTGAAAAAATCAAATACAGCATAGCCCCTTTGCATGGAAAGGTCGGATATGTGAAGCAGGGCATCTTCATTTTTCACGAAATGATCGTTGATAAAAACAGCCATATTAATTTTTAATGCGGTTATACTTCTTTAGCAACTCTTTCAGCTTATCATGCGGCAACGCTTCAATTATTCTCCCGTTCTTTCCTTTCATGGTTTCAGCAGCGAGCAATGAGTTGATGATGGCTTCTTCCGTTGCCTCAATAGCCGCCATAAACAATGGCGATAACGCATCATTGCTCAGTACTTTTTGTTCCAGCATATCCGGTGCATTAAAAGGAATTCTTAATGAAGCGGCAGTTGAAAATACAATTACATAATCCCCGCTGCCATTGTGTGCAATGCCGCCTGTTTTAGCCAAACCCATAAAAGCCCTTTTGGCCAATCGGTGCAGGTTGCGGGCATCAAGCGGCGCATCAGTTGCCACCACAATCATACAACTGCCGTCTGCTTTCGCATTCAGGTGATCACCCAGGTAATATCTTTTCAGTTCTTCTCCCGCAGGCACTCCATCAACATTAAGCACACCTCCAAAATTGGTTTGCACCAGCACACCAACGGTATAACCTCCCAGAGTTTTTGGCAATACCCTTGATGCTGTTCCAATTCCTCCTTTAAAATCAAAACAAATGGTTCCTGTACCTGCGCCCACATTTCCTTCTGCTACCTTTCCGGCTGACGCATTACTGATGGCATTGAGTACATCAGCTTCCGTTACATTCCTTCCGCGTATGTTGTTCAGGTAACCGTCATTGGTTTCACCCACAACTGCATTTACCGATTGTACATTTTCATTTCCTTTTTGGGATAAAGTATAAGTAACAACAGCATTAATGGCAGTGGCTACACTTAATGTATTGGTAAGGACAATTGGCGATTCAATATTGCCGAGTTCGGTTATTTGTGTAACGCCTGCTAATTTTCCAAATCCGTTGCCTGCATAAACAGCCGCTGGCACTTTTTGCTGAAACAGGTTTTCACCATGCGGAAGAATGGCGGTAACGCCCGTGCGGACATCCTCTCCTTTTATTAAAGTGGTGTGGCCCACCTTTACTCCGCTTACATCAGTAATGGCATTGAGTTTTCCGCTGTTCATTACACCAATGCGGATGCCCATATCTGCAGCCCTTGTTTTGGTTTGCGCCATATTGACGTTATTACAAATTACCAGCAGCAGCAAAATTAAACCTGCCCGCATTTTTCCAGGAAAGGTAATTGCATTTGCGCAAATGCTTTGAACGCAGCTAAAGATTTTACAGCAGAAAAAAATGTTTATTGATACGTATAGCCGGCATAACAGCTGTATAAAAAGTTTCTGGAAAAATGTGTATTACATAAACCGCTTAATGAACGGTTTGACCTTCGTACATACTGGTAAACACGCTGTCAACCGGTTCCCACAATTCAATTTTATTTCCTTCAGGGTCTGTTATCCAGCCAAACTTACCGTACTCAAATGTTTGAATTTCCCCGATAACCTGTACGCCCTGTTTCTTTAATTCTTCCAAAAGCGCTTCGAGGTTTTCAACCCGAAAATTGAACATATAATCTTTTACCGAGGGATTAAAGTAATCTGTATTTTCTTTAAATAAACAAAAAGCTGTGTATGCTTTTTTATCAGGTTTGTCGGATTCCCTCCATTCAAAAAGCATCTCCCCGTCTTCGGCCCTCGTCATTCCCAAATGTTCGGCATACCACGAACGCATGGCCTGCGGGTCTTTGCATTTAAAGAATATGCCGCCAATTCCGGTTACCTTTTTCATTTTATTACATTTTTAAAATTTCAGCATTTTACTGTTTTCTTCTTTTTGCCAATATTTCCTTTTGCCTCTATTTTTTTAATATAGCCTGCTGCAGAGGGCACTTTACATGAAGTGCCGCCCATGTCAACCATTACCTCACCTATCTTTCTTGCGGTTTCAACAGCTTCTTTGGTAAGCTCTTTTATGTATGCGCCTGCTGCAATAATAAATCCATTCATGGTATAACGCACACGGTTGGGCGCATTATGAATTTCTTTCTGCACCCTGCCCATTAATTTTTTTATTGCTGCAATATCCAGTTCATTATCCGGTTTTAAGGCAAGTATTCCTGAAAGTGTATTCCATCCCGCAGAAGCAATACGCTCTTCAGGCGAATCAATCCACTGCATGCCCAGCTCCCAGCCATAGTGGCTTTCGGCTGCTACCCAGGGCACCGTATATTCACTTAAGCCGGAGCAGTATGCTTTTTCCGCCCATGACTGGATTTCTTTTTTGCTCATTTTTGATTCATCTGCAATAAGCCCGGCAAGGTACATGGCATCATATATGCCAGAGTTGTACAACTCCATTGAAAGAGTATAGTCTTTTTTAATGCCCTTTGTAATTTTTTTCATGTCCCCAATCTTTGTACCGTACACCGGTTCTTTTACGCCATGCGCCATCAGTACTTTCTTTACTGAATCTTTGCCGTTGTTTTTTAATTCCTGCAGAATTTGTTTGCTTGTCATGTTGCAACAATTTTGATTTGAAGGGAATTTCACCTGTCCGCTGAAGCCTGCCTGCGCAAGGCCAGGGAAGAAATGATGGTTACAATAAACCCGATTATAAAGACCGTTAAAGACATCAGCAAAAACTGGATAACAGGGTTGCTGAACATTTCTTTCTGCGCTTCCATTTTTTTCTTTTCTGCATCAAACTGGTCAGCGGGAACGGAGCTTTTTAGCCCGGCGAGGTAATGGTTATAATAATCTTCTTTCCATGATGGGTTGATCACTTCAGTATAAAGCAAATCAAACAACCCGAAGAAAACCGAAGGTATGAGCAGGATGAGTACACCCACTTTAAGCCCTTCACCAAAACCAAGTGTGCCTTTGTTCACGTGGTCACGGTAATGCCTTACGCCAAAGAAAATAAATATCATGGACAGGAGGATGCTGAGATACCCGGCCACCTCCTGCACTGCATAACTCCCGGCACGGGCAATTATAAAAAGGTTGATCATTCCCAGCCCCAGCAGCAGCAGGGTGGAGTAAATGCCGTAGCGAAAAACTGTTTGTTTCATAATAAATGATTTTGTTCCGCTAAACTATCATTATAAACCCCCGGAGGCTTCATACCAAAGTACAGTTTTCCTCCTGCCAAAGTACCAAAAGCCTCATCCGCCGCTTATCACGGAACGATTTTAAGGTTTTTGGCAGCCTGTATAGCCTGGGTGCGGCGTTTGGCATCTAATTTAAAAAGGATGCTGGACACATGGGTTTTGATGGTGCTTTCAGAAAGAAAAAGGGCGTTGGCAATTTCCTGGTTGCTGAGGCCTTCGGCCATTTTCAGCAGCACTTCGTGTTCTCTTTGGGTAATGCCGAATTTTTTGATCTGGTTGTAATCAATCATGCCGGGTGGCGGGTCGGGGGTTTCAGTTGAAACGGTTTCTGTTTTCCGGTTCCGGTAATTGAAATATAAGCCGACAAAGAAAAAGATGATTGCAGCAATGGCTACAATAACCTCCAGTTTAATATTGCCTTTAATAAAATTCACTTCACCCAGCTTAAACAGCACAAGCAGGCAAAGAATGAGCAAACCAAAACCGATGATGACCGGGCGCATAGAAGAGAGGGAAATTACAAAAAGAATGGGAAGGAAGAGGACATCCGTAACCTGCTAATTTGTTTTGGGTATTTTTTATTTAATAGGCACATTTTTTTCATTACCCCATTTCAGCAAGCGGTAATAATTCTCAGGTCAACAACATTGGTCTTCCGTCCAACCACATCTTTAAATCAGCCGGAAAGTATTGTTGTTTTTGATGCAAGGCCCCGGGTCCTGTCTCTCCCCGGGGAAGAAAAAACAATTTTGTAAAAAATAAACCTGCTCTTTACTGTAGCCGTAATGCTTACCCCAGTTTCTTTTTCTTTATCTGAAACACCCTTGAAAGGTTAAAACCGAATCTTACTTCACCTTTACCCCAGTTCCCTGTAGTTTCAGTAATAAATGCCCTTTCGTTCATGCCTGTGGCATTTGAAAAATGCAGCTGGAAAACATGGCCGCCGGTTTCAATATCAAAACCAACAGCCAGTGGGTTTTGATAAGCATTGTCTGTAAACGGGTTCAGCACATAATAATAATCCCAGGTAAAAGCTATTCTTTTTGATATTCTCAGCCGGCCACCAATACCAATTGAGTAAACATCGTTTGAATCAACGGCTTTTTGTACAAGATTTTTGTGTACCATGGTAGGCGCAAGCTGTAGTGTAAATGCTTCTGATATTTTTCTTCCAACAATTCCCTGGAAATAATAAGCCAGCCGTGAAGTAAAAAAATTCTTCCTGTCAGGATCGGCCCAGGGCAATCCGTCCATGGTAATGCCGGAAACCAAAGCAATGGTTACAGGAAAAGAATGTTTTCCTGTTGATTGCAGAAAAGGCGCATACTTTATAAAAGCATCCAGCTCTTTTTTATATGTGCTGCGCCCAACTCCCGCCATCAGGTTTTTAAAAATCCCGAAATCAAATCCCAGACGCATACTGGCCTGGTCAAGCCCAAAGAAATTCCTGTATCCCTGGTTCAACTGGCCAAACCGGTGAAGTATCCTGAAATCCATTGTTCCAGGACGCAAAAACTCCATGGAATGGCCATTGATAACCCTTGGCGATTTAAAAGCATTTTTTACTATTTCTTTTTTGTTTTTATCCTCTTCTACCAGTTTCAGCAGGTCGGCTTCCTGTGCATAAAGGCGAGCACAACAAAAAAAACAAAGGGCAGAAAATATTATACTATAGATGAATCTTTTCATAACAAAATGGGTTTGGTTTGGTTTTGTCATTTAAGCGGTTCCAGCAAACAGGAAACATTTATTGATGCAGTGTTTGACACTTTATCTGCAACAAGCCCCGGTATAGCCACCTTGAAATCGGCAAGAAGGATTTTAAACCCGGCTGCAGCGTTTATTTTCCCGTTCTGAATAATCAGTTTGCCCCCTGATAAAACATCTTTGGTTTCCCCGTGCATGGTGAGCTTACCTTCAACTTTTACATCATAAGCACCATCGGCTGAATAGTTGACGGAATTGTTGTTCACAATTGTTCCTTTAAATTCCGCTTTGGGGAATTTATCGCTTTCCACATAATTCTCATTAAAATGCTCCTGCATTAATGCCCTTTCAAATTCAAATCCTTTCAGCAGTGCAGAAAACTGTATGTTCCCGGTTTTGGTGTCAACAACGCAGATGACTGTTCTGTTAACCCCTTCAATTTTTTCAGGCGAATTGGCCGAGGTGGCGTCAAAATTTATTTTTCCGCTTTTTGTAAAATACTTCTGCCCCTGTGCAGCAACAGCCAAAAGAAGTGTGATGGTTGAAAATAATATGATCCTTTTCATGTTTGGTTCTTTTAATCGGATGATAAAAAATTATTGTTTGCCTTCAATTATACAGCGAACCAGTATAACATCTGATCCGAGGAGTTCATCTGAATTGAAACCTGCGCAGATGCCTTTAACTGAAATGTAACCACCCTGTTTTACCGGGTTCACCGCCATGTCCTGCGTGCTATCCATACTACAGCGCACTGCCGACACAGATGAGGTATCGCCAAGCGATATGGAATAGTGCCCGCCTTCGTCCCGGATAACCTCCTTTACCATACCTTCCACAAGTATCACCTTATCCCAGTATTTTTTTCCTGAAGATTCTTTATCTGCTTCAAACTCTTTAATTATACCCGGGGCGGTAAGAATGTAATCTGGTTCCAGAAAAGCTGTTTCTTTATGTACCCTTTTGTATTCTCTGGTTACGTACCAGATGGTTCCTCCTGTTGCTACCAGCAGCGCCGGTATTATATACAGGGTAATTATTTTACGTTTCATACATGCCGCATTTTAAATTTAATTGTTAAGCATCCCCGAATCAATCCATTTTTTTATCAGGGCAATCTGGCAATTGCTCATTTTAGGGTTTCCCTTAGGCATAGGCGAAAAGCCGGAGAGATGTGCAATACTTCCGTATAACTTGCCATTCTGCCCGATTGCCTTGTCTGCCGCATAAGTGCCCATAACAATATTTCCCGAAGGGAAACCGCTGCTGTGGCATCCATAACAGGATTGCTGCAGTAAAGGCACCACATTTTTAGTATAAGAAACAGCTGTTGCCGTATCCGTACAAGGCAGGTTGGCCGAAGCGGGATACAGGAGTTCTTCCTTATCATAATAGCAGGAACTGATAAACAGGATGCTGCATACCGTAAGCATTATAAAAAAAGTAATTTTCATCGTTTGCTGTTTTAATTGTTTTGTGATCCGGCAGCTATCCATTTCTGTATTTGCCTGATTTCGCAATCTGAAAGTTTGGCTGAATTCTTCGGCATGGGTGAATAACCGGGTAAATGCGCAACGGACCCATACAGTTTGCCATTCAGCGCAACTGTTTTTACTGTTGCATGGGTTGAAAGATCAATATTGCCGCCGAGGGAAGCCGGATTATGGCAGCCGGTACATTTGTTTTGCATTATGGTTTTAACGGCCCCGTTGTATGTAAAAACAGTGGTATCACAGCTGGTTGCGCAATTGTTATTTTTTGCGCCCTGGTTTATCCATTTGTAAATTTTGTCTTTTTGCTGCTGGCTAAGTGCCGGCATCGGCGGTGGCGGCATCCTTTCGTTATTGGTTTTGATAATTTCCTTATACAACTTACTGTCGGTTGCCAATCCCGGTTTTACATACTTCATGATGTTTGTATATGTGGTCAGGTTCACACCGTCTGCATGGGTAATGTTATCGTGGCAACCACCCATTGTGCAATTGGATGAAATAATCGGCATTATCTCATTTACGAAATACACTGAGTCGGTACTG
>JANRKT010000356.1:0-5908 GCA_033763355.1 Chitinophagaceae bacterium | reverse complement strand
TGAAGAGGGCTGGCTGGCTACTTATCCTGTTGTATTTGGCAATAAAACTTTAGCCGATAAAAAAATGGAAGGGGACCGCATGACGCCTGAAGGCACATTCCGCATCAGCTATAAAAAATACCACAAAGAATGGGGTTGTTTCTTATTGCTTGATTATCCCAACAAAGAAAGCTACCAAAAATTCAGCCAGCGAAAAGCTACGGGCACTGTTCCTAAAGCAGCAAAAATAGGCGGCGGCATCGGCATACACGGCACAAGGCCCACTGAAGAATATGCGGTAGATAAGTATATGAACTGGACCAATGGTTGTGTAAGTGTAAAATACAGCGATATTTTTGAATTGTACGACCTGCTGCCAATAGGTACAGTGGTGGTAATACAAAAATAAGGTTTATATATTGCTATGTCCCATTAGCACCCCTGGCATCTTAGTTGCGTATTCGTAATACTACAATTCTTCTCAGCTGAAATTTATTTATTACTTTACAGTCAAACCATTAGACTGCAATGGCTGGCCCATCCTTTTCTGAAGAATTAGACCAACTAAAGCAATATATCTCCAGCGACGACAATGAAGATGCCAAACGGCCTCTGTTATACCCTCTTTTCAAAAGATTATTCAAAGAAAAATTTAAGATAGAATCAAACGCATTTGGCGCTGACGTGTATTGTGAAGGCCAGATCATTGTTGAATCCAAAACCGATGCTGCACAATGGCTGGAAGGTTTCTACCAAGCCCTGCATTATCAGAAAAAGCATGGGTTAGCCTATAACACTATTATGGTGATAGCTAATAGGTTTGTGGGTATTTGGAAAGTAAATAAGATACCTGAGTATGCTATTATTCTTTCGCATACGGCCGATGCCAGCAAAGCCCCGAACACTATCGGCAAGGAGAATACAAGAAAAACAGCAAGAGTTGAGAAGCAGAAGATTATTGAATCAGCTTTTTATTGGCTAACACCAAAAGATTTGGATAAAGACGCTTTCAGCGGTGGCAAAAGTCTTATTCATGAAACATATGAAATTCTAAAAATCCTCAGGAACCTTGACAGTGACCGCCTCCAGATCAACACACATAATTTTATCAACACTATTGAGCGGATGAAGATTTTCTTTGATAAATCTATTGATGCCGTTCACGCCTTTTATACAATCGTTGCTTACTGGGACATTACTTCCACATTAGCGTCAAACGATGACAACGGAGAAGTGAGAGTGGTTGGTTTCAGGGGAAGCCGCCTGAGTGACCCAGTTCTTATTGCGCCGAAACATATTAAAGATTTCAGGAAGTTCATCGAAACACAATATGTTTTTACAAACGAAGGAAGCGGACTAACCGTTGATTATTACTTCAGCCGCTTTGATGAGGTGATGGCTAAGATTGATGAGCATTATGTAAAACAGCATGGTATTTTCTTTACGGATGCCAATCTCAGCAAGTTCGCATTATGGTTTGCCAAGTATCATTTCCCCGGAGACATTAATGAAAACTATATTGTCTTTGATCCGGCCGGCGGAAGCGGCAACCTTGTGAGCAGTTGGCGGGGAAAACTGAAGCACAAGATCATTTCAGAATTGCAGCCTGATCTACTCCGGACAATAGAGCGCCGCATGAAGGTGGACCCTTTTCATGTTGAAACAGGATTCACGATCATTCCTAAGACTTCTGAGAATAAAGGGCTGAACTTCTTAGATAAAAATGCTGTTGAATACCTCGGCGAGTTAAAAAAAGAACTGGCGTTAAAAAATATACTGCTAGATAAACCCATAGCTTTTTTATTGAACCCTCCATATAAGAATACGGATGAAAACCAGAAAGTGAGAGAAGAAAAAGAAGCGGATTACGGAATTCATCCCTCTATCATTGAGTTGACAGGAGAAGATGCCGGAAAAGAAAGATACCTTGCTTTTTTGGGACAAATACTCAATATTGCAAAAGAGCAGGTGAATGAACGACATGAACTGGCACCGGTGGTCATGATATTTACTCCCACATCCTGGCTGATTCCGCGGCCAACTTACAAACCTTTCCGGGAACATTGGGACAGGTATTTTCATTTTCACAGTGGGTTTATCGTTACCAGCAATGAGTTTTTTAAACTGCAAGGCGCCTGGCCCCTTGCATTTACCATCTGGAACTATAATTGTGAAGAAAGCGGAAATGATAATAAAGTTGAATTAATTGATCTGACATTATTAACAAAACCTGATCTGAATATAAATTGGAATGTGGATGATGAACTATTGAACTATCAATTAAATGAAATCCTGAATAATACCAGGAAGGTAACCCTTGATAATTCAAAAGGAGATATTAGAGATTGGGTGGCCCAATCAATGTATGATTTCAAAAGGGATCCGACCAAAGAAGAGAAAGAATCAGGAAAAATTTATGGAGGACTTCCTGAAAAAGATGAGAGGAGAAGCAATAAGAAAACTTATGGGCTTACAGAATCGGTATTTATTGGATTTATGGATGATGCTACTCCTGTTCGAGTAAGGAATAAAGAAGATGATAGGTTTAAAAAAGGTAATAATACAATATGGTTCCGTCTTGACGCGGCTATGAAAGATATAAACAAATCAAAATGTTTCAGCGGACCTACCGATAATAGAAGTTATTGTGCATATGATTTATCCTCAGCTAAAGCTACCTGCAGTTGGTTTGCAATTACCAAAGCATTGAATGGCCGTTATCCTGTTTGGGCCAATCAATATGATATTTGGACGCCTGATATTAAAAAGAAATTTGAGCAATACTGGTATTCGTTATGCTTTGCTTTTGTGTTGGCTGAAAACCGTTGTGTGGTTACCAAATTTGAGAAAGATAATCCTGTAAAAGATGCGCCGGAAGTGTTTGTTGATAACCCGCTCTGCCCTGCTAATAAAGAAAGTTTTTGGAGCACCACATTAGATAAAGAGATTCTGCAAACTGCTGTTCCTACGGCAAAAGATACCAACCTTGCAAAACGGCTGGTGGATAAGATCAAAGAGCTTTACAAAACATGGAACCTGAAATATTGTAAGGGTCAATTTTTGACAAATGTTGGCTTGCATGAAGAGGCGTATTTTAAATACTTTGATTACGCTGATTTTCTCACGCCTTACTCCGGCCTTATTCAAATAAAGAAATACGCCGAGCAGGAAAGCCTGGAAGATATACAACAGTTATTTGCTGAAGTAACGGAATTAAGCAAAAAAGTAAAGGATGAGATTTACAGGCTGCTGGTAGATGAGTTTAAATATTTTGAATAAGAAAATTGTCGTGACGGATGGTTGTGTATGGTTTGAGTGGGGGTGAGAGGAAATAGTTATTTATCTGCAACATGGAAGCAAGAGGGAACTTACGAAAGGAAATATCAATTAACAGTTCAGGCAAATTGCTGAATGAATCCCTGATACCATTGCTCAAAGAACAGGATTACATTGTTAAAAACTACAAGCTTGATGGAGATGCGCCTAAGCAGTTCATCAAAGCTTATTTCTACCAGGAAAACAGTACTGTAAGAAGATCGTCTTCCGGTTCATGGATTCCTTATATTGCCAAGACAGCCGAAAAATGGTATCCGCAGGAGTCAGTTGTTGAGTACATGATTAACCGGATGGGGCAAGTGCTTGGGATAAACATGAATGAAATAAAGCTGATAAAGGCCAATGGCCAGATTCGTTTTTTGAGCAAATACTTCCTCAATAAAAACGAAAAGTTAATACATGGAGCAGAAATTTGCGGTGAGTACCTTAATGATATGCGTATGGCCAAAGCAATAGCCGATCACAAAACCACATCCCGTGAACTTTTCACATTTGAATTTATTAAAGATGCTATCAGAATGGTGTTTCCGGAGTATTTCGAAGATATCCTTGCTGAACTTGTTAAGATGATAACCTTTGATGCGCTGGCAGGTAATAATGACAGACATTTTTACAACTGGGGTGTCATTGATACTAAGAAAAAGACGTCAAAAAAGCCTACCTTTGCTCCCCTTTACGACTCAGCAAGGGGTTTGTTATGGAATGAGAGTGATGAAAATTGCAGGCATCTTTTAAAATTGCACCAACAAAATGGAAAAAAGGTCATAAATTATATTGAAAATGCGAGCCCAAGAATAAGCATTGAAGAGAATAAAGAGGCCAACCATTTCCAACTCATTGATTTTATTAAGCGATATAACAAAGAGTACGGGCAAATCGTTAATATTCTGGCATCCTTTGAAAACCAAGAAAAAGTAATCCGGATGGTAGGGGATGAATTTTTTCCTCTGTTTATCCCGGAACGTTGCGAATTAATTAAGATAATTATTGAATCAAGATTTGACAGAATAAGGAGCATTTAATATGTTACGTAAGATTAAAAATTGGTTTAGCAAAAATGAAGATGAGCTTGAAATGCGGGTTCAACTGCCAAGGGACGAAGAAGTGAAATTCATCCTGATGGTAGATGATATTCGCATAGGTGTTTTGTATTGTCAGAAAGGAGAATGGTATTTTAAATACACGGATGATTTCAAGGAACACACTGACGAGTATAAGCTTATTACCGGATTCCCTGATTTAAGCAAAACATATCAGAGTGAAACGTTATGGCCTTTCTTTCAAATCCGGATACCCGGGTTAAAGCAACCCGCTATTAAGGAAATTCTTGAAAAAGAAAAAATAGATAAGGAGAATGAAGTTGCATTACTTAAACGGTTTGGCCGTAAAACTATTGCCAATCCTTATGAATTGATTATAGCTTAAACACATCGTGATTATCAAGGTTTCGTTTAAAGCCTTTTTTGTTTCAAAAAACCTCACTTCATTTCTCATCTGTCTGGCAAGTATATCATCAAAAAAATAAAATAGCTTAATCACTGCAGGTTCTTATTTTTGATTGTTTCACTCATTCAAAAATCTTTTCACTTCTTTTCTCCATCTCTCCGGCTCTTGATCACAAAGCGATTGATGCGATGCGTATTCATATACAGCAAGGCGCTTATGGCTGCTGATGTTGCTGTAAATGCAATCAATTTCTTTTTGTGTTACCCTCCTGTCGTGCCTGCCCCATTGCAGCAGCACGGGGCAGGTGATGTCTTTGGCATAATTGCAGGGCACATAATTAAAAGCCCAGAAGCCCCGCTCCACACCGCCCCAGAAAGTAAGCAGTGTTGACGTTGGCTCTACGGGGAGCCCCATCATCCTTACCCGGCCTTCAACGGCCTGTTCAAGCGAGCCAAACGGCATTTCGAGAATAATTTTTAAAGGCTGCAATTTGTATTCATGCACGGCCCTTGTAATGGTTGCTGCGCCCATTGAAATACCCCAGAGCACCACATTCTTTTCACCGGTTTGCTGTATGTAATCATAAGCCAGTTTGATGTCCTCCGTTTCCTTCATGCCAATGGTGCAGGTATTTCCATCACTGTTGCCATGTGCACGAAAATCAAGCAGGAAAGTATTGTACCCGAGAGAGAGAAAATAATCAGCTTCATTCAAAATCTTTGATTTGCTGCTGCTATGGCCATGAAACATCAATATTGTTCCTTTTGCAGAATCGCTTTTAATATGCCATCCTTCCAGGCTTAAGCCGCTTTGTGTTTTCAGCTTAACTGTTTCATACGGCACAGCCGGCCTGCCGGTAATTTTTGATTTGGTAAAATCAAGCCCGAATAAAATGGATTTTGTTTTATCCCAAACACCCTGCTGCTCCGGCTTTTTAATTACCGCCTGGCCCTGGTTGTAAAAATGGGTGAATTTGTAAGCATGGAAGGCGGCGATGATGTTAAGGAGCAAAAATAAAATCAGCAACGCTTTAAGCAGGAATTTGGCTATCCTTTTCATTTGATACGGTTCTTTAAAAGTGATTTTAATTTTCGGGGATTCTGGCGGGTATCAAACACAACCATTATTTCAATGATGTTTCTCCTGT
>JANRKT010000355.1:0-12596 GCA_033763355.1 Chitinophagaceae bacterium | reverse complement strand
GATAACAATTAAAGAGGGCAAAAAACAATACCTCGTGGAAGCAGATGCGGGTGGAAATATAAGCATAGTAAAGAAACAGAAACTTGGTTAGGTGAGGTGAGAGAATCCCCGATTCGTTAAGTCCCCCAATAGCCAGGGGGATTTTTTGTTTATGGGTTAGCCACAAATTACACGGATTAACACAAAAAATATAATACAGGGTTTAATTTGAATAACAGGCATGTTGTTCCGGTCTGCCTGGCAAATTACAATGTGGCTGTCTGTTTCCATGAAGTATAACAGGTTCTGTGTAACCCGATAGCTATCGGGTCTGTGTAATCTGTGGCCCAGCCCAAACAGTACAGCGGTATTAAATTTCATTTATGCTACATTTGCACTCCAAATAAATGTTGCCATGAACAAAGGACCGGTTTCTCAATTCATCCTTCATCACTACCGCCATTTTAATGCTGCAGCGCTGGTAGATGCTGCAAAAGGTTACGAAACACATTTGCAGGAAGGCGGCAAGATGATGGTAACACTTGCAGGCGCCATGAGCACAGGTGAACTGGGTGTTTCGCTTGCTGAAATGATCAGGCAGGGAAAGGTTGATATCATCAGTTGCACCGGCGCCAACCTTGAAGAAGATGTAATGAACCTTGTGGCACATTCGCATTACAAACGCATACCCAATTACCGTGATTTAACACCTCAGCAGGAATGGGAACTGCTGGAAAACCATTACAACCGTGTTACAGATACCTGCATACCTGAAGAAGAAGCCTTCCGCCGTTTGCAAAAACACCTGGTAAAACAGTGGAAGAATGCCGAAGCAAAAGGTGAGCGTTATTTTCCTCATGAATTTTTATACAAAACTGTTTTAAGCGGTGATTTGAAACAGTATTATGAAATTGACCCGAAGGACAGCTGGGTTGTTGCTGCTGCAGAAAAGAACATACCCATTGTGGTGCCGGGCTGGGAAGACAGCACAACAGGAAATATTTTCGCCAGCTATGTGATAAAAGGCGAACTGAAAGCCGCCACTGTAAAAAATGGTATTGAATACATGGTGTGGCTGGCTGACTGGTACAGGAAAAACAGTTCGGGCAAAGGCGTTGGTTTTTTCCAGATAGGCGGAGGTATTGCAGGTGATTTTCCCATTTGCGTGGTGCCCATGATGTACCAGGACCTCGAATGGCATGATGTGCCTTTCTGGAATTATTTCTGCCAGATATCAGACTCCACCACATCCTATGGTTCTTACAGCGGCGCTGTGCCCAATGAAAAAATCACCTGGGGCAAGTTAGACATCAATACCCCAAAATATATTATTGAAAGCGACGCTACAATAGTTGCCCCGCTGATATTTGCTTACTTGCTGGGGTGGTAGGGATATTTTTATTTTCTGCCTGATCTGAGGGCTTGCCCGCCCGGGGAAGACCCCCTGGCAGACTGAGACTAAAAGGGGGGCATTTTTGAGCTGATCCCCAATGGTGTCAATAGTTTTGAGAGATTAATTGCTCTACCTTATCACAGTTTCCTGTTTCAATAAAGTATTCGAATGAACGTTTATCAAAGCCAGCCCTTTTTTTCTGAATTACGCCTTCTGGATTATCTTTAAGAAAAGATAATTTTTTATTGATTGAACCGATTGTATCACTCCTTTTTTTTTTTGAATTTCAATATTTTTATTGGCAACCCCAAGGAGTTTATTTATTTCATCAATAGTAGTGGGTAATTGTTTTTTTGAATTCTCGACAATGAATTTTATAAGGTCAGCTTCTTTTTCAGTTAAAGAGTTAAACTTTACATTTTTATTTTGACCTTCATTCGCTGAATTATCAGCCACTTTCAATTTGTTTGATTTTTTAGATTTCCAATACATAAAAGCTATAAATGCCAGTAGCAGAGGCAGGAGATACAAAAGAAGCAGTGTGGTGTTTTTCTTTGTACCTGGCACCATGCTTATTTTGTCAGTAAAAATATTTTCTTCAACACTTGATATGTCGTTGATGCTAATTGAAACAGAATCAAGCAATCCTTTTTCGCTTGTTCCAAAATATAAAGTCGAATCCTTGAAATAGAAGGTGCAGTTGGGAAAAGTTAATATTGGTGACCTGTCCAGTAATTCCTTTTTTCCGGACTTTAGCTGAAATATTTTGTTTTCCTTGTAGTTCAAAAAAAGATAGCTATTTCCGAGTGCTATCATCTGTCCAAAAGGAGAAGATGTCATATTTTTTATACCTGGTATATTTTGTCTCAGGAAGCTACTTAAAATCCCCATTCTTCTCCATTCCTTTATTTTCATATCAAGAACCACCACATCATAACTATATGGAGTTGCCGAAGTTGAATCTGATTTTGTAAAGATGTTATCATGGCGGGTAAAACCAAAATAAATATTTCCCTGAGCTTGGTCAAACCATATAAGATCAAACGAATTACCAACACGGAGCGGTATTTCCATATTCAGCCTGATGACCTCCCATTCTCTCTTCTGATCTGCATAGTACCTTAATAACCCGTTGGTTTCCCAAAATCCGTAGCCGCCAAGTGAATAAATGGTATCACGGTAACTGAAGGTAAATGCATCGAAATTATGGCCAAAGTAAATGGTCGAGTCAATCCTTCGAAAACGGACGGTTTTCTTGTCCTGAAGCGCTTTGTATAACCTTCCTGAACCGTCGAGATAAATAAACAGGCCATCTGAATTTTTAATAAGGCATTGTAAAAAGTTACCCGGTGGCTTATCCTTTAAATCGCCGGGTTCAAAGTAACGTGAACCCTCCGGGCGGATATAAGCAACAGGCTTATTATCCTGTAATAAATTATGCAAAAGAGGTTGTAAAGAGTCTGATGTGGCCCAGACGGCCCCGGATACAATGGAAAAAAGTGACAATAAAATGCAAATCCGCTGCATAGGACAAAGATATTTTTAAAATTAAGTGATTCACCAATTTGAAACACATTAAATATCAATTGGGTTCGGAAAATTTAAATGTGACTTGGTGATTACCTAAAAGGCCACCGTTCTCTTCACCAACTTTTAATAAAATCTTTCCTCAGTAATTAGTTTGCGACAGAATTTAAACACCTCAATCTATGTTTACCACTCAAACAATTCGAATTTACCTGACAGCTTTGCTGTTTATTTTTTTTGTTATTTCATGTAAAAAGGACAAATCGGGACCTCCTATTCCCCCTGAAGTACAAACAGTTTCTGTTAATGACATTACGGAGAGTTCAGCAAAACTTTCAGGACAATTGGTAAAAACCGGCAGCGGGCTTGTATCTGATTATGGGTTTTGCTGGGCAAAAACACAAAATCCCACAACCACAAATAATATAATAAGCAACGGCAGCACCAATGCTCCGCTCATATTCCAACATTTACTTTTAAGTCTTGATGAGGAACAGACATATTATTTCCGCTCATTTGCCATTAACCGGGCGGGAACTTCGTATGGCGCCGAACTGAGCTTTAAAACCCTCGGGTCACCTTTAAAAAACGGCTTGGTCGCATATTACCCTTTCAATGGAAATACAAATGATGAAAGCGGAAATAATAATCATGGCGTAGCAGCAGGGGGGTCTTTAGCGAATGATAAAACTGGCAAAGCCAACAGCGCTTATTACTTTGGAGGGTCCGATTATATCAAAGTTTTAAATTCAGCCTCCCTGTCAGGTATAGGGAATGCTTTTTCTGTTTCAGGGTGGATTAATAATGAAGGCCAGGGTGTTTCATTGATATGCAAATCTCCTTTCAATGGTACTGCCATGCAGTTCAGGGTTTACGCTGATACAAAAATTCTTTTTGCTAATAACAAGAAAGCAGCAGATTTTGATCATACCCTCAACCCTGCTAATACCTGGAAACATATTGTAATTGTAAGTGATGGTAATAATGCAAAGTATTATTTGAATGGGACCCTTGTAAGTACAATTACCTTAACCAGCTCGGCAAATACTGATAATATATCTTCTGATATGTTTATCGGGGTTGACACACATGGAACAAGTGAGTATTATAAAGGAAGGCTGGATGAGATAAGAATTTATAGTCGGGTTTTGAATGATAATGAAGTGTTATCCTTATTTAATCGCTGAATAAAGATTTAATCTTTTCTATAAGTTATGGTTACATATTTCGTATATGAAAATTGGATTGCATCGAAGGTGGCAAGAGTTCATAAAGCCCAATGCAAATTCTGTAATAATGGGAAAGGGAGGGGAAATAATAAGTTGGGGGATAAAAATGGAAAATGGCATGGGCCATTTAAAAATCAAGTTGAAATAATTGGAAATTTACAATTAAGAAACACTGTGAAAGTACTTGATTGTTCAAAGTGTAGGGGAAGAAAGTCTTAAAAGACCCTCAATTAAAAAAGGCCACTACCTCACAGTAATGGCCTTTATAATCTTATCTGGTAATACAATTAATGTTTCCGGTCCCTTCTGTTTTCTTTCCTGTCACGGCGGTTTTCCTTCCTGTCGCGTACATCTTCCCTTTTATCCCTCCGGTCTTCTTTACGGTCCCTTACATCTTCCCTCTTGTCACGAACGTCTTCTCTTTTGTCCCTGCGGTCTTCAATTTTATCCCTTCTTCCGCCATCGTGTTTGGCATCACGAACATCTTCTCTTTTATCCCTTACATCTTCCCTCTTGTCACGGCGGTCTTCTTTGCGGTCACGAACATCTTCTTTTCTGTCCCTGCGGTTTTCTTTACGGTCCCTTACATCTTCCCTGCGGTCATGACGGTTCTCAATCCTGTCATAACGTTTGGCAACTGTGGGGGGAACTGTACGCTGCGGAGCAGTGCGCTGTGCAGAGGCTGACTGGTAAATGATACTTGAAAGAACAAGTACAAAGCTGAAGAAAAGTACACGGTTGAAACGGTCAGTTTTCATAAAGGTATTTTTTAGTTTTTTAATAAAGTACAGGTAATAGACTTAACGCCGTAAGGGCGGTTTAAAGTATGGCAAAAAAAATCCGGGATGTTTATTGAATCCCGGATGATGTATTGTTTAAAACGCTGGCCCTCAGAAGCGTTCAGGGATTTGCAGGGGAATATCTCTTTTTAGCATGGCATCCCTGTTGGCCATTTCCCATGCAGTATAAAATACCAGCTGGGCCCTTTTTTTCAGCAAGTTATAATTGATTTTTTCAGGTGTATCTGTGGGCCTGTGGTAATCAGCTTTCAGCATACCATCATAATAAAATATGATAGGCACGCCTTTGCGTGCAAAATTAAAATGGTCGCTGCGGTAATAAATCCGGTTGGGGTCTTCGGGATCATTGTATTTATAATCCAATACTAGCTTTACATATTTTTTATTCACCTCTTCGCTTATAGGTTTCAGATCGGTACTTAATTTATCATCACCTACTACATAAACATAATTTGCAGTATCAGCTTTTTTTCTTTCGGTATCAATACGGCCTATCATATCAATATTGAGATTGGCAGTTGTTTTTTCCAGCGGATATACAGGATGATCAGCATAATATTCCGAGCCCCACAACCCTTTTTCTTCCCCGCTTACCGTCATAAACAAAATACTTCTGCGGGGCCCTTTGCCTGCTGCTTTGGCTTTTGCAAACGCTTCTGCCATTTCCAGTACGCTTACGGTACCGGAACCATCATCATCTGCGCCGTAATATATTACCGTATCCCTTTTACCAAGATGATCATAATGCGCTGTTATAATTAACCATTCGTCTTTTTTATCTGCGCCTTCAATATAACCCATCACATTGCTGCTTTGCAGGTATATTACTGTTTTATTCAGCTCAAGCATGGTTTTAACCGGGTAAGTTTTTGCAGCTACTTTTTCTTTCCTGCTTTTTTCTTTCAGTATTTTCCAGTCATCACCCATAATGGCCTCCGCCATTTTTTCTGAAATGGAATAGGTATTGGGTAAATATGAATCCTTGTAAAGATCAACATACATATTGCCCAACGCTGAAGAACCACGCCTTGGAAAATTGGCGCTTATGAGCAATATTGCTGCAGCGCCTTTATCACGGGCAGTTATAATTTTTGCAAAATTATTGGTGGTATTGAAATAATTTTTCTTTCCCTTTTTGTATTCATCAGGGGCGCCGTCTAAAATGATTACGAGTTTGCCTTTAACATCTTCATCACCATAATCATCATATGCGGAGTCAACTATACCATGCCCAACCAGCACCACATCCAAAAAGTATTGGGTGGCGCTGTAGTTGATCTGCAATGCGGGTTGAAAATCCTGGTTTAAAACATATTGCTGATCGTTTACTGAGATCCTGCAGCCCAGTATAGAATCACGGTAAACGGGGAACTGCATCTGGTAGCTGCCTTTATTGCCAGGCAATAAACCAAGCGAACGAAACTGCTCTTCTATATAGGCCGCTGCTTTACGCTGGCCTTCTGTGGCGGTTTCCCTTCCTTCCATTGCAGGCCCCGCAATGGTATAAAGCTGTTTTTTTAAATCTTCTTCAGTAATGGAATTGGCAAATGATTGAGGGGTAACTTTTTTCTGCGCCCATGCTGCAGATACAGTAAACAGGGCCAGCAACAATAAAAATTTTTGCATGAACGGTGTTTTGTTTTTAAGTGGTGATGAAAATTTAAACCAGGGATACCTGGTTTTAAAAAACCTGCAACTTTCCCCTGTGGCGTATGGTTTGCATCAGCAGTGAAAATTATGTTTAATTAATTTGTTCAGGAGCAGGCTATTTTTTTAACGCGGTTATTATGGCGGCCGCCTTCAAATTCAGTTTCAATAAATTTCCATATCATATCCATAGCAAGGTCAAGTGAAACAAAACGGGCGGGCAAACAAATAATGTTGGCATCGTTATGAAGCCTTGCCAGTTTGGCCACGTTCACACTCCAGCAAATAGCGGCACGTATGCCCTGGTGTTTGTTGGCAGTAATGCCCACGCCATTGCCGCTTCCGCAAAGCAGTATGCCCAGTGAAGCTTCTCCTTTTTCAACAGCATTGGCAACAGGGTGTGCAAAATCGGGGTAGTCAACAGAATCTTTTGAAGAAGTGCCGAAGTCTTTAATGTTGATGCCTTCTCCGTGCAGGTTTTTTACAATTTCTTCTTTGTAATCAAAACCGGCATGGTCGCAACCGATGGCAATGGGCTGAAACAGGTTAAAGGGGGAATGTCTGGTGCTCATAAAAAAATTTTTAGTGCAGAAACAGGAACAAAGGTATTGAATCAGCAGGAGGCGGATTAATAAAAAATGAAATTGCAACAGGCAGCATCAGCTCCATTCTTTCCATTTCTTTTCCTGCTGCCGGGCAACCCTTGCAGAAATGATGATGCTGAGCTCATAGAGCATAATTAAAGGAACTACTACCACCAGCTGGCTGCCCCAGTCGGGAGATGGAGTGATGATTGCAGCAACCATCAGTAAAGCTACATAAGCGTATTTGCGGTAGGTTCTTAAAAAACCAGGTGTAAGTATGCCCATTCTTGAAAGCAGCAGTGATGCCATTGGTAATTCAAAAGCAATGCCTGCGCCAAGTGTAATATCAATTATGGAATCAAGGTAATCTGAAAGCATGGGCTTGTAATCCATAATGTTTGCAGTGCCCAGCCTGTAATTGTAAAGAAAATTGAAAGTAAAAGGGGCCAGCAAAAAATAGCCAAATGCAGCGCCAACAAAGAAAAAGAACGAAACCCAGAAAATGATACCCCTTGTATGCTTCAGCTCATTGGGTTTAAGCGCAGGCTTTACAAATTTCCATACCTCCCAGCAAATAACAGGGAAAGCTGCAATAAGCCCGCCTACCAATGCTATTGAAATGCTCGACATGAATGTGCCGCTTACCGTAGTAACCTGTATTTTCATGCTGATGGGGGGCATACATAAAGATTCGCCCAGGCCTAATTTGTGGCTGAGGGAGCAAAGCACCCTGTAAGAAATGAAATTGCTCTGGGTGGGGCCCATGATAACATGATCAAATATCCAGTCAATAAAAACAAAAATGAGAATGGCAAAAACAACAATGGCAAGTACAGCACGTACAATATGCCAGCGCAATGCCTCAAGATGGTCAATGAAACTCATTTCAGTTTCATCGTCCTGCTGGCCCCTGATGCGCTTAAAAAAAGAATTTCTTCCTGATGTTTTTGTAGCCAAACCGCTTTTTTGATTGAGGGACAAATTTAGCTCATCTGCACTGAATAGCAGTAAGCGCCGTTGATTTAAAAGTTAATCTTTCACAGGCGGGTAAAATATTCTGATACAGGGTTATGTACAAACCGGTAAAGGGTAAGCGGCAACAGCGGCCTTATTTAAGCACTTTCAGTTTTACCGTTTCAATACGGGTTTCGCTTACATTGAGTATTTCAAACTCATAATCGCCAAGTATAATCCTTTCCCGCTGGCGGGGTATGGCCCCATGCTCGTTAATAATATGGCCCGAAAGGGTTTCTGATTCGTTACCGGGAAATTCGAGGCTGTATTTTTCGTTCAGGTAATCCAGCTCAAGTCGGCCTGAAAAAATAAATTCATTTTCTGCAATCTGTTTTTCTACAAATTCATCCAGGTCGTATTCATCCCTTATTTCGCCGAACAATTCTTCCAGCAAATCTTCCATGGTAATAATCCCCGATGTGCCCCCGAATTCATCCACCACCCATGCAATGCTTTTTCTTTCTTTGGTAAACTTATTAATCAGGTCAGTTACCCCCATGCTTTCGGGAATTGCGGGGATGGGCAATAGGATGGATTTAATGTCATGCGGCTTTTTAAAAAGATCAAGCTGGTGGATATAACCGAGTATATGATCAATATTCTGTTCATACACCACAAGCTTGCTCAGTTTGGTTTCAGCAAATTTCTTTTTTACATCATTTATTGTTGCTGAAATATGAACCGCTTCAATTTCTTTACGCGGCACAAGGCACTGGCGGATTTTGATATTGGGTAAAGACAATGCATTTTCAAACAGTTCTGTATTCAGGTCAGGGTTGTCTTCAGATTGGTCTTTGGTTTGTTGGATGAATTGTTCCAGGTCAACACGGTTAAGGGCTTCTTTCTCTTCATACAGGCGGATGTTAAAAAGATATTTCAATATCCATTCTGCAATGCCAACAAAAGCGGAAGCAAGGGGATAAAGCAGGCTGTAAAAAAAATTAATAACCGGTGCAAAGAAAGGCAGCAGCACATCATTCTTGGCACGGAAAATGGCTTTGAAAAAAAATTCAATAATCAATACCATAGCAGTAGCAATGATGGTATCAAAAACCAGGCGGACATATTTAAGGTAAGGTGAAACATCATCTATGAGCCTGGAGCCAACCCATTTCCACGCAGGGTTAAGAAATTCCCCAACCATTAAACCATATACCACCACTGCAATGTTTATACCCATAAGGGTGGTACCGATAAACCTTGCAGGCGATTCCATGAACCCACTTAAAATCCTTCCGCTGCGGAGGCCCTGCTTTTTTTTAAGCTCAATGGGCAGCTTATTGGCTGATACAAAAGCTACTTCCATTCCTGAAAAAAAGCCTGCCAGCAGCAGTGAAACCCCAATGCCTATAAACAGCAATATATCCATGGCAACAAATATAGATAATCCCGGTTTAGCGCCAATTGTAGTTATACGGTGTTTAAATACGAAGCAACCACCTGCTCCGCTTCTTTACAAGCTTTGGTGAGGTCGCTGTTTACTATAATATGATGGAAATGCTCTTTAAAGGAAATTTCAAATGTGGCCTTGTTAATCCTTGCTTCAAGGCTTTCTGCAGATTCCGTTCCCCGGCCCATGAGCCTTCTTTTTAATTCTTCCACTGATGGCGGCTCAATAAAAACAGAAAGACAGGAAGAGGGGAATTGCTGCCGCACATGAATGGCGCCTTTTACGTCAATATCGAGCACGGGCACCCTTTTGTTTTTCCAGATGCGTTCCAGTTCTGATTTTAAAGTGCCGTAATATTTTCCTTCATAAACCATTTCCCATTCCACAAACTCATTGTTTTGTATTTTTTCTTTAAACTCCTCCGTGCTTATAAAATAATAGTCAACCCCGTTTTTTTCGTAAGACCTTGGTGAACGGGTAGCAGCCGATACGGAAAATGCGAGTTGGGGAAAAGTTTTCAGCAAATGCTTTGTAATGGAAGTTTTGCCTGCACCTGAAGGGGCTGTTATGATGATGATTTTTTGAGAGGTGGGTGCCATATTTTTAAATGGCCACAAAAGTAAATAAGAAAGATTAATGCAAAAGGTTGTTTTGATGTGTGCAGTAAGAAATATTCAGGCTTTTATCCTTTTTATTTCAGCGCCTAAATTTCTCAGGCGCTCATCTATCTGCTGATAGCCGCGGTCAATCTGTTCAATGTTCTGAATAACACTTTTGCCTTCTGCGCTCAATGCGGCAATCAGCAAAGCCACACCTGCACGGATGTCAGGAGAGCTCATGGTTATGCCCCGCAATGATTGCTCCCTTTCCAGACCAATCACCACTGCACGGTGCGGGTCGCAGAGTACAATTCTTGCGCCCATGTCTAATAATTTATCTACAAAGAACAAGCGGCTTTCAAACATTTTCTGGTGAATGAGAACAGAACCCCTTGCCTGAGTAGCAACAACTAAAATAATGCTGAGCAAATCAGGTGTAAGGCCGGGCCAGGGATGATCGTAAATGGTAAGAACAGAACCATCGAGAAAAGTTTGTATTTCGTAAATGTCCTGTTCGGGTACATGAATATCATCACCCTTGAAATTCATTTTTATTCCCAGTTGTTTGAATTTTTCAGGGATGATGCCGAGGTTGGGAAGGCTTACATTTTTTATGGTAATGTCGCTTTGCGTCATGGCAGCAAGGCCGATGAATGAACCGATCTCAATCATATCGGGTAACATGCGGTGTTTTGTCCCAGCCAGATAAGTTACCCCTTCAATAGTAAGGAGGTTACTGCCCACTCCGTTGATTTTTGCGCCCATACTTTTCAGCATATTGCACAACTGCTGTATATAAGGTTCGCAGGCTGCATTGTAAACGGTGGTGGTTCCTTTTGCCATTGCAGCAGCCATAACAATATTGGCTGTGCCGGTTACGGAAGGTTCATCCAGTAATAATGATGTGCCTTTAAGGTTGGGCGCCTGCAGGTGAAAGAAACCATCTTCAGGGTGGTAAGTAAATTCAGCGCCTAATTTTTCAAATCCAATAATGTGTGTGTCTAATCTCCTGCGGCCTATTTTATCACCGCCTGGTTTTGGTATAAATGCCTTCCTGAAACGGGCCAGCATGGGGCCTGCCAGCATTACGGAACCGCGTAAGCGTCCGCTTTTCTTTTTAAATGTTTCGCTGTGCAGGTAATCAATGTCAACATCATCTGCCTGAAAAGTGCAGGTATCCGGCTGCGGCCTTTCCGTTTTTACTTTCATTTCAGCAAGCAGTTCTATCAGCAGGTTTACATCCAGTATATCCGGTATGTTGGTAATGGTTACCTTTTCCGGAGTAAGTAAAACAGCGCTGATGATCTGCAGCGCCTCATTTTTGGCGCCCTGAGGTATAATTTCTCCGCCTAATTTTTTTCCGCCGGTTACTTCAAAGGAATGCATGTAATAAAATTATATGGTTGATGAGTAAGCAAGGTTATGCAAAGTAAAACATTTGATATATCGGCAGGCATATAAAATAAAAAAGCCGATCTTTTTTCAGATCAGCTTTTAATAATTTACAACAGTTGAGCTGATGTTATTTAAATCTTTTTTTATTAAACTTTTGCTGCCCGCGGTTTTTATGGCCGCCGCTTCCCCCGCCATTGCGGTTGTTTCCTCCCCCTCCCCTTTGCTGGTAACCGCCTTTGTTGCGTTTCCCAAAACGGTCATCTCTTTCACGGTCCCTTTCCCTGAAGGATTTTACATAAGGCGTAGTTGTAAATTCAAGCTGGCCGCCGGTAATGGCGTTGAGTTCGCTGCGTATGGCATCATCATGCACCATTTCTTTGTGCCAGTTGCTGTATGCCAATTTCATGTAATACGCTATAGAATGGGCAAAGCCTGATTTTTTTTCGGGAATTTGTTCTTTCAGTGCCTTGTTAATTACCGTTTCAAGGTTTTTGCCCAGGTGTGAATATTTGGGGTATCGCTTGGGATAAGGCAGGCGTTTGGGTTTTGCTTTTAATGTTTCCCTTGTTGGGATGGGATAGGGGCTGTCAACATCTAATTTAAAATCAGAAATAAGAAAGAGATGATCCCATAACTTATGCCTGAAGTCTTCTACATTTCTCAGGTGGGGGTTGAGAAAACCCATCAGTTCTATTACAGAGTGGGCATTGCGCTGGCGTTCCTGTTTATCCTCAATGGTTACCACGTATTCAATCATCTTTTGAATATGCCTGCCATACTCCCTCATGATAAGATCTTTTCGCGTAGTGTTGTATTCCATATTCTCCATGAAACAAATTTAGACCTGCAAATGTAAGCAATAAAAAAAACACAAGGGCAGCGCCCCTGTGTTTGGTAGTGGGTCAGTTTGAAATTTGCTGCTTGACCGGAAAAGCAGGACGTTTTGTACCTTTACTGCATGGCAAAGAAAGCAAAACTACCAGCAGACACCAATAAAAGGGCTAAATCAATTGTTGACTTGGCTACAGGGGAAACACCC
>JANRKT010000354.1:0-1697 GCA_033763355.1 Chitinophagaceae bacterium | reverse complement strand
AGAAAGATTTAAATCTTCACCAAAGTAATGCTGTGCGTGGTGCAGCAATACAAAGGGATCAAGATAATCTATTTCAGCAGAAGGCACCGGCTGCCGCACTTTCATGCTGCCCATGGAGATTTCTTGCGCAAATACCATTGCGGAAACTGTTCTGTTCTGTGGCATAAAATGGTTTGAAGGGCAAAGGTAAGAGGGAAATATATGTTGTCCCTGTCACATTATTCCATCCATTATTGAGCAGTTTAATAAGTCAATATAGTTGTCTTTAAGGATTGAAATCATCAATCTGTTTTCTCTTAATAATTGAAAAAAAGAATTGAATTCGGAATTTCTAAAATTCTGTGACTTCTCTAAAAAAGACTTCGTTCATACTACTAAACAATATGTGGTTGAACTAATACTTCCTGCCCATCAAAAAAACCAGCGGAATATCCAATCTCCTGCCCCAGGCTTTTTCGGTATGGTCTTCACCGGTAAATTCCTTTGTTATCCAGTTTTTACTGTTGTAGCCTTTTGCCTTCATGGTTTTGTCAATGAGTAACTGATGGCGCTTGTATAAACTGTCTAATGTTGCCGTACCGTAATCAAAATAAATTTTATGGTTACGCTGCGAAGGAAGATGTTCTGCAAGATAGCGGTTGAATGCAGCGGGTATAATATCATTCTGGCCAAATGTTCCCGGCCAGTGGGTAGAGAGACACGCAGCGCCGCCAAATACACCCGGGTATTCGCAGACGGCATACATGGAAATCAGGCCACCCATGCTGGAGCCCATAATAAATGTATTGGCAGGATCGGTATAAACAGCAAAGCTGCTGTCAATAAATGGTTTTAATTCTTTAACAAGAAACATCAGGTATGCGTCAGACCGGGGGCCTCCTGCCAATGCCATCCTTACCAGCGAATCACGGAAGGATGCTGGTAAATAACCGAGCGGTTTTTGCGGAAAGTATTCGCTGTGCCGGTATTGCCCGGTATTCCAAACGCCCACCACAATGCAATCCTTTATTTTTTTATCAGCAAGCAAACCTGAAACAATCTCATCAACCTTCCATTCCTGTTTGTTCCATGTGGTATTGCTGTCGTACAGCATTTGCCCGTCGTGCATGTACAGCACGGCATATTTTTTTGATGCGCTGTAGCCATCGGGCAGCCATACGTCAACATTTCGCGGCGGCACATATTTTGACTGCATGTTCTCAAGCCTGCGGACACTGCCGGATGATGGTTTAGGCAATTGGGCGAAAGAGAACATTGCTGTCGTGAGAAGGACAAAAGAGAAAATGATTTTCATGCTTAATAATTTCATTAAAAGAATAATCTCCGGTTCTTCGTAAGATATTGTCCTCCAGGAAGACGAAACGCAACACAACGGTAACTGCCAAATATACTCAACCACTCTGCACAAAGCAATCTTATTTAATACAAGTTTTATCAACCTCCCCCAATCCCCAACTTCCCCACAGCTTACCACTCATAGCTTACAGTTCACAGCTTTAAATTAACTTGCGCCCATGCAGCAATACCATCAATTGTTACAACATATCTTAGATAACGGTGTACAGAAACACGACCGTACAGGTACCGGTACCATCAGTGTTTTTGGATACCAGATGCGTTTTGATTTACTACAGGGCTTTCCGCTGGTGACCACCAAAAAAGTACATGTAAAAAGCATTATACATGAACTGCTCTGG
>JANRKT010000353.1:0-2365 GCA_033763355.1 Chitinophagaceae bacterium | reverse complement strand
GCGGGATGAACCGGTAAGGTTAATTTTCTTTTTGAGGTAAATATTCAATGCCTTTTCAACTTCGGATTGTATAGTAACGGCATTGTGCTGTACCTGGAAACCGCTGTACCGGGTTCCTTTATAACTTAATTCCAGGAAGTAACGCTGCATAAAGTAATTAAAAAGGAAAATTACTGCTTTTGCAGCAGTGCATTAAAGCGGTTGATATAACTGGCATCCCTGAACAACTGCGCCAATGCGGGATAATTAACGGTATCATAAACATAAGGATAAGCCGCATCAAGAAATTTATACTTGCCCTCATCTGTTAAAAAAATATAGCTCAGGCTCCTGATGTTTTCTGCCGTATAGCATTTTTGTTTAAAGCCTTTTACCGCGACAGCTATAATCGCGTCTTCATCCGGCGTGCCGATCATTTTTCTTTTTAACAGCAGTAAATCTTGATCTGTTGCAATTTTTGTGCAATTGGGATTGATGCCTGCAGTATAAGATGAAGAAATCAGGCTGTTTGATGCAGAATCTGATAAATCTTTTGCTGAACCCTTAACTGTTTTTGTGTCCTTTATCACTTCGGTAACTGAATCTTTTGCCGCATTCAGAGGAACAGATACAGTTTGTGGACCGCTTTCTGATTTAACAGGAACTTTCGCCTCTTTATTTTCAATTTGTACTTCTGCAGGAATAAAAACTATTACAGTATCTGTTTTGCCATTCAACTGGTCATCCGTAAAAACCATTTCTGTTCCATCGGTTGTACTGGCAGATAATGTTTTGTTTATTTTTGTTAATAATAAGGGTGGTTGAACGGGAACTGATGCCTGCGTAACAACAGAGTCTTTTAAAACAGGTAAATTGTTTACAGCGGAAGAATCAGCACTGACAGGTTTTTGCGCCATATTCAAAACTGTGTCTTTCTTTATAACGGGGGCAATGGCATTATCAGTTTTCTGTACCTCAGGCTTTATCATTTCCTTTTCTTTTGGTATCAGTTCCGTTTGCCGCAAGGTGGGGTCATCCACTACAGAAGCCAGCATCACTGTAAATGAATCGTTGGTTGAGGGCAGTTTTTCAGCCGGTTTTTCTTCTGTTTTCTTTTCTGTTTTAATGCCCATGATAATATCCATGGTTTGCAGGTTAAACAGACCCCAGCCCTTCTCAGCAAAGTTTTTCAGTACATACCCTTTGTCTTTTTTGCTGATGACACAATTGAAAGTGTATTCAGGCCACTGGTTTTTTGGAAACCCTATAATAAGCTGGTAAACAGAATCTTTAAGAGAAGGGATGATGGCATATCCCGAAGCGGAAGAACTGAGGATTTTATCACCGATACGTGTATAGAAAGGCTGCTGGTTGTCTGCCTGGATATAAACAAAATAGTTTTGCTGGGATTGTAAGTGATTTGCGCAAAATGATACTATTAATACAACCAGTAAAAAACGCATGGTGTGAGTTGTTTTTAATGCGGACGGAATTTTAATGGCCTGAACAAAACTACTGCAAATGCCCGAATCCATACCACCCGTAAAAAAAATTTAGAGAACCTGTAACGTGTCTGTTACTTTTGCATCCCGGAAAATAAATAAATCAAATATGAAGAAACTTATTTTATCAGCCTTTATTGTGGCCCTTTGTTCAGTAATAAACGCCCAGCCTGCAGAGGAAAAGCAGGATACTTCATGGAAAAAAATTTACCGTGCAACCGAAGAAGTGATAAACGACCTTGTTCATACCAAACTTGACCTGAAATTTGATTACGCCAAACATTACGCTTACGGGAAAGCGTGGATAACCCTTAAACCGCATTTTTATGCCACAGATTCGCTGAGGCTTGATGCAAAAGGGATGGACATAAAAAAAGTAGCCCTTCTAAGCGGAACAACCCAACAACCCCTGAAATATGATTACAGCGATGAATGGAACCTCCGTATCAACCTTGGCAAAACATTTAAGGGTGGTGAAAAATATACCATATATATTGAGTACACCGCAAAACCTGATGAACTGAAAGTAAAAGGAAGCTCTGCGATTATAGATGCCAAAGGGCTTTATTTTGTAAATGCTGACGGAAAAGATAAAAACAAGCCGGTTCAGATATGGACGCAGGGTGAAACAGAAGGCTCTTCCTGCTGGTTCCCCACCATTGACCGGCCCAACCAAAAAACAACACAGGAACTCTCTATGACCGTTCCCTCAAAATACGTTACCCTTTCAAACGGAGTAAAAGTTAAAAGCGTACCCAATACCGATGGTACCAGAACCGATACCTGGAAAATGGACTTGCCCCACGCCCCCTACCTGTTTATGATGGCCATAGGCGAGTTTAAGGTTGTAAAAGACAAAGCCTGGAAAGGAAAAGAAGTAAGTT
>JANRKT010000352.1:0-24182 GCA_033763355.1 Chitinophagaceae bacterium | reverse complement strand
TTTCAAAATTTGCATTGGGTTCTACAGAATGGCTGGGATGGTTGGGCATTGATATGGAAGCTGAAATTGACCTTGGTATTGAACAAAGCATTTCAAAACTCAGTTGCCATGTTGCCCAATACAACGGCAGCCGATGCTATATTCCGCAATACATTGAAGCCTATACTTCGAATGATGGAAAGAGTTTTAACCTGGCCGGAAGGGGATCTGATTATAAAGAAGATAAGCAGGGCATGGGGTACATGTCAGTTCATTTTTCACCTGTATCGTCACGTTATGTAAAGGTATTTGCCAAAAACCAGGGCATTATTCCTGAAGGACGTCCTTCAGCAGGAGGGAAAGCCATGATGTTTGTTGATGAAGTTATTATAGAATAACAATTTCCGAATCATTATTTTTGTTCGCCTTAAATAAACCTGTTAATATTATGAGCCTCGCAGATTCATTTGAAAAAATTCCCGTTCAGATCTTTAAAGACGATGTAAAAGCTGCCGTTTATGCTGCAAAAGAAATTGCAGAACTTATCAGGCAGAAACAAAAAGAGGGAAGGCCATGTGTATTGGGCCTGGCTACGGGTGCAACTCCAAAATCACTATATGCAGAACTGGTACGCCTGCATAAAAAAGAAGGGTTGAGTTTTAAGAATGTCATATCATTCAACCTTGATGAGTACTATCCCATGGAGCCGGATGCACCGCAAAGCTATCACAGCTTCATGAAGAAAAACCTCTTTAACCATATTGATATTGACCCCGCAAATATTCATATACCCGACGGCACCATTGAAAAGAATGATACCCGGTCTTATGCCGCCACATTTGAAAAGAAAATTGAACTTGCAGGTGGTATTGACCTGCAGGTACTGGGAATAGGACTAAACGGGCATATTGGTTTTAATGAACCAGGTTCCAGCCGCAATTCCACCACACGCCTTGTTGCATTGGATAACACCACACGTTTGGCCAATGCATATGAATTCAACAGCATTTCGCAGGTTCCACGCCTTGCAATAACAGTAGGTATCAATACAATTCTCAAAGCAAAACGGATTATATTGCTTGCATGGGGCCAGAGAAAAGCATCCATCATCCGCAAATCAGTTGAAGGAAATATTACAGATCATGTGCCTGCATCTTTCCTGCAGGAACACCCCAACTGCCAGTTCGTTTTAGATGAAGGGGCAACGCAGGAACTCACCCGTTTTAAAACACCGTGGCTGACGGGTGAATGTGAATGGACGGAAAAAATGATACGCAAAGCAGTATGCAGTATGGCACTTGATTTAAACAAGCCATTGCTGATGCTGACCAATAACGATTACAATAATCACGGTTTAAGCGACCTCTTGGTAAAGTTTGGCAATGCTTACGACATCAACATACGTGTATTCAACGGTATGAGGGATACCATTACAGGATGGCCCGGAGGAAAGTTCTCGGAAGAAGTACCGAGGCACCCCGAAAGAAGGGAACCCCAGCATAAAAGAGTAATTATCTTTTCACCTCACCCCGACGATGACATTATTTCAATGGGCGGGACTTTTATACGCCTTCATGAACAGGGGCATGATGTGCATGTAGGCTACCAAACCTCCGGTAATATTGCCGTAAGCGATGAATTTGTAATGCGGTTTATCGACTTCGCTGTAGAGTTTGATGAAATATTTGGTATTGATAAAAGCCGTGCTGCCAAAATATGGAGCGATGGAAAATCTTTTTTGAAAACAAAGAAACCTTATCAAAAGGATACCGATGAAATAAGGTCTATTAAAGGTTTAATAAGAAGAACTGAAGCAAGGGCCACATGCAGGTATGTTGGTATCAAAGATGAGAATATTCATTTCATGAACCTTCCGTTTTATGAAACAGGGTTGATTGAAAAAAATCCTCCGGGTGAAGAGGATATAAAAATTACAATGGAACTCATCAGAAAAGTAAACCCTCACCAGATTTTTGCAGCAGGTGATTTTGCTGACCCGCATGGTACACACAAAGTATGTTTTGACATCATCTTTGAAGCTTTGAAACGCCTGAAGGATACAAAAGATGAATCCGTAAAAGACTGCTGGCTTTGGTTATACAGGGGGGCATGGGCTGAATGGGATTGCTGGGATGTGGACATGATCATCCCCATGAGCCCTGACCAGGTGGTACAAAAACGCAACGGTATATTTATCCACCAGTCTCAAAAGGATGGGGTAGTGTTCCAGGGCAGTGATGACAGGGAATTCTGGGAAAGGGCTGAACAGCGCAATGCAGCCACCGCAGAAATATACAATAAGCTTGGTTTACCAAAATATGCAGCGCTGGAGGCCTTTATGCAATGGCATTACTGATTCAGCCTGCATTGGAAAAATTTACAATTTCTGATTTCGGCAAACAGGCTTTATATTTGCAGCCCGATTTATGGTATTGGCCCCGTAGCTCAACTGAATAGAGCATTTGACTACGGATCAAAAGGTTTCAGGTTTGAATCCTGACGGGGTCACCTGTAAAGCGATCCGCATTTGGTGGATCGCTTTTTTTATTTCACTTGTTCAACGCAATAAAACATCCTGATAATTGTGTGAAGGGTTCAGGTTTTCCCGCATTAGGCAGGATATTTGATTTTTTGCAGTAGTGCTACCTGAATTCAATGTGGTGCACATTGAAGAAACCTTATTTTCAAACGCTTTTAATTTTACCACACCGTTGGTAACCGGTAATTCTGTTTTGTAGTTATTACGAAATAATCACAGGTATCTCACTTTTTAACATCCACAAACCTTCTTTATCATTTTCGTCTTCCAAAAGCAGCCTCAATGCAAACAGAAAAGTCCTGCCCGGCTTCTCAATTTCATTTTTTTTCCGCCAGCAATGACACACTTTTTACGCCATAATCAACTGATGCTCCTTTAGCCGATTTGGAAATGAAAGCATACGCATCGTTATTTCTTACCCAAAGCACTTCCATGCCTGCATTTTCAATAGCTTGCTTATATTCATCCTGCTGGCTGGCCCCTCCGATGCATGCTGCCCATAAAGTTGAGTTACAAACAATATTCTCCGGTAATTGTTTCTCTGTAACAATATCTGCTATTACCATACGACCACCCGGCTTCAGCACACGGCATACTTCTTTGAAAACTTTTCCTTTATCTGCACAAAGGTTAATTACCCCGTTGCTGATAACTACATCGAAGCTTTCATTTTGAAATGGAAGCTTTTCTATGTATGCCTTATGAAAAGACACCTGATTAAAGTTGTTTTCTTTGCGAAGACGTTCTGCTTTCTCCAATTGTTCATCTGTCATATCTGCGCCGCAAACCTTTCCTGAAAGCCCCACTTTCAGTGCAGCAACAAAAACATCCATGCCTGAGCCACTTCCTAAATCAAGCACCCATTCCCCATTTTTAATACCGGCCATATCAAAATAATACCCTACACCGGCAAATGACTCTATAGCTGCAGAAGGGATGCTGTCAAGGTCGGCTTTGCCGTATCCCAGTTTTTCGGCAAGCCCCCTGCCCATTTCAAAATGATATTCCCCTTCCGGACGCAGGGCCACATCACGGTACATATGTTTAACCTTTTGTTCAAGATCTGTAGTATCCAGCTTTCTGGTTGAAATAGTTTCCATAACAATGGTTTTATTTTTTGAAAATTGTGTTTCTTAAACTCATGCTATAAAATTATACGGAGAAAGCTTCAAACTGGTTTTCAACTATTCAATAATTTTATTGAATAGTTGAATTTACGTATTTTTGGCAAATTAAATGGAATTGGAAAAAAGAATTTTTAAGGATAAAGCATATTTTCTTCTGGCCAAAATGATTAAAGCTATGGCAAATCCACGCCGGCTTGAGATCATTGATTTGCTGGGTCAGGGCGAAAAATCTGTGGAAGAAATAGCCGGCGAAACCGATATGTCCATCGCCAACACTTCGCAGCACCTGCAGGTGCTGAAAGCTGCCAACCTGGTTGAAATAAGGCGGGCCGGGAATTATATTCACTACAGGCTTGCCCACGAAGGGATATATAAATCATGGCAAGCCCTCAGGGAACTGGGGCTTGAGAGAATGGCAGAAATGGAAAAACTGGTAAAAGATTTCCGGGAAAAAAGAAATACGCTGGAAGCGCTGAACATTGATGAATTATTAAGCAGGATGAAATCAAAAAATATTGTAGTACTTGATATTCGTCCGGCAGTTGAGTTCAAAAATGGGCATATTCCTGGTTCTATCAATATCACAGTTAAAGAACTTCCTGCTAAACTAAAAAAACTGTCTAAAAACAAAGAATACGTTGCTTATTGCAGGGGCCCCTTTTGTGTTTTTGCAGATGAAGCCGTGAATATACTCGTAAAAAAAGGCTTTAAAGCCAAAAGACTTATTGAAGGCTTTCCCGAATGGAAAATCAAAGGTTTGCCATTTGAAACTATTTAATCGTTTAATTATGCAGGATATTCCACACATTACAGCCGATACGCTCAGCCAAATGCTTTCTTTACATAAACCCGTAAATGTTATTGATATCCGCCCGGTAAAGGAAAGAGAAGAATGGTTCATTCCCGGCAGCATTCATATTGATGCTTATAACAGGCTAAAGCAAAATGATGATTCGGTCTTTAATAATATACACCTTGATAAAACCATTCCGGTTGTGACGGTATGCGCAGGGGGTAAGACCAGTTTGATAGCAACAGATATGCTTCAGCTAAAAGGCTACAATGCATTTTCACTGCAGGATGGCATGAAAGGCTGGAGCCTTGCCTGGAACACAGCATATCGTTATTATGATGATTTTGAATTATGGCAAATAAGACGGACGGGGAAAGGCTGTTTATCTTACATCATTGCTTCTAATAAAGAAGCAATTATTATTGATGCTTCGCTTCCAGTTGAAGTATATGCGCAATTGGCAAAGCAGCATCAACTTTCCATAAAGTATATTATCGAAACGCATATCCACGCCGATCATCTTTCAAGGTCAAAAGAACTGGCGGAATATTTCAATGCACCTTTATACCTTCCGGCCCCGAATAAAATACAGTTTGAGTTTCACCCAATAAAAGCAGATACAGTTTTTTCTGTTGGTTCAGTTGTTTTGCAATCAATGCCTACACCGGGTCATACATTAGAGAGCTATAGCTTTTATATCGAGAATAAAATTTTGATTACAGGTGATACGCTTTTTGCCAACGGAGTTGGCCGCCCTGATCTGAAGTCAAGTGAAGAAGAAAGCAGGAAAAAAGCAAAACTGTTATATCAATCATTGCAAAGCCTGTTATCGCTTCCTGATGATGTAGTTATTCTTCCTGCGCATACCAGCAAGCCCATTGAGTTTGATAATAAGCTGGTTCAAACCACCATTGGTGAAGCAAAGAAAAATATTGCGATGCTGAAAACTAATGAGGAAGACTTTGTCAATTCTCTTTTGCAAAAAATACCACCTGCCCCACCCAACTTTCTTGCTATTGCTGAAAAAAATATAATTGGCAGTTATGAAGGCATTAATCCTGTTGATCTGGAAGCGGGAGCTAACCGTTGTGCGGTTTCGTAAGTGACAAAAGGTTATCCAAAAAATAATTAAACTTTAAAAATTATGAAAGTAAAAGCTGTCGTCCTGGTTTCAATTTTTTTTGTAATCGCTATACTTAACTCATTACCGAAGTTGGAAAATAATTATCACCCGGAATTCCGTCAATCTGATGCATCATCTGCATTCGGAATAGGTTCAGCTTATGCCTATCCGCCTGCAGTGGGTATTTTGAGCAGCTCAAAAAACTGTATGAGTTGTCATGCGAATAACGGCCCATGGAAAGAAGAGGATAAATTGATCATTGATATCCTTGATATGGAGACAAAAAAATCATTTAAACAAGCTGACGGTTCATTCCTGATTGAAGCAAAAAGATGGGAACAAAAAACTGTGCTGACGGTAATCGGGCAAAAGAAAGACAAGTCTTTTGCTGAACCCTACCGAAATGCCTGGCTTTATATTGATCCGGCAACTATAGGAACACATTCTCTTTCAAAATTTGCACCCGATTGGGATGTAAACCTTCCCATGTCCTGCCGGCTCGTTGGTGATAGGCTACCAGGATATGAAGACGCTGCCATTACAAGTTTACCAATGACCATACAGCCATTGAGTAATGCAAAGAATGCAGAACTGAAATTACAAGTAATGCTGACAAAAGGAGAAAGTGTTAAAGGAAAGGCACAGGAAGGAATGCTGGGAAACTATTTTGAAAGGAAAGTAATATTGAAGGTAAAATGACAACTATTGATTCATCTGAAGCTTATTATCAATTCGCCTATGAATATGATGCATGGTTTGAAAAACATTCAAACCTCTATCAGTCTGAGTTGCTGGCAATGAAGAAAGTCGTTCCAAAGAATAAAAAGGGTATTGAAATTGGCGTTGGTTCAGGAAGGTTTGCTGAACCGCTGAATATAAAATATGGAGTCGAGCCTTCAGCAAGTATGGCGGCATTGGCAAAACAAAGAGGGGTTAAAGTAATTGATGCTGTAGCTGAAAAGTTACCGATAGAAGATCAATCCTATGATTTTGCAACAATGGTAACGACGGTTTGTTTTCTGAATAATATTCCTAAAGCATTTGCTGAAGTGCATCGCATTTTAAAACCCAAAGGAACACTTATCATTGGTCTGATTGACCGCAAAAGTGATCTTGGAAAAAAATATGAGCAGCAGAAAAGCACAAATAAGTTTTACAGAGATGCTCATTTTCATTCTACTGAGGAAATTACTGAACTCTTATCGCAAGCCGGCTTTCAAAATTTCTCTTACTGGCAAACGCTATTGAATGCGGATGAAAATGTAATCGAGCAGCCACAACCTGGTTACGGGAAGGGAAGTTTTGTTGTTATAAAAGGAATTAAATAGTTAGTATAAAATTAATGACAATGAAAATTTATTAGTCATAAATGATGCACCCTACGGCTCAGAGAAGGCATATAACGCTTTGCATATAGCAAATCAGTTAAATAAAGAATACCCGGAAACAGAAGTTAGAATTTTTTTGATAGCTGATGCGGCCAATTGTGCCATTGCAAACCAAACAACACCGAATGGTTACTACAACATCGAAAGAATGCTGAAACTCTCCCTGAATAAGGGTGCAAAAGTAAAAATTTGCGAAAGTTGTGCAGAATCGAGAGGACTGATAAATTTAAAATTGGTTGAAGGGGCAGAAATCAGCAATCTTGCAGAACTTACAAACCGGGTGGTTGACAGCCATAAGGTGTTAACTTTTTAAAATTTGTGAATGAAAGAGAAGATCAATATTCCATTACTGATAAATAAAGATTACACTGCAACTTCTGTATTCCTGCCAGAAAATCTATTAAGGGAAGCCAGAAGGCAGAAATCTATTCCCGAATGTCCTGTGCCGGAAATATGTGTATTAGACCCCGATGGTGACCTGGCCTCATATCTTATAAAAATTGGAGAAGCTGCTTTAAATAAATGCTGGGCATGCTACCATTCAAAAATGTATAACTTTAAAATTGAAGGTGCTGAAATCGGTATCATTCCCTGCATTGTTGGCGCATCTTATTCCGTACTGGTAGCAGAACAATTTTTTGTATCAGGTGGTAAGTACCTCATCAGTGTTACATCGGCCGGCATCGTTAATCATCCGTTATCAAATAAACGATTTGCTTTAATTACCGAAGCCATAAGAGACGAGGGAACAAGTTATCATTACCTGCCACAGGATGCACCTGCAAGATTGCCTCAAACTTTATACAAGAAACTAGCTGTTGGTTCCACCGATAATAATTGCCCATATTTTGAAGCAAAAAGCTGGACAACAGATGCTCCATACAGGGAAACACAAGCAGCTATTGCAGCAATGGAAAAAGAAAATGTTTGTTGTGTGGAAATGGAAGCTTCTGCCCTTTATGCCTTTGCTGAAGCAAAACAGAAGAATATAATATGCTTCGCACATCTTACAAATACAATGGCACAGGCACAAGGCGACTTTGAAAAAGGTCCCCATTTTGGAAGTATTGATACGTTGCATTTATTATCTTATTTATCCAAGCGAATTAAATAAAATGGAAATAAAATTGGGATTGAAAGAGAACTGGAAACAATTTACATTGCTTGTCATCATTAATGCTTTTGTCGGCGGCATGATCGGGTTAGAAAGAAGTATTTTACCACAAATAGCAGAAGCAGAATTTCACATCGCTGCAAAGACAGCTATTCTTTCATTTATTATTGTATTCGGGATTGTAAAAGCAATTACCAATTACTTCACAGGCGCATTAGCAAATAAAATCGGCAGAAAAAATCTTTTAACTATTGGCTGGCTTATCGGTATCCCTGTTCCATTTGTTTTGATGTTTGCCGATAGCTGGAACTGGATCGTAGCGGCAAATATTTTATTAGGCATTAACCAGGGATTGACCTGGAGCAGCACCGTTGTCATGAAGATAGATTTGGTAGGAGAAAAACAAAGAGGGTTTGCGATGGGCCTGAATGAATTTGCAGGTTATATTGCTGTGGCTGTGGTTGCTTTTCTTACAGGATGGATCGCTTCGGTGTATGGATTGAGGCCTTACCCTTTTTATATCGGCGTTGCGTTGTCCATTGCAGGATTTTTCACAAGCTGGCTGCTGATAAAAGACACAAAGCATCATGTTGCATCAGAAACAACAATCAGCAAAGTTCCAAAGCTGAATAATATTTTTTGGGAAACGACATGGAAAAATAAAAACCTCGGATCGGTAACTCAGGCCGGTTTGATCAATAACCTGAATGATGGAATGGCATGGGGATTATTCCCCATTCTGCTGGCATCAAAAGGATTTACAATCGGGCAAATCGGAATTGTAACGGCCATCTATCCTGCAGTATGGGGAATAGGACAATTGTTTACCGGTAAAATGGCCGATATTTTTTGTAAAAAAGACTTATTGTTTTGGGGCATGTTGCTGCAGGGTGTTGCATTAGTTGCGTTATTGTTTGCAGATACAATGAGTCATTTTATTATTCTTTCATCATTGCTGGGCTGGGGCACGGCGATGGTATATCCTACATTCCTTGCAACAGTTGCAGAAAACACACATCCCTCAGACAGGGCAAACAGTCTCGGTGTATTTCGTTTCTGGCGTGATATGGGTTATGCTATCGGCGCCATACTAACAGGGATCATTGCTGATACGCTGGGAATAAATGCATCTGTATTGATCATCGGCTTATTGACAATTTTTTCTGCATCAATTATTTTTTACCGGATGAATTGCACCAGTGGTAATCCTTTGCATATTATAGATTGGATAAAAAATAAATTCTCTTTTGGCAGGAAAGGAAAACTAAAAGCGTTTAAAGAAGGCTGATAACTGTACTTTTTTTTCACAATAAAAATAATTGCTATGATAGAAGTACTAAAACAACCCTGGCCCTGGTGGGTTTCGGGGCCTTTGATCGGTTTGATGGTTCCTGTTCTTTTGCTGTTAGGTAATAAAGTTTTTGGGCTTTCATCAAGCCTGCGGCATATCTGCGCCGCATGCTTCCCTGCTAACATTTCCTTTTTTAAATACGATTGGAAAAAAGAAAGCTGGAATTTATTTTTTGCAGCAGGAATTTTGGTTGGCTCATTCCTCGCATGGAACTGGCTATCCGATTATCGCCAGTTAAATATTAATCCCAAATTATTGAACGATTTGAATAACTATGGAGTTTCGGATCACAGTAATCTTATTCCAACAGAAATTATCAACTGGAATTCATTGCTCACTTTCAAAGGAATTATTATGGTTGTAATGGGCGGTTTTCTGATTGGTTTTGGCACCAGGTATGGCGAGGGCTGCACTTCCGGCCATGCTATTTCAGGACTTTCCAATTTGCAATGGCCTTCATTGGTAGCCACTATGTGTTTTATGGGCGCCGGGTTTTTGACGGCCAATTTTATTCTTCCCATCATTTTAAAATTATAAAATGGAAAATACTATTACCCAACATGCAGTTAATAACACCGTCGCAGCAAAAACGCCGGATGACACAATAAACCGGCCGGCAAATATTTTTTTAGTCAATATTAAATTTTTTATAGCAGGTATCATCTTTGGCGTATTACTGATCAAAGGCGAAGTAGTATCCTGGTTCAGGATACAGGAAATGTTTCGCTTCCAGAGTTTTCACATGTATGGTATCATCGGTTCGGCCGTTATCACAGGAATGATTTCCATTTTCCTGGTAAAAAAGTTCAACGCAAAAACAATTAACAAAGAACAGATCACAATTAAGCCAAAGAAATTTCACAAAGGATATATCTATGGCGGTTTGTTGTTTGGCACAGGGTGGGCTGTTACCGGCGCCTGCCCCGGGCCATTATTTGCACAGATAGGAAGCGGGGCTTCTGTTGTTATCATAACATTCTTATCTGCAATAGCAGGCACATGGGTTTATGGATACTTCAAAGAAAAACTTCCACATTAAATTGGATAAAAAAACAGGTAACGCATAAAATAATATTCTGCAAAAATTATGCGTATCATTGGTGGCTAAAATTTTGCAATAAGATATGCAGCCGGAAACTAAATATGCAAAAAGCGGTAATGTAAATATAGCTTACCAGGTTGTCGGTAATGGACCTGTTGATTTGGTTATTGTAATGGGATGGGTTTCCAATGTTGAGTATTCCTGGGAAGAACCAACGCTAAGTAATTTTCTGACGCGGCTTTCTTCTTTTTCACGTCTTATTATTTTTGATAAAAGAGGAACAGGTCTTTCAGATCGTGTTTCGGAACTTCCGACGCTTGAACAACGTATGGATGATGTTCGTGCTGTACTTGATGCTGCCGGGTCAAAATGTGCTGCACTATTTGGCGTTTCCGAAGGAGGTCCTATGTGTGCTCTGTTTGCCGCAACTTATCCTGAACGTACTTCAGCACTTGTCATTTATGGATCTTATGCCAAACGAATTTGGGATCCTGAATATCCCTGGGCGCCTGCTCCCGAAGAACGGGAAGAAGTTTATGAAGAAATAGAAAAAAGCTGGGGAGGCCCTGTTGGTATAGAATCACTTGCTCCATCTGCAATTAATGATGAACGATTCAAAAATTGGTGGGCAACTTACTTACGAAGAAGTGCAAGCCCGGGTGATGCTGTCGCCCTGTTAAAAATGAATACGAATATTGATATCAGGCATGTTCTTCCTGTAATCCGGGTACCGACACTTATTATGCATCGTACCAATGACCAGGATATGAAAGTAGAAGAAGGCCGTTTTATCGCAAGCAAAATTCCGGAAGCTAAGTTTATCGAACTCGAAGGCACAGATCATATACCCTGGGCGGGAGATTACCAAAAGTTACTTGATGAAGTAGAAATATTTTTAACCGGAGAACTGAAGCAACCCGAAACAGAAAGAATGCTTGCAACCGTTTTGTTTACCGACATAGTTGGCTCTACCACACACGCCATTGAATTAGGAGATACCCGCTGGCGTTATCTACTGAAAAAACATCACGACCTGGTAAGAAAACAGATTGATCGTTTTAAAGGAAAAGAAATTGATACTACAGGTGATGGTTTCTTTGCCACGTTTGATGGGCCTGCCCGTGCCATTCGCTGTGCATGTGCCATTCGGGATTCAGTTCATCAATTGGGAATAGAAATCAGGGCGGGATTACATACCGGAGAATGCGAATTAATGGGAAATAATGTAGGAGGGATTGCTGTACACACGGGTGCACGGGTTATGTCTAAAGCCGCTAATAATGCGGTTTGGGCTTCCGGTACCGTTAAAGATTTGGTAGCTGGTTCAGGAATACAATTTGAGAGCAAGGGTAAGTTTTCCTTAAAAGGTATTCCGGGTGAATGGGAGCTTTTTGAAGTAACTCAAATCTGAAATGTGCAATGAAAATAATACATGGAATAAGATACGATACACTATTTATTCACCTTTTTATGACATACTTGTTGGTTATTTTGCAAACACAAGAAAAAAATCAATTGAATCATTAGAAATTAAACCAGGGCATGAAGTTCCGCAGACAATAAAAATATTTTGCTTCAAAATGGGGGGATAAAAGGCCGGCCGAATATTTTTTATTACGACCTTAAGTTTGTATTAGCTGGGATTATTTTCGGGGTATTATTAATTAAAGGTGAAGTAATATCATGGTTCAGGATACAGGAAATGTTCCGCCTGCAGAGTTTTCACATGTATGGCATTATCGGTTCGGCTGTTATGACCGGAATGATCTCTGTTTTTCTGATTAAAAAATTCCGGCTAAAAACAATAACCCGGGAAGAAATTATTATAAAGCCAAAGAAATTTCACAAAGGGTATATCTACGGCGGATTATTATTTGGTTTTGGCTGTGCTATTACCGGCGCCTGCCCCGGCCCATTGTTTGCACAGACAGGCAGCGGGGCAACTGTTGTTATTATAACTTTATTAAGCGCTTTTGCAGGAACTTGGGCTTACGGATATTTCAGGGACAAATTGCCTCATTAAAAACCTTCTTAACCCTATACTAAGTGAAGTGTGATATATCAGGATCAAAGCTGACCTGAAACAGTATGCATGATTCCGGGATGAGTATCTAATATAAAATGCCTCAATTTCCTCCACAGAGATTGGATATTATGCCGGCAAAAAACCTTCCCGTGAAACAGGCTGGTATATGGGCTGCTCCTGCCTCTTTTTACCTTCATAGGATGGCGCTTCTTTAACTGCATTTATTTTAAAACTGATTGTTGTAAGAGAACCTCTCCCGGGGCCTTCACTTGTTATATCAATAGCCCCTTCATGGCTTTCTACAATTGTGCGGCAATTGTACAATCCAAGGCCTGAGCCGGAAGACTTGGTAGTAAACCCTTTGCTGAAAATCCGGTCCGCCACAGACTCATCAAAGCCGCTGCCGGTATCTTTAACCTGCAGCAAAAAACGGTCATGCTGTGTATAAGCATTTACAGAAATTAGTTTTTCTTGTGCATTTGCATCAATTGATTCAATACTGTTTTTAAGCACATTAAGTATTACCTGCATCAGCCTGGTCCTGTCCCCCCGGATTTCTGGAATATTATCTGCTATATTTAAGGAAATGGCAATGCCGGCCCTGTCAATTGAAGCAAGCAGCATGGAAACAGAATCATTGATGATGCTTTTTACATTAACAGGTTTTCTTTCCTGTGTTTCATGCCCGTTTATATACTGACGCTGAATATTCAGTATTTCCTGGATGTGTGTAATAATATTAACCTGTTCTGTAATAGCTTTATTAACTTCTTCCTGGTTATTCTTTTGGGTTTGCGCCATGCTCTTCAGCATTTTTACAAGTGCCCCGGCTTTGGCTTCTCCCATTATTTCTGACATTAAAATCTTTTGTTCTTCAAAAAAAACAGCGAGGTTCCTGAGGTTTTCGGCATTTTCATTTTCATGCAAACGCCGGATCCGGGTAAGGTAGGAACCAAACCCCACCACTGCATTGCCAATGTCATGCATCACATCAGAAGCTATTTCATATTTACCCTGCGCTACCGCCTTATCAAGCAGTTCAGCCACTTGTTTTTCCAGTTTCCTTTTTTGCGCATTAACAGTTTTCATCCTCAGCCAGTGAATGCTGATTGCCATCCCGCCTACGCTTACTGCTGCTAGCAGTTTGAACCACCAGGTCAGCCAGAAAGGCGGTGTAATGATAAGCTGAAAGCCTGCAGTTGTCTCCGACCAGCTACCATCATTATCCAATCCTTTTACCTTAAAGAAATATTTACCGGGGTCAAGGTTGGTGTATGTCGCTGTACGCCTTGTTCCCACATGGTTCCACTTTTCATCAAAGCCTTCAAGCATGTAAGCATACTGTTTCTTTTCCTGAACAGTATAATTCAGGGATGCAAACTCAAAGGATATTACTGAGCTTGCATAAGGAATTGTTATCTCCCTTGTTTCAGAAATTGACTGTTTCAGCGGCGAGCTTGCAGTATCTGATGCAATGGGCACTTCTTTATTGAATATCTGGAAACCGGTAATAACCAGCGGTGGCGTATATGTGCCCGACTTTATACTGTCAGGAACAAAAAGGTTGAACCCATTGGTGCCACCAAAATACATTTCACCTGAATGGCTTTTACAAAAAGCCTGAAGTTTGAATTCGCTTGCTTGCAGGCCATCTGACACGCCAAAATTTTTAAACGTTTTGTTTTGCGGGTTAAAGCATGATATGCCCTTATTGGTACTTATCCAGAGCTTCCCTTTACTGTCTTCAAGTATCCCGAAAATAACATTGTTGGGCAACCCATTCGCTATTGTATAATTCTCAAACCTGTTGTTCTTTTTGTCAAAAAAACTGAGGCCGCCCATTGTTCCTATCCACAGGTTTTTATTAACGTCTTCGCAAACAACGCCTACGCTGTTATCACTGATGCTGTTTGCTGCAGCATTATGTACAAAATGCGAAAACCCCGCATCTTTCCCTTTAAAAAGGTTCAGCCCCCCGCCATCGGTGCTCACCCATAACTGTCCTTCGCTGTCTTCAAAAAGCGAATAGATATTGTTATTGGACAGGCTGTTCTTATCTGACTCATCGTGCTGGTAGCGTATAAAAGAACCGGTTGCAGGATTAAATAAATTCAGCCCGCCTCCATATGTGCCAACCCATATATTCCCGCGTTTATCTTCAAAAATTTTCCATGCATTATTATTGCTTAAGGTGGAAGCATCACCGGGTTTGTTTTTAAAATGTTTATAGCTGCCACCTGACCTGCTAAATACAGTTACTCCATCAGCCCATGTGCCAACCCATAAATTTCCCTTACTGTCTTCACATACACTCAATACATAATCCCCGCAAATACTGTTTATGTTATTGGGGTTATGCCGGAAATAAGTAAACTTACCTGTTTGCGGATCAAAGAGGTTGAGGCCACCGCCATCAGTGCCCACCCAGATATTCTTTTTTGAATCTTCATAAATGCAAAGCACATTATTGTGGCTGAGGCTGTTTTGGTTAATCACATGCCTGTAATGTGCAAACTTCCGGGCATCGGGATTTACCAGGTCAACACCGCCTGTAAATGTCCCGAGCCACATGTTGCTTTTGGTGTCTTTATAGATTGCATAGACTGAATTATTGCTGAGGCTTGTTGGGTCTGCTTCTTCATGTTGGTAATTATAAAAGGAACCTTTTTCCGGATTAAAAATGGCCAATCCGCCGTTTTCTGTACCAATCCATAAATGATGTTCCCGGTCTTCATTTATTGCATAAATATAATCTGCCGGCAAACCTGAAGCGCTTTTATTATCATGCCTGTAATGAACAAATTCACCACTTTTTTTATTAAACAAATTCAGCCCGCCTCCATTGGTTCCAACCCAAAGGCGTTTCCTACTGTCCTCAAACATGGTATATACACTGTTGCTGCTGATGGATTTTTTGTTATTGCCATCGTACTGAAAACGCGTAAATGTATTTTTTCCCCTGTTGAAGAGGTTAAGCCCGCCGCTGAATGTGCAAACCCATACATCATGATCTGAATCTTCAAAAACATACCTCACATAGCTGTCGGCAATACTGTTGTTATCGCTGCTGTTATAAGTGTAGTGAATAAATTTTTTTTGTGCTGCATCGTATAAGTTAAGCCCCTTTTCCGTACCTACCCATATGTTACCATTACTGTCTTCAAGCAAACTGGTAACAAAATCGTTTGAAATACCTGAATTATTTTTCGGGTCGTACCTGAAACTGGTAAACCGGTTTTTCCCCCGGTTGTACAAACACAGGCCACCGCCTTGTGTGCCTATCCATACATCGCCATTCCTGGTTTCAATAATCGCCCTGATGAAGTTATTACTCAGGCTGTGAGGGTTTCCGGCCTCATGCTTATACACTGTAAAGTTATACCCGTCATATTTGTTTAATCCATCTCTTGTTCCAAACCACATAAACCCCCTGCTATCCTGCAAAATGCAGATTACATTGCTTTGTGAAAGTCCCTGGTCAGTACTAAGATGTTCAAACCTGATTAACTGTTTCTGGCTGAAAACCCCGAGGCTGATAACCTGAAGCAGTATTGAAAAGAAGTAACCGGCTGTTTTCATAAAAAGTTGTTTACAACTTTTAACTTAATTAAATGGCATAGCAAAACATAAACAGTTTTTCACAGGTTTAATTTTTCACTCAGGCATTTGCATTCAAATTGTTATTCATTATATCCTGAATTCAATGGTGGTCAGCGCCCCTTTACCAGGCCCTTCGCTTGTTATGTTAATAACACCTTCATGACTCTCAATAATTGTACGGCAGTTGTGCAAGCCCAGCCCCGCACCTGAAGCTTTTGTTGTAAATCCTCTCTTGAAAAGCCGTGAAGCAATCTGCTGATCAAACCCTTTGCCTGTATCTTTTACCTGCAGCACTGCCCGGCCATCATGTGCAAATGCATTCAGCAAAATTGTTTTCTCCGGCGAGGCTGCTTCAATTGCCTCAATGCTGTTCTTAAGTATATTCATTATAACCTGCATCAGCTTGGTGCGGTCGCCTTTTATACTTGGCAGGTCAGGGGCTATGTTTGACGTAACCGATATTCCTGTTTTGTCTGTGGCAGCCAAAAGCATGGCTAAACTGTCATTAATGATATTACTTATGCTTACCGGTTTCCGTTCATTAGAGTTATGCCCGCTTACATATTGCCGCTGGATATCAAGGATTTCCTGGATATGTGTAATAATATTGATTTGTTCAGAAATAGACCTGCGTATCTCTTCCTCATTGCTTTTTTGCGTTTCAGTAATACCCTTAAGCATATTTACTACAGCGCCTGCTTTTGCTTCACCTATAGCTACAGAAAGAGCGGGCTGCTGTACCTGGAAAAAACCTGCAAGGTTCTGTAGTTTTTCCGGATTATCATGCTCCAGCAAACGCCTTATCCTTGTAATGTAAGAACCAAAACCAACAACAGCATTTCCGATGTCATGCATCACTTCAGAGGCAATTTCAAATTTGCCCTGTGCGATTGCCTTGTCCATATCAGCAGCATGTCTTTCCTTTTCGAGGGTCTTTACTTTTGTTATGTCCCTTGACATTCCAAATGTGCCTACTACCTCCCCCCTTGCATTTATCAAAGGCATTTTGGTGGTTGAAAACCACGTTTCAGTACCATCCTCTTTTATACTCTTTTCTATAAAATCAATTTTGGGCTTCCTTGTTTTCTGGATATTCCTTTCATCTTTATAAGACTGCATGGCATAACTTTCATCATGGAAATCAAAATCTGTCTTGCCGATTAATTCACTTACAGTAGTGTTGTACCGTTCAGCCATGTGCTTGCTCACACGTGTAAACTTGTTCTCAGTGTCTTTAAAATAAATGAGGTCGGGCATGTTATCCATTAATGAATCAAGCAGGTATTTTTCTTTCTCAAGGCTCTCTTTAAGTATGGCAAGCTCCTGCGCAAGCATTGCTTCCTTCTGCAGCCTGCCCATTTCAACGCTTTGATTTATCTGTGCTTCACTGTATTTTTTCAACTGGTAGCCCCATAAACCGCAGATAAAAAAAATAACCGCAGCAAGGATAATATGCATGATAAATGTCTGGAGCGTAAGGAAATCAAGCTGGGTGAAATAAACTTTTTCATAACCTATATTCTGTAAATAACCAAGCGTACCATGGTGAACTACCACAACTGCCACAAGCGGTATCTGCAGTTTCCAGTTTTGATAAGTGATCAGTATAGCGCTGCCGATAAAAGCAAAAAAATGCATTTCAAACATTCCGTGCATCTGGTATATGTACTGCGCCATAAAAATACCCAGCACAACACTTAAAACATATTGGTACAGTTCAGAGTCCTTTAAAAGCCTTTTCACAGAGTAGTAAGCAAGAAGGGACAAACCGCCGGCACCGACAGCTATCAGCCAGGTATCGAAATAAAATGCAAGTGCAAGCCCTGCAATAAAAAAAGCCGGGAGAAAATAGTCCATCAATTTATCAGACCTTTCTTTAACCGCCCTCCTGAAGGACTCTGTGTATAATTGCTGTTCTGAAACAGCAGCGGCTATTAATTTATTTTCCATTATCAGTGCATTTAGGTAACTGGCAACCATAGGCCTTTAATGCAAACCGGTCAAAAGACATGTAAGGATCTTTACGAAACAATGCCTCAAGGGCAATCCTTGCATACTCGCTTTTTTTATCAGTACAGTAGCGGCTTTTATTATAATTTCCCCTGTAATACAGTTTATGACCGGCCTCAATAATTACTGCCTGTGGCGTTGAATACACACCACATAAAGCAGCCAGGGAGGTATCAGACAAAACAGGAATGTCCAGGTCAAACTTTTCCTGTATATTTTTTACACTGTATTTTTCATTACTTAAAGGAACAATCATAAAATTCACTTTGTCGCCATATTGCTTAACCAGCGAACGAAAATGTGGTATATTAAACTTTGAACAGGGGCAAGCGGGGTTAAAAAAATGAAGAAAGACAGGGTTGTTGTCTCCTGTTTTAACTGTCCCCGGCAGCACAATGGCTGCACCTGTTTGAACATCCCTGTAATTTTCCGGAACCGGTGTGGGGAGGCTGTACACATATTCGTTTCGCCAGAATAATGTAATTATTGCTGCAAACAGGAATGCAAGCCATAATATTATTGTTCCCTTATGCATAGGTCATTTAAATTAAACAGGTTTATCATGGTGCTGCTTTCACCTGTTGCTATTGCAAAGGCAGGCTGATTGTAAAAACTGCACCATTGTTATTCTCTACTTTAATTTCCCCGCCGTGTGCGGTAACAAATTGCTTTACAATTGCCAGCCCAAGGCCAGTTCCGTTGCTCTTTTGTTTTGTAACAAAGGGGTCAAACAGGGTTTTAATAATTTCCTGGGGTATCCCCGGGCCGTTATCACGGATGGTTATCAATACCTGGCCGGGATCTTTGCTCTTTTCTGCAGTAATGTCTATTGCTGCATTACGGATTTTATGATCTGTAAGTGCATCCATGGCGTTGTTCACCAGGTTCATAATAACCCTCCTGAGTTTGCTCTCGTCACCGGGTACAGATATGCCTGCCGGAACATTTGCTTTTATGGTAACCTGTCCTTCATTTTTCCTTGATTCAGCAAGTTTAATCCCTTCATCTATTATCTTACCGAGTGATACAGGAACTTTTTTTACAGGAGTTTCCCGTATAAAATCGAGAAAGTCATCAAATATTTCTGAGGCCTGCGCACTGCACTCGTCAATCATATCAAGCCATTCACTTTGCGGAAGGTCCTGCCGCATCATACTGGTAACCGACATTATATTTTTTATCGGCGAACGCAGGTCATGCATAACCATGCTGATAGCTTTGCCTACCGCCGAGAGTTTTTCTTTTTGCAGGAGCTTTTCCTTCAGCTCAGCATTGTGTATTGCCTTTGCTGCATTCAGTACAAACAGTTTTAATAAGTATAATTTCTCAGTTTTTAATTTTTCCTGGTTTTTTAAAACAGCAAATATGGAATAGTTGTCGAGCCGGGCAACCACCACATCATCAAATTGTATCACTTCACCATCTTTTATATTGGTTGATTTGATCTTGTTTATCAGTTCCTTCAGGTTTATCCTTTCCTCAATTGAACCTATGGCGAATATCTTTTCATACTCACAGTTATCATGCAGCTTTCCAAGCAGCGCCATATCAGTTTCAACATAAGTAACAAGCTGGTCAAGTATATTCCGTAAAAGAGAGGTAAGGTGGTGCTCTTCAAGGCTGATGGAAGAAATGGATTCAATAAGTTTTTCAAGGTTGCGGAGCTTGTTGTAATCTGTAACGGCTTTGGTGGCAAGTTGCGTAATTTCTTCGGCCGCATAGGGCTTGCAGTGATAGCCCACATTCTGGCCTGCCCTTGCCACTATATCATGAATGGAACGGTCGCTGAAGGCCGTAACAAAAATGATTTCAGCTTTCGTATCATATTTCCTGATTTGCTCAGCCGTTTCCATCCCGTCCCAGCCTGGCATGCGCATATCTAAAAAAATAACAGCGTATGGTTTGCCTGAAGCAATTGATTTTTTAACCATCTCCACTCCTTCCATTCCGTTTGAAGCCTTGTGAACGGTAAAGTTGGGGATGTTGCTTACACGTGGTTTTACAAGAACCTGCGTGGGTGTATCAAACAAAATACTGGCAGCTTCATTTATACTTTCGCTTTCAATCCCGTTTTTTCGTGGCACAAGGATTTCTTCTATATTGTCCCTCACCATTTCCTCATCGTCAATTACCAAAACTGCTGTATTAGCGGCTTCTTTCATGATATTGGATTTTTATGTTAAAACTATAGTGCACAGGTGTAAACAAATATCTGCTTAGATATTAAACTTAATTATTGTAATGGCCCCTTTGCCCTGCCCTTCACTGGAAATATCAATCTTGCCATTATGACTTTCAACAATCATCCTGCAATTGCTTAACCCCAGGCCGGTTCCGGAAGATTTGGTGGTAAACCCTCTTTCAAAAAGCTGTTTCCCTGTTTGCTTATCAAACCCATGGCCACTGTCCCGTATTTCCATAACCAGCATTCCTTCATGCAGCTTTGCTGATATAACAATGCTTTTTTCGGTTGCATTTATATCAATAGCCTCTATGCTGTTTTTAATAAGGTTAAGTATAACCTGCATCAGCCTGGTACGGCTTCCCTGCAACACAGGCAAACCAGCAGGCACATTTAAGGAAACTGATATACCACGCTTTTCAATTGATGCAAACAGCATGGACATACAATCGTTAATGATACTCCTTAAATGTATGGCTTCCTTTTCCTGGGTTTCATGGCCGGTAAGGTATTGCCGCTGGATATTTAATATATCCTGGATATGGGTAATGATACTACCCTGTTCATGAAGTGATTTCCGCATTTCCTCAAATGCATTTTTCTGTGCTTCTGTTATGCTGCTTAACATGGTTATAACCGCCCCTGCCTTGGCTTCGCCAATAGCTGTAGCAAGGCCCTGCTGCTGTGAAGTAAAATAACCTGAAAGGTTTGCAAGGTTCTCAAAGTTACTCTGCTCAAGTGACCGTGACATGCGGTTGAGATAGGCGCCTATTCCCACTACTGCATTACCAATATCGTGAAGCACATTTGCTGCAATTTCAAACTTCCCCTGGGCAATAGCCTTTTCTGATACAAGCTGCTGTATAACTTCCTTCTTCAAAAAATTTTCAGTAACATCATCAAATGCCACTATTATACAATCAGGAAGCATTTGGGTTACCATAAAACTAAAATGCCTTTCTACCTTCTCACCGTCAAGCGTAAAAGAAAAACTATGAGTTTCATCAGTCACAATACTTCCTGTATCTGATGACTGCTTTATTTTTTCGGCTATTGCCGGCGCTATCCGTTCCAATACCATGTAAAAATTATAGCCGCTTAAATTATCCGCGGAGATGACGGGTTTTAAAAGGCCTTCACCCCTGGTATTTATATATATAATATTACCGCGCCTGTCTATTTCAGCCATGCCCATTGGTGCATGCTTCATCAGCATAGATAATTTCTGTTCAGACCTTATTAACTGGCTTTCCATGGTTTGGTTTATTTTAAAATCGGCTGTGCAATCTTTTCCGGAAAAGAAAATGAACGTTACTGTCTGCATGTAACGCCGGGTTGATTTAACACCAGAAAATTTTGTATTGCTATGTGAACGAAAAAAAACTTCTCCTTATTCTTATCCCGTTCAGAAATAAACAAAAATGATAGCAAAATAGATATATTCATTATCTGCCAATCAGGGTTTATACTTATTGGCCAAATAAATGAAAAATACTTTTTAATAAAAAACAATCTGTACGTTTAAATAGCTGTAGTTAAAGGCAGGGAAGTTTTTTCTTCCTGCAAATTTCTGTAAACCCTGTTCAGTTATACCAATATATATGGCAAAAGCATTGCCCGGAAAGATCAGTATCTTTTTATCGCTTGACCCTGATATTTTCAAAGGCTATTTTAATGCCCAGGATCCTGCCCCCATTTATAAAAGGCAGTTAAGCCATGAATTTGAACAATACATCATGGCCTGCTCCCAGTCGGCCAAAAGGTATAATGAGTTTGTTTATAAAATAAGCTGGCGCAACGAAGAAGATAAGGAGTTTGCAGAACCCCTGGTTTACGCCATCCGGCGGCATTTTTCAGAAAAAAAAGAAATCAGGCAGGCGGAGTTTGAGAAATTCAAGCGCCGCACTTATTCACTGCTGCTTGTAAGCATTACGGTTGTAATGGTCTGCCATCACTTTCTGCCTTTGCTGTTCAATGGCAATAAAATAATACATACCGGCCTCAGCAACAGCATGGATGTATTTACATGGGTTATCCTCTGGAAACCGATAGACCGGCTTATTTTTTACTGGAACCCTTTTTTGAAAGAAATTTCACTTTTGGACAGGCTGCAAAAAGCAGAGGTTATTACCAATAAGGTAGAGGATTAAACAACTGCAGTTAAAAATTATGCTGACTGAACACATCAACTGAATGACAATGAAAAAATTTTATGTTATCCTCCTCGTGGTATCAGTAACATTTTTTGCCATGTTGTATTTCTCAATATGGTGGTTACTGGCGGGGGTGGCGGCGATTGCCGTTTTTCTTGCATACAGGTTTTATGCAGGCCACCTTGCATTAGCGCATGCAAAAAAGGAAGAACTGGAACAGGAAGTGCTGGAACTGCAGGACCAGCTTGACCGCTCTATAATGAAAGAACAAAAGACAAATAAAAAAGCCGAGCAGGTCAAAGCTTCAAACCAAAATCTTTTAAAAGTTATAAGCCATGAAGTAAGGACACCCATAAACGGTATAATGGGAATGACAATGCTGCTTGCTGACACACCGCTTAATGATGAGCAAAAGGACCACATCAGCACCATTCGCAATTGTTGCGAATCATTGCTGGCAAAGGTAAGCGATGTGCTGGCAGATGATATATTGAATTTTTCAAAACTTGACCGTGAAGCGGAAAAAACAGAAACGGGAGGTTTTGACATACGCGACTGTGTTGAAGAAGTAATAAGCCTTTTTGCAGGCAAAACAGGTAAAGCTGGTATGGAACTGATGTATAGTATTGACCCGGAAATCCCCGCAAAAATTGCAGCAGATCATAAAAGTTTGCGCCAGGTATTAATGAACCTGGTAGAAAATGCTGTTAAGTTTACAAGTGAAGGTGAAATAGCGGTTAACATACAATCTACAACTTCCGGAACCGGCAAACCCCAGCTTAGCTTTGAAGTACGTGATACCGGCGCAGGTTTAGCAAAGGAACAGTTAAGGCAGATATTTATGGGCATCCCCGGAAAAGATGTGCAGGAAGAAGAAGAGCAGGGAGCTTCTGGCCTAGGGCTGGTTATATGCAGAAAATTAGTTGAACAAATGGACGGACAAATAAATGTAAAAAGCCAGCCCGGCAAAGGGAGCATTTTTACATTTACAATACCCTTCGTTCCGGTAACAGGATCAATACACAATATTGCTGACCAGGGTAAAATGGCCGCGTTTGAAAATAAACGCATACTTATTGTTGATGATAACGCTTCGTACCGCGATATCCTTGCAGATCTTTTAAAATCATGGAAAATACAGGCAACTGCTGCAGAATCAGGTAAACAGGCGCTGGATGTATTGTCTCAAGATAAAAACTTTGATATTGTACTTACTGATTTGAATATGCCGGATATGAACGGCGGCCACCTGGCAAAATCAATAAAAAAACAATACCCCGGAGTGCCGGTAATACTGATGAAGCCGGCAGGAGATGAACTGGCTGAATATGACCAGGAAGCCATTTCTGCTGTTCTGATAAAACCTGTCAGGCAAAATTTACTCAGGGACCAGCTTATAAATGTATTTGCAAACAGAACAGTGGGCGGGCAAAACACAACTAATACCCTGTCGGATAATTTTGCAAAGCAATACCCGCTTCGCATACTGCTTGCCGAAGACAATGCCGTTAACCAGAAACTTGCAATAAAAATTCTTCACAAACTGGGGTATGAGCCAGCCCTTGCAAAGAATGGCAAAGAGGCTCTTGAGATAGTAAGCAATGAAAATTTTGATATCATCCTGATGGATGTGCAGATGCCTGAAATGGACGGCCTGGAGGCTACTCGTATGATCAGGGCCTGCCTTGCTGTGCAGCCTGTTATTGTTGCGGTAACCGCAAATGTAATGATGGGCGACAGGGAAGAATGTATGCA
>JANRKT010000351.1:0-2322 GCA_033763355.1 Chitinophagaceae bacterium | reverse complement strand
ATTTTGATAAGCGCTGCTGATTACCCTGTGAAAATCATCAATGCCCCATGTGGCTATATCATCTTTTTTAAATTGCACAGTTGCTGTGCGGTTGTAAAACTTCCAGCGGTTTTGCTGCAGGTATTGCCAGTACTGCCCGGCAAGTATGCTGTAAAGAATGGATTTTGCCGGTTCAGCAGCAGCGCTGATCTCTTTTTCAAGTTCAGCAATACCTTTTATTTCAGCATCTTCTTCTTTCTGCTGCTGCAGTCCTGCCTGGTAAATCAATGCTTTTATAAGCTGCGCATCCTGTTTTTCTTTTTTGGCTTTGTTATAAATCTTTTTTACTTCAGTCAGCGCCGATTCTGTAAGCCCTTTCTGGTTTATGAGCTCATCCACTTTTTTCCACGCCATGTCATAACTGTTGTTATAGGTTTGGCCGTTGCTGTTCATTGCAAATAATAGTGTCAGGTTAACCCATGCAATTAAAACCTTCAGTGGTTGCATGTTCATGCTGTTAAAATTTTGTACAAGTTAAAGATATGGTAACTGGCAGATGCAGGAATAAATCTTTTTGCATAAATAAAAATCCTTTAACTAATTCTTGTATTTCCGTTTGGCACGCTGGCATGTGCTTTGAAAAATTAAGGGCAAGGAGAATTTAAATTATGAAAACAATTTTTACACTTTTGGCAAGCTTTATTATTACGCTTACCACATTGGCTTACGATGGCACAAGGCTCAGCGTTTCATCTGTAAACAGAAATAACGACCTGAGGATTGAAATTGACGGCAGGAAATACCGTATGGATGACAACTCTGTTACCATCAGCAACCTTTCTGAAGGCCGCCACACCGTAAAAATATTCAGGGAGAGAAACAGGCGCAATAACAGGCGGGACTGGTTTGGTAACCGGCATGATATTATATACAGCAACACTGTATATCTGAAAAGCGGTTATCACCTGGATATTACCATCAATCCTTTCGGCAGGGCGATTGTTGATGAAAGACGCATGGACCGCAATGATGACAGGTATGATGATGACAACCGCAACGGACGTGACCGTGACGACCGTGATAACAGAGATGACCGGGACGGCAGATATGGCAACCGGGATAATAATTACAATAACATAGTAAATGAGCAGGAGTTCAGGCAAATAAAGGAAACCCTGGGAAGGCAATGGTTCGAAAACACCCGTCTCTCAACCGCAAAACAAATTGCGGAACGCAATTATTTTTCAAGCCAGCAGGTGAAAGAACTGGTGCAGCTCTTCTCATTTGAAAACAATAAACTTGATTTTGCCAAACATGCTTATGGCAGAACGGCGGATAAAAGGAATTACTACATCATTAATGACGTATTCAGTTACGACAGCAGCAGGGATGAACTGAACCGCTATATTCAGTCGTACCGCTGATGATTGAAACAGTATTAATGGCTCAGGTTTTTTGGATTTCCTCTCAATTAAAAAACCCCGCTTTTCGTGGCGGGGTTTTCTTATGGGGCTTATGCCGTATTTATTGTTTCTGGAATTTCTGCAGCAACCGTTCTCCATCCACATCAATGCTCAGTATATAAATGCCTTTTGCAAGGTTGCTGACATTAACGGAAGTGAGATTATATCCTTTTAATGCTTTCAGCGATTGGTTGATTAACCGCTGGCCTGATAAATTAACAATACTCATCCTTGCTGTAGTTTCTTTAACACTGTTCCATTCAACATTGATGGACGCATAAGCAGGCTGCGGATAAATATTGTTTATACTGATACCGGAAGCCGAAAGTTTTATTTTAGCTATACCTGAGTACTGATAAGAACCGTCAATGTCGGTCATTTTTAAACGGTAAAATAGTGTGGCGCCTTTTAGAGCCTGTTCAGAAAAAGAGTATTCAGTTATTGATGCTGAATTACCTGCGGCTTTTACGGATGCAATGGCCACAAAATTCCTTCCGTCTGCTGATCTTTGAATTTCGAAACGGTCGCTGTTCTTCTCAGTAGCAGTTTTCCAGCGGAGCTGAATGTTTTTATTAAACAAACTTGCTTCAAAAGAAACCAATGTAACGGGGAAGGAGTATTCATTTCTTCCGGGTGTAAGGTCAATGCCTGAAAAACCTGCAACAGTTGATCCTGACGCATTCCATGCTGTTCCGATAGTATAAGGCCCGGGGTTTGATTCGCCAGACTGCAGTTCAAAGGCAAGGTATTCAACCCCTGTGAATAAAAAACCGGCATATCGGGCGCCGTTAATGTCAGGCAAACTGGATCCGCCCAATGCAGCTCCGTAACCCCTGTCATTGGTTTGTGAATTGTCATCTCTTGTGGAAACGGCGCTTAC
>JANRKT010000350.1:0-6009 GCA_033763355.1 Chitinophagaceae bacterium | reverse complement strand
TTGTTTCATGTGCATTTTCTCCGCTTTCAAGAAAATGCGGGATAATTACATAATGGGTATAGTCTTTCCTGCAGTTTTGAATGAGTTTTTTAAAAAGAGCAAAATCGTTATCATAAATATAAAAGTCAATGGAGGCCATATCGCCTAATGTATTTGCAAAAGCATCGTAAACAATTTTCTTGTGTGCGCTGAGCTTGTTGAACAGCAGGAATATTTTTAAAGGCTGGTTTATTTCGGCGGACTTTACAAAATATCCTTTTCCGGGAACAGAGCCCAGTATGCCCATCTGCTTCAGGTATTTGTACCCTTTTTCTGCTGTATCTCTTGATATTTCAAACTCAAAGCTTAACTCATTTATTGAAGGGAGCAGGTCATCCTTGGCTATTTTGCCTTCGCTTACCGCTTTGATTACAGAATTGGCCAGTTGCAGGTATTTCGGGGTGGCGGAGTAATAGTCAATAACAATATGGCTGAAGATGTTGTCTTTTTTCATCCTTATAAAATATAAAGTTTATAGCAGCAGAGGAGTATTTGTTTTCACAAAAATAAATCACAATAACCTGTTTGGAGGATATTATATATTAGGGCCTGCAGAGAGCTTCACTGATTCAATATTTTGATTCAATACCGGTAAACCCTTGCTGATAACCGGCAGCTTTAAATAACAGTTCCGGGGGTATGATTATCGGGTAAGTTTCCGGGAACGTTTGCGTAGAATTTTGCCGCTTTTCAGGACAGAACAGGATAACTTAACGTTGAAGTATTAATACATTTAAGTCCTGATTTGATCTTCGTTTAATTAAAACTGCTATATGAAAAGAAAACGCTTCCTGCTGCAAAATGTGTGCATCATTTTGCTTCTATCACTGACTGCACATCTTTCTTTTTCTCAAAACAATTTTAAAGTATCGGGTAAAGTAACTGATGAAACCGGGAACCCGGTACAAGGAGCAACGGTACAGGTAAAGGGTACCGCCATATCTACGGCTACTGTTGCTGATGGTTCTTATTCGCTGATGGCCCCTTCAGGCAATTCGACCCTGGTGATCACATCAGTTGGGTTTACTGAACAGGAAGTTGCCATTAATAACAAACCGGAAGTGAATATATCCATTGTAAGCACTTCTTCTGCATTACAGGATGTGGTGGTTATTGGCTATGCTACTGTTAAAAAGAAAGATGTAACAGGTTCTGTTGCCGGCATCAACCAGAAGGATATCAGATCAAGGCCGGTGGACAATGCATTGCAGGCCATGCAGGGCAAAGTAGCCGGTGTGGATATTACTTCTAATGAACGGCCGGGTCAGGTAGGCAGCATTAATATCCGTGGTGTCCGGTCGCTTACTGCGTCTAATTCGCCACTTTTTGTAGTGGATGGAATTCCACTAACTACCGGAGGTATTGACTATCTTAACCCCAATGATATTGAAACAATAGATGTATTAAAAGATGCTTCTGCTACTGCAATATTTGGTTCAAGGGGCGCCAATGGGGTTGTAATTGTTACTACCAAGCAGGGTAAAACCGGTAAAGTACAGGTTAACTTTTATAACTCTGTTACTTTTGAAACGATCAGGGACTGGGCGCCAATTATGAGTGCATCAGAGTATATTGATTTTCGCCGCTGGGCCGTTTACTATAGTAACACAACAAACCGCCCAAGAGGCGATGCCCCAACCATTGCAAACGACAAGGACATTTTCCTTGCCACTGCCGACCCCGATTCATGGGCAAATATTGAAAAAGGCTGGGCCGGTGGTACCTGGGATGGCAGTAAAGTTGGAAACACGGATTGGACAGGAATGGCATCCCGGACAGGTATTACAACCGATAATACCATTGCGGTTAGCGGCGGTACCAAAAATATTAAAGCTTATGCCTCCTTTGGATATTTGAACAACAAGGGGACTTCAATAGGTCAAAAATTCTCAAGATATTCTGGCAAGACCAGTGTAGATATTCAGGCTACAGACTGGTTTAATATGGGTCTGAATGTAAACGTTACACATAGTACCCAGCAATTTGGCCAGTCTAATTTGGTAATTGGTTCTTTCATCGGCGCTCCTGCCACTAGTATTTATGAATCTGCAAGAAGGGTCTTTAGGTGGGCTGTTCCTTATGAAGCCAATGGTGAGAGGAATATTGAGCCTGGTGGCGATGTGGCAATTAAAACGATTTTGGATGAGGAAAAATATACAGTTGACCAGCGGGTGGCCCTCCGTGCATTTGGTAGTATGTATGCCCAGTTGGATTTTGGAAAAATCCATCCAGTACTAAAGGGATTAAAATACCGCTTCAATTTCGGCCCTGATTTTTCTAATTATTCTAACGGAATTTATATCGATGGTTTATCTGTAGCAAGTAGCGGAATAAATGGAGCTTCTTTGCAGGAAGCCAAAACCTTCTCATGGACATTAGATAACCTGGTTTATTACGATAAAGAAATTAAAAAGCACAGTTTTGGCCTTACCTTATTGCAAAGCGCTACTAAGTATAGGCAGGACCCTGTTAACACGGTAAGGGGTACGGGAATACCATTCGCAAGTCAAAGATGGTATGCATTAAACTCTGCAACACTACCCGCAACAAACCTGACCATCATTCAGAATTCAGACCTTATTAAGCGTCAGTTAGTAAGCTATATGGCCCGGCTTAACTACAGTTTTGATGATAAGTATTTGCTAACACTTTCAGTTCGTTCAGACGGCGCATCTCAGTTATTTGATGATGGAAGTAAGTTTTCATTGTTCCCCAGTGCAGCATTGGCCTGGAGAATAAGCAAGGAGAAATTTATGCAAAATGCGGGATGGGTTAATGATTTAAAACTCAGAATTGGTGGTGGTGTTACGGGTAACTCTGCAATTGATGCATATGCTACCAAAGGCAGAACGGTTGCGCTGTTTTATCCTTTTGCTGGTTCTGTTACTGCAGCTTCGCTGCCTTCAACAACCTTAGCCAACCAGGCATTGGATTGGGAAAAAACAACACAGTATAACGTTGGCCTTGATTTTTCTGTATTCAAAAGAAAAATATCAGGTTCAATAGATTTATATAGTTCTCAAACCAAGGATTTGTTAATGGCACGAAGCCTTCCAACAGTTACAGGTTTTCTTACCACCATTGAAAATATAGGACAAACTGCAAATAAAGGTATTGATATCAGTATTAATACTATCAATATAACAACCAAAAACTTTCAGTGGGCTACCACTCTAAATGCTGCCTGGCAAAAAGACAGAATCGTTTCACTCTCTAATGGCAAGCAGGATGATATTAATAATAACTGGTTTATTGACCACCCCATAGGTATTATTTATGGTTTTGCGGCTAATGGTGTATGGCAGTATGCCGATACAGGTTTGTTAGCCAAGTTTCGCCAAAACGGCAACAATTTTACTCCGGGCCAGGTGAGGCCCATTGACCAAAACGGCGATAATAAAATTGACGCTAATAATGACCGTGTAATTATTGGCCATACAAGACCCCGCTGGGTAGTGGGTATGACAAATAGCTTTACTTATAAAGGATTTGAGTTATCATTTTTTATTTATGGAAGGTTAAATTACTGGTTTAACACAGGCGGGGAAGCTCAAACTGCCCGCGGCAACCAGCGGAAAATAGATTACTGGACCGAAAACAATCAGGATGCAGAATACCAGAAACCTTTTTACTCTGTAGGCTCTGGGGATCCTTATTCTCCTTCATTGGGTTACAGGAAGGCATCATTCATGAAAATAAGAAACATTTCTGCCTCGTATAATGTGCCGGCACAATTACTAAAAACACTGCGTATGTCAAGCCTGCGGGTTTACTTTCAGGCTGCTAATCCTGGTATGTTGTTTTCTAAAATCAAATTCATGGACATGGATAATGCACTTTTGTTCAGTAACAGGGGTTTCACATTCGGTATTAATGCAGGGTTTTAATTGATTAAATTTTTAAAATATGAGAAATAAAATATTAAGTATAAGTTTAGCAACCATGCTTGCAGCTATGGTTACCACTTCTTGTAAAAAGGAGTTTTTAGATGAAACCCTGGATACGGTAAGAGATTTGGAGTTTTACAAAACAGATGCCGGTATCCTGCAGTTGGTCAATGGCGCTTACCACCAGGTATTTGCTACCCAGTTTAATGGGGAAATGGCTTTTGCTTACATGTGTTCCGGGACAGACGAATTCCGGGTAGGCGGCGACCCTTCGAATGGTATGTATAATTCTTATGGTAATACATTCGGCCCTTTTGTAACCCCCAACAATGGTAATACTGTAACCGCTAATGCCCAATGGGATAATCTATACATTGGGATAGGCCATGCAAATATTATTATTGAAAATGCAACTGCAAGTGCCTCTACGGCTGATGCTATCAAGAAAACTGCATTGGGCGAAGGTCATTTCTTCCGTGCTTATAATTACTTGCGATTGGTAAGCCAATACGGGGCAGTTCCCCTGAAAACAAAACCAAGTTCTGTAGTAGAGCTGGAGTTCACCCGTGCCGAACCAAAGAGTGTTTACGATTTAATTATTTCTGATTTTACACAGGCTTACAATCTTTTGGGCAATACGGGTTCTCCTGCCCGGATTACTAAAGATGCAGCCGCACACTTCCTTGCAAAAGCCTATCTGAGCCGTGCCAGCGAAATAAACGATTCATGGAATTCATCAACGAAGGCTGCAGATTTAGCGGCGATAACCCCTCTGTGCGATGCTGTAATTGCAAACCATCCATTGGCGCCCAACTTTGGTGATTTGTGGAGGTATACTGCACCTAACGGCGCAAATGAAAACCTGAAGGAAATAATTTTATCCGCACAGTTTACATCAGACTTAACAGCAAGCGGTGTTAATACACAGCATTTATACTATGCCTCCCGTTATGAGGATATAGCGCAAATGCAGCGGGATCTTAGCGGCGACCGTCCATTTAGCCGTCTGTCACCGAGCTATTACATTTACAGGATATACGACATGGTAAACGACTCAAGGTTTTGGAAAACCTTCAGGACTAAGCACAAAGTAAACCGTGCACAGGGCGGCTATTATGCTAATGGTGATCTGGGGTTAATGTATGTTATTAACCAACCCGGCGATACACGCTTTGCCAATGTGTATATGACCAATTCGGTTGTATATGCCGCAACCGGAAAAACAATACCCCATGTGCATGTGGCTTATCCGGGGGGAAGGACAACAGACGGTGCATTGCTTGACGATTCCCGCAAATTTCCATCATTAAGTAAGTTTTTTGATGGTTCCCGCACCGCTGGTTTTAATGATGTGGATGGCCTCAGGGATATTACCCTTGCCCGTTCTGCGGAAACCTATTTGATAGCTGCAGAAGCAAAAATCCGCCTGGCAAAATTGGGTACCGGTTCTTATAACGATGCGTTGCCTTACATCAACCCATTGCGGACAAGGGCGCAGTATGTAAGCGGGGAAAGCCGTTCGGTTTATTATGATGGTGGTGCAGCGCCCAGCAGCGCCCCTCAAAATGTACCTCCTTCTTTTTTTCCGGAGAATTCTTATTATGAATCAAATAATATCCCAGTTACAACTGCGGCTTCGGCAAGTTTAGCGGTTACTGATATGGCAAATTTACCGGCAAGTGATGAATACATTATCACTATTCTTGGCAATTCGTCTCCTTATGACAGGGCGTTGGGCTTTTTGTTAAATGAACGGGCCCGTGAGCTTGCCGGTGAATATTTGCGCTGGCAGGATTTATCCCGAACTAAAACATTAATTCCGCGGGCAAAAGCATTTAATCCTGACGCGGCACCCAATATTCAGGACAGGCATTTGCTGCGGCCAATACCGCAAACATTCCTTGACGGAGTAAGGGCCGGGGGAGTGGCCTTAACACCAGAACAAAAACAAGCAATGCAAAACCCGGGTTATTAATCTTTCTCATATATAAGCAGGCAGTGTTGAAAACGGCGGCTTGGTTGCCGCTGTTTTCATTTTATGGATTAAATTGAAATGAATACAATTTAATTAACCAGTTTAACA
>JANRKT010000349.1:0-6684 GCA_033763355.1 Chitinophagaceae bacterium | reverse complement strand
ATGAGCAAGCAGTTGGGCAATTCGCCTGACCTGCTTGGATTAATTGATAAATACGGCGCTGATGCTGTACGCTTCGGCATATTGATTTCTTCTCCTGCAGGTAATGACCTTTTGTGGGATGAAGCCAGCAATGAGCAGGGACGAAATTTCAATAACAAGTTATGGAATGCACTGAAGCTGGTAAAGATGTGGGAAGGAAGACAGCCGGCAGCCAATAGTCCACAGTCAGCAGTTGGCATTCAGCAGTCAACAGTGGGCAGTCAACAGTCATCCGGGAATTTTGCAATTGAGTGGTTTGAAAACAGGTTGAATGAAGTAAAAGCAGAACTTGAAAATTTATACAAAGACTTCCGCTTAAGCGAAGCATTGAAAACTGTTTACTCACTTATATGGGATGATTTCTGCAGTTGGTACCTGGAATGGGTAAAGCCAGGGTTTGAGCAGCCCATTGAAAAAGATGTTTATCAAAAAACTGTTTACTTTTTTGAAGAGCTGATGCAACTGCTTCATCCCTTCATGCCTTTTATTACAGAAGAGATTTATCATCAGCTGAAGGAAAGAAAAAAGGGAGACGATTTGACTGTAAGGCAGCAGGCACAAGTTTCCGGCCACCAGCCGGGAGTTCTTGAGCAGGGAAAATTGCTGAAAGAATTAATTACCGGCCTGAGGGATATAAGGATCAAACAGCAGATTAAACCCAAAGAAAGCATCAGGTTGTTTATACAAACGCAGCAGCAAAACATTTACCCGCCCATTCAATCCATTCTCTGTAAACAGGTAAACGCGGAACACCTGACGTTTGTAAACGAAGCTGAGCCCGGAACCATTTCGAGTGTTATTGGGAAAGATAAATTTTACCTGCTCACAGAACAACCCGTTAATACCGAAAACCAAAAAGAAGAGCTTCAAAAAGAGCTGAATTACCTGAAAGGCTTCCTTGTGTCAGTTGAAAAGAAATTAGGCAACGAACGCTTTGTGCAAAATGCAAAACCGGAAGTGATTGAGGTTGAAAGAAAAAAGAAATCGGACGCTGAAGCCAAAATAAAAGCCATCGAAGAAAGTTTAACAAACCTGAACTGAAATAACCGAAAGGGCTTATCGTTTTATAACTAAAATCACGGAATGAAAAAATTAATGCTGTTAGCTGTTGTGGTTTCATATAGCCATCTTGCAGCCGCCCAGAACAAAACCAGCCCAGTAGTTACAGGCATCCCAAAATTCAGCATTTCGCTGGGCGGTTTTAAAGGGGGCAACATAACAGCAGATATGCTGAAAAGGATTGTTGATTCTTCACTGAAAGCAAGGGATGAAAAAGGCGCATTGTACAATGTTACCGGCTTCAGGGTAAATTATTTTTTTAAAAGCACTGTCAAAGATGAAGTAACAGAACAAACAAAAACAGTAAAAGATTACCGTGCTTATGAGTTCTACAGTACAGACATCATGTCTGAATTATGGCGGGACAGTATAAAAGACAACGTGAAGAAAGACGATGAAATGCTGATTGACAATATTTATGTGCGTTTGAAAAACGGGAAGAAGATGAGAGCGGAGGGCATCAGGTTTAAAGTGTTATGAACAGTCAGCAGTCTGCAGTCGCCAGTAAGCAGCAGACATTATAGCTGTAATCATCCCATTTCCCATTTCCCATTCCCCACTCACCATTCACGTCTCACGTTTGCCCATTCACTATACTCCCTCACCTCAGCAAATTTACCGGTAAAATAAACTCCCATTGGTTGGGATTGGGCGGCCTTGTATAAATATTATAATTCAGCAACCTGCTGTAACGTATCCCGAAAGTAACAGGCTGCTGGTTCCACCAGCGGGTATCAAAGAAAATTTCCCCGCCCACCGTATTCAAATACCGCTCCTGTCCTGTTCTCCGGCTTTTTATTCCTGTATAATCATAAAATGCATTTGCCCTTATGCGCAGGAAATAAACAATATTGGCAAAACCCCAGTCAGGATAAAGCAAAGGAAAATGATAATTCGCCCCCAGCTTCCACATCCTTGGAAAATCAACTGCAGGATAACCTCTTGAAAAAGGAAAGTTGTTATCAAACCTGTATTGCCCGGCAGTATCACTTGCCTGCCATGCGCCTCTAAATACCAGGTTATGATCTTTTAATAAACCCGGAAAGTATAAAGATGTGGTTGCAAGAAATTGTTGTGCGGTGAACTTACTGATGCTGCCCCTGTGCTGCAGGTAAAGCACCCATGCAAAGCGGGGATAAATATGCTGCCTTGCCTGCTGTGCCTGCATACTCCAGCTTAAAATACTTTCAATATAATTAACCTGCCTGTCAATATACTGGTCTTTGGAATTTCCGGTAAAATACACCCGATCTGTATTGACAGTTGAAGCCAGCGTGAGGTATTTATAAAACTTCCCCTGCGTAAAATTCAACGGGAGTTGTAAACCGATATTTGCGTTTGCTTCATTCCATGTAATGGTTTGCGCAGTATCCCTGTAAAACCTGTCAAACGTATAGGAAACCCCTCCCGTTATCCAGGGATATAAACTTCCGAAAATGCCATTTAAACCAACCTCCTTGCTTTGCTCATTTTCATTGTACTTAAAAAACAATTCGGACTGAAATGTATTCAGGACATTCTCACCGTAAATGGTAAAACTCCATTCGGGCTGGTCATAATAAGGGCGCCAGCTGTGAAAATTAAATAAGCCGGTTGTCTTGTGATACTTCTTTATCGCATACGGTGCAGAAGGAATTTTATCCAGTTGGTTCCCTCCCTCCTGCTGCAAAGCCTGCAACACATATAAATCCTGAAGGCCTGTCTGCCATTCATTCAATGGCATTTCTGTCATTGCCGGCAATACCGACTGGTGCAACAGCCTTCCTCCTGCAGTAAACCGGCTCCATATTAGTTTGTCACCATTGTCATTTAAAGCAGCCTGGTAATTGCCGGTATAACTGCTTAAAACTTTATACAGCTTTTTTTCTGAAAGCCGTAAGATGAATAACTCATCCCTTCCTTTATTGGCAGCAGTAAACAAAACAGAATCTCCTTTTACAAACGGATATGCAATAACCCTGTTGGCAAAAGGCAACAGCAGGTCATACCCGCCATCAGCAGCATCAATTAAAGCCAATGCCATCCGGCCTTCGCTGTTTCTTACTGCTGCAATAACCTGTTTGCCGTAGTTACAGAACTTCGGATATGTAATAAACCATCCTTCCCTGTTGGGTAATACTCTTTGCACCTGTCCGCTAAAAGCATCCACAATATGTAATTCATTCTTCCCGTCAGGGGCAACATCAACAGCCACTATCCTTCCTCCATCCGGTGAAAGGTCAGGCGAAAAGTATTTACTGCGTTTTGTTATGGCCCTGCTCAGCTTAGTGTGTATATCCAGTATGCGTATTACACTGTAATCCCTCCATCCCCAGCGGGCATCGGGTTCGTAAGCTGTGTAAATTATTTTACCTGCACGGTAAGTATAATAATCATCAGTCCCTATATCTTTAACTGTCAGCTTTGTTTCCTTTCCGCCGTTAATGATATGCCATGCAGGGATATCACGGTAAGTTTTCTTAAGCACCAAAACAGAATCTTCACCCAACAGGTAAGGGAAAGTATAATCCTTCACATATTTTTTTTCTGCCGTTGTTACTGCAGTTGAATCATTCTCAGCAACAGTTTTCACTTCATCTTTATAATAAATTATGGCATTATTAATAAAATTTTTATACGCCCTGCCCGAATATTTTTTAACAGCGGCCTGAAAAGGATAAAACAACGAACGGTAAGCGGCTGCATCAGCTGTTACTTTTTTCCAGAATTCATGGCCATATTTCTCCCTGCCATAGGCTACAACAAGATACCCCAACTGGTAATGGTCTGGCACATAATGCCGCAGTGAACCATTGCGCAGTTTCATATAACTGTAAGATTTATCTGCCTTCCATAACGAGCGGTAACCATTAAAGAAATCCGGCAAACGCCCCCTGCCCTGCCCGCTTACTGCAGTTTCATTAAACACAGCGTCGCCTTCAAAAAACCAATCGGGTATAGCAGCATTGTTGGCAACAGCCTGGCCTTCCTGCCCAAATACCCATGAAGCGATCTTTGATAAACCTTTTCTGTAATTGGAATATTGCTGCACATGCCTCCATTCGTGTATGGCAAGGTTATCATACCAGGGCAGGCTTCCCAGCTCAAGGCTGTTTTGGGGAGTGGTGAGATAAAATTCGCTGCGCCATGGCGCAAGGCCAACATAAGCATTGGATAATGTGGTCTGGTTTTGCAGCACAATACTGATCTTCCTGTTTGTATTACCAACAGACCCCGCAGTTGTACGGCTTAAATGGTGAACAATGTCTGCAACCCTTCTGGCCTGCATATCCATTCCTGCAGGGAATACCACACGGACTGTATCAGTATTGATCTGCTTCCATTTCAGCGAAGGGGCATTGCCGCCGAATTGCTGCGCCCGGAGAAAGGAAAAATTAAAAAATAAAAAAATAACAGCATGTAAAATGAAGAATCTCTTTCTGCAGTTTTTAAAGGGGTAGAGAAAATAAAATTTACTGTGCATTCAAATGGCCGATTTTAATGAAAGATACTGAATCCCGGAATATTGAAAACGATTGGATTTAGGTTAGCCACAGATTACACAGATGAACACAGATATGAGTTTGCTGAGGAATAATTTATACAGCCATGGCAAAAAATGCCCGGGCCTGTTATTAAGAAGTGGCGGCTTGGCTGCAAGACTTTATTTGCAAACACAGTCTGCAATTTGTCAAAAGTGTTGCTTTGCTGTAAATTCACCCCATGCTTTTACTCTCCCTTGCTATTGCTCCCGGCATTGCCATCTGTTTGTATATCTTTTTTAAAGACCAGTATAACAAAGAACCAAGAAGGCACCTGATTGTCAGTTTTTTTCTTGGTGTGCTCAGCGCTTTTATTGCTTTGGGCCTGCAACTGCTGCTTACCCCTTTGCATAAAGCTTTAATGCCGCAGAATATTTTTTCAATTGCCATCTTTGCTTACCTCGTTGTGGCCCTCACGGAAGAATGGAGCAAGTACATTATGGTACGCTATTATGCTTTCCCGAAAAAGGAATTTGACGAACCTTATGATGGCATTGTGTATTCGGTAATGGTGGGTATGGGCTTTGCCACTATTGAAAACATCATGTATGTAATGCAGCACGGTTATGCTACAGCGTTTGTCCGCATGTTTCTTTCTGTTCCGGCGCATGGCACTTTCGCCGTATTGATGGGGTACAGCATCGGTAAAGCATGGATCAATTACGACCGGCGGATCATGTACATGATGCTGGGCCTGTTCTGGGCGGTATTCTTTCACGGCACATTCGATTTCTTTCTTTTTCTCAGGGAAGACCAGCTTGTAAAACAATATGTTTCTGAAATCATGCTGTTTTCCGGCGCTGTAATTTCTTTTGCCGTTGCAGTGTGGTTGTCACGCAGGGCCATTAAAGAACATGTTATTTTATCACAACAGATACACGGGGATAACCAAAATGATAACAGTTGAAAAAGTAAATGTGCCTGCCATACCACTGATACGTGAACTTGCAATGAAAGTATGGCCGCAGACTTATTCATCCATCTTAACCCGGGAGCAGGTTGATTACATGCTGGAAATGATCTACAGTGAAGCATCGCTGCAGGAGCAGATCAGCGAAAAGGGTCACCAGTTTGTAATTGCTTACGACGATAAAGAGCCGGTGGCATTCGCTTCCTATTCCCCTTTAACGGAAGGGGACAGCCGCATTTTCCGCCTGCATAAAATTTACATATTGCCCGGCCAGCAGGGCAAAGGCATTGGCAAAAAAATGCTGGATGATATAAGTGCGGATATTATACCGCTTGGCGCTGAAATACTTGAACTGAATGTGAACCGTTACAACCCGGCTAAAAGTTTTTATGAAAAAATCGGGTTCGCGGTTTTCAGGGAGGAAGATATAGATATCGGCAACGGGTATTTTATGAATGATTATGTGATGAGAAAAAAATTGTAGCCACAAAAAGCTGTAGCCACAGATTACACAGATTGACACAGAAAAAATCAGATGTTGTCCGGGAAGCTATAGAGATGCAAAATATATCCGTGCTAATCTGTGCAATCTGTGGCCACTGACATGACTGCCATCAGGCTGGTTACACAGGTTGACACAGAAAAAACCAACCTCTGCCTTAAATCTATAAAAGTGCAAATTGTAATAATAAAAATATATCCGTGCTAATCTGTGTAATCTGTGGCCTGTCCAGGAAAAGATAAATTGATAATCCCCTGCGGTTACATTAACTTCATTGTCGCCATGAAATGCGTTATCGGCACAGACATCGGAACAAGTTCTGCCAAAGCGGTTGCTTTAACTGAAGACGGCAAAGTTATTACCACAGCGCAGGAAAGCTACTCTATACTGCAACCCAAACCCAACTACCAGGAACAGGTGCCCCAAACTTTATTACAGGCTACATTGTTTTGCATTGGAGAAATAATAACAAGGCTCAAGAACAGGTACGAGATTACCGGGTTCAGCTTCAGTTGCGCCATGCATGGCATAATGGCCGTAAATGAAAAGAATGAACCGGTTACCAACCTGATTACCTGGGCTGATACCCGCAGCATACTGGAAGCGGAAGAGTTAAAACAATCTACCTGGGCCGGCTACCTGTACAGGCAAAC